>PLXR01000046.1 GCA_003151495.1 Opitutaceae bacterium
TCACCGAGGCGCCCAACGAGGAGGAGAAGGAGTACTCGAGCGCCCGGCTGGCGGACGTGGTGCGCGCGCTCCACATGCGCCCGGCGCGCGAGATCAACGACGGCGTGCTCGAGAGCATCCGGCGATTCACAGGGAGCACGGTCCAACGCGACGACGTCACGCTGGTGACCGTCAAGCGCTCCTGACCCCGGGATGCCAGGGGGAACCATGGGCGGGCGAAGGAGGGTCCTGGTCGCGGGCGGCGGGGCGGCGGGGTATTTCGCGGCGATCACCTGCGCCGAGAGGGACCCCGCGGCGGAGGTCACCCTCCACGAGGCCACCGCCCACACGCTCGCGAAGGTGCGGATCTCCGGCGGCGGCCGCTGCAACGTCACCCACGCGTGCTTTGAGCCGGAGCGGATGGCGAAGGGATACCCGAGGGGCTCGAGGGAGCTGATCGGCCCGTTCCACAGGTTCGGGCCGGCCGACACCGTGGCGTGGTTCGGCGACCGGGGCGTGGAGCTGAAGACGGAGGGCGACGGAAGGATGTTTCCTGTGACGGACGACTCATCGACCGTGGTCGACTGCCTCGTCGGGGCGGCGGGAAAGGCGGGCGTGCGCCTGCTCAAGGGGAGCGCCCTGAGGGCCCTCGCGCGGGAGGGCTCCGGGTTCAGCGCGACCCTGTCGACGGGCGAGGCCGTCGCGGCGGACCGCGTCCTCCTGGCGACCGGGGGAGGGAAGGGGTCGGCCGGGCTGGCGATAGCCGCCTCCCTGGGGCACACCATCGCCCCGCCGGTGCCCTCGCTCTTCACCTTCCACGTGGACGACCCGCTCCTGCGGGGCCTCGAGGGCGTCTCGGCGCCGTCCGTGGGCGTCTCGGCCGCCGGGACCCGCCTGTGCGAGGTCGGGGCCGTGCTCGTGACCCACTGGGGCCTGAGCGGCCCCGCCGTGCTCAGGCTCTCGGCCTGGGGGGCGCGGGAGCTGCATGCGCTCGACTACCGCTTCCCGCTCTCCGTCAACTGGACCGGGTCGTGCTCCCAGGAGGAGGTGCGCGGAGCCCTCGCCGCCGAGCGCGGCGCCCATCCGAAGAAACGGGTGTCCAACTCCAACCCGTTCGGCATCCCCGCCCGCCTCTGGGAGCGCCTGGTCGCCGCGGCGGGCATCGCCGCGGATACGACGTGGGCCAACGCCTCGAAGGACGGCCTGCGCTCGCTCGCGCTCCGGTCCGCCGCGAGCGAGCTCGCGGTCACCGGAAAGAGCATGAACAAGGAGGAGTTCGTGACCTGCGGGGGCGTGAGCCTCGCCGAGGTCGACATGGCGACCATGGAGAGCCGCGTGTGCCCGGGCCTCTATCTTGCGGGCGAGGTCCTCGACATCGACGGGATCACCGGCGGGTTCAACTTCCAGGCGGCGTGGACGACCGGCTGGCAGGCCGGCGTGGCGATGGCGGCGGGCTGATCCCGCCTCAGGAGCGGGCCTGCGCCTTCGGCCCCGTGAGCTTGATCACGACGAAGACGACGAACAGGACGACAGGGAGGACGGCGATTCGCCCGAGCGTGTGGAGCCCGGCCGCGCCCTGGATGTTCATCCAGAGGGCGTGGAGGTCGGTCCCGTCGGCCGCCGAAGCGAGCGTGTCCTTCGTCTGGCCGGCCGGGATCCTGAGCGCTATCCCCTTGTCGATGTTGTTGCCGGCGACGGCCAGCATGAAGTTGACCGCGAGCATCCCGGCGCCGCCCATGATCGAGAGGCCGAGCGCGCCCGTGTTCGGGAAGCGCTCGTTCGTGTAGCCGAGCATGGTCGGCCAGAAGAAGCAGACCCCCAGGGCGAAGATGAACGCCGCCCCGAAGAGCATCCCGCCCGAGGCCTTGCTCATGGCGAAGAGGCCCGCAGCGCTCAGCACGGTGCTGATGATCAGCATCCCGATGGGGGAGAACTTGTGGACGAAGGTGCCCGCGCAGGAGCGGCCTATGGCCATCACCCCGTTGATGAACGCAAGGACGAGGATGCCGGAGACCCCGGCGTTCGTGAGGATGTCCGGGATCCACTGGCCGGGGACGAGCTCGGAGGTCGCGGTCATGAGCATGCACACGACCATGACGAGGAACATCGGGTTGAAGCACGCGGCCCACATGGAGCCCGTCGAGATGCCGCGCTGGACGCGCTCGGTCTTGGGAAAGGCCTGGCCCAGGAACATGGTCCCGTAGACCGCCAGCGGGATCAGCATCGTCGCGAACTGGGGCTTCCAGCCGAGGCCCGCCTTGGCGAGGATGAAGGAGACGACGCCGCCTATAACGATGCCGCCCGGAAACCATACGTGGAAATGGTTCAGCTTTGTCGTCTTGTCGTTGGGATAGAGGGTCGTGATCAGGGGGTTGCACGCCGCCTCGACCGAGCCGTTGGCGATGCCGAAGATGAGGGTGCCCGCGTACAGGCTCCAGTAGTTCCACGCGAAGATCGTCAGGAGGATCCCCGCGATATGCCCGGCGAACGCGAAGGTGACGATGCGCCCGAGCCCCACCGCGTCGCAGAGCGGCCCGCCAAACACCATCGCAAGCGTGAATCCCCAGAACGCGGCCCCGTTCACCCAGCCGACCTGCTCATGCGAGAGGTTGAACTGGGCCGCCCAGGCGCCCGCCGCTCCGCCCCTGATGGCGAAGCTCATGGCGGTGACGATCAGGGCGATCTTGCTGGCGAGGAAGAGGCGGTTGGCGTTCATGGAGGGGGTTCAGGGTTTCAGTCCGAGGGTGGCGAGGTAGGCCAGGCTGGTCGGGATGTTCTTCACGGGATCGGAGGTCTCGTCCTCGATGAAGGAGACGACCGCGCCGTCCTTCTTTCCCTCTGAAAGGATCGCGGGCCAGTCCATCCTGCCCTGGCCGACGGCGACGTTGTCCTCGACGGGCGTCCCACCGGTGTAGCCGACCTGGGTCGCTCCCCTGCGCATATCCTTTACGTGAAACATCTTGTACCGATCCGGGTTCTTCTGGAGGAGCTTGACCGGATCCTGGCCGGCGGCCACGACCCAGTAGACATCCATCTCGACGAACACGAGGCCGGGGTCGGTTTCCTTCAGCAGCACGTCGTAGGCGGAGGTACCGTCGGCGAGCGGCTTGAACTCATAGCCATGCGTGTGGAAGCCGAAGCCCATCCCCTGGGCCTTCAGGGCGGCCCCGAACTTGTTGAAGTTCTGGGCTGCGACGTGCGCGTTCTCGACGGTGAAATCCCCGGTGTGGGGCACCCAGGCGACAATGACGTTCGAGACGCCCAGGGTCTTCGCTTCCGCGATGACGCCGTCCAGGTCCTTCTCGAGGCGTTCGTACGGGAAGTGCCCGCACACGATCTTCAGGCCGTGCGCGTCGGCCAGCGCCCTGAATTCCTTGGGGGTTAGGCCGTAGGTCCCGGCGGACTCAACGACCGTGAACCCGAACGACCTGACCAGGTCCATGCCCGCAGGCACGCTCGCCTGCATCTGGTTCCTTAGGCTCCAGAGCTGAAGCCCCAGGGGATTCGAGTCCGCGGCAAGGGCCGAGGACGAGATGAGGACGGCAGCGGCAATAAGCTTCATTTTCATCGTCGATAGGGGTTCGAGTGAATCCGCCCGGGGATGCGGGCGGGCGCCGGCTAACGGGGTTGGCGCGTCCGCAAAAATGCCGGGAATCGGGAAATGTACAAGGAAAGAACCCGGCCGATGGCGTCTTGCCACGCCGCCCCGCCGATCCAAGGGTGGGGGCCGCATGCCAGCCCCAGACGCGACCCGAACCGACCGCTTCTCGCTTCCCGACCCGGCCGGGCATTTCGGGCCCTACGGGGGCATCTTCGTGCCCGAGACCCTCATGTCGGCCCTCGAGGAGCTGGAGGGCGTCTACCGTGCCGCGAGGGAGGACCCCGAGTTCAGGCGTGAGCTCGGGCGCCACCTCGCGGAATTCGCCGGCCGCCCGACGCCGCTCTACCTTGCCGACCGCCTCACGCGCCACTGCGGCGGCGCGAAGATCTACCTCAAGCGCGAGGACCTGCTCCACACCGGGGCCCACAAGATCAACAACGCCATCGGGCAGGCGCTCCTCGCCCTGCGCATGGGCAAGAAGAGGGTCATTGCCGAGACGGGCGCGGGCCAGCANNTGCGCGACTGGGTCACCAACGTCCGGACGACCCATTACATCCTCGGCACGGCCTACGGGGCGCGCCCGTACCCGGAGATGGTCCGCGAATTCCACAGGGTGATCGGCGCGGAGGCCAGGGAGCAGATCCTCGGACGCGAGGGCAGGCTCCCGGACGAGCTCGTCGCCTGCGTGGGCGGGGGCAGCAACGCGATCGGGCTCTTCTTCGAGTTTCTGGACGACCCGGGGGTGCGGATGACGGGGGTCGAGGCCGGCGGCCGCGGCATCAGGGTGGGCGAGCACGCGGCGCGCTTCGCAGGCGGCAAGCTCGGGGTCCTGCAGGGCTGCAAGACCTTCATCCTCCAGGACCCGGACGGGCAGATCGAGCTCACGCACTCGGTCTCGGCCGGGCTGGATTACGCGGCCGTGGGACCCGAGCACGCCTATTACCGGGACCTGGGGCGCATCCAGTACGCCTACGCCACCGACGACGAGGTGCTGGAGGCGTTCCAGCTCTGCTCGCGCCTGGAGGGCATCATTCCCGCCCTCGAGAGCTCCCACGCCCTCGTGCACGCCATGAAGCGGGCCCGGGCGCTCGGGCCCGGCAAGATCGTGATCGCCAACCTGAGCGGGCGCGGGGACAAGGACGTCCAGCAGGTCGCAAGGCTGCTGGGAGGGAAGCCATGAGGAGCATGACCGGATACGGGCGCTCGGCCTCGGCTTCGGCCGGGGGCACGCTCGCCGTCCAGGTGAGCTCGGTCAACCGGCGCAGCCTCGACCTGTCGGTCAAGCTCCCGGGCGAGTGGGAGAGCCTCGAGGCCGAGATGGCCGAGAGGGTCCGCCGCGTGGCCTCGCGGGGAAAGGTCCACGTGGACGTCGAATTCACAGGCGCGAAGGGGGGCGACGCCACGTCCTGGAGCGACGCAGCCGTGGGCGCCGTCCTCGACCGCCTGGCGGAGCTGGCGGACTCCCGCGGCATCGCGTTTGAGCCCACCGCGGAGCTCCTCTGGCAGGTCGCGAGCTCCCAGAAGGCGTCCGCCGACATGCCGCCCGCGGAGAGCGTCCGCAAGGACCTGTTCCTTGCGCTTGACGAGGCCCTGCGCGGGTTCGCCGCGATGCGGGCCAAGGAGGGGGAGGCCCTCTATGTGGACTTCATCGAGCGCGCGGGGCTCTGCCGCAGGCACATCGACGCGATCGCGGCGCGCTCCCCGGCGGTCGCGCCCGGCTACCGGGCCCAGCTCCTCAAGCGGCTCAAGGAGGCGGGCCTCGAGCTCGACGTGGGGGACGAGCGGGTCCTTCGCGAGATCGCCCTCTTCGCGGACCGCTGCGACGTCAGCGAGGAGATCACGCGGTTCAGGAGCCACATGGACCAGCTCTCGCTGCTCCTGAAGTCGGACGACGAGATCGGCCGCAAGGCCGACTTCATCCTTCAGGAGCTCGGCCGCGAGGCCAACACGATCGGAAGCAAGGCCAACGACCTGGCGATCTCCAAGGCCGTGATCGAGCTCAAGAACGAGCTCGAGCGGATCCGGGAGCAGATGGCCAACGTGGAATAATGCGCTACGCCCCGAGCCTCGGCGGCCGCAGCGAGTACAGCGCGTACAGGATGACCCCGGCGCAGATGGCCGAGTCCGCCACGTTGAACGTCGGGTAGATGTAGGTCCCGAAGTGGAAGTCCAGGAAGTCGACGACGTGTCCCCGCGCCACCCGGTCGATGAGGTTCCCCGCAATGCCCCCGCACATGAGCCCGAAGCACGCCTGGGCATGGGCCGCCGCGAGCCCGAGCGCCCTCCGCCCCAGGAAGATCGCGGCGAGCGTGGCGGCGGCGAGCGAGGCCAGGAGGATGCTGCGACCCGACAGGATGCTCCACGCGGCCCCCGTGTTGCCCACGTGGACGATGTACAGGAAACCCCTGACGACCCGGACCGCGCCGGCCGCCTCCCCGTAGGTGTTGTACGGGAGGAGCGCGGCGATCCACGCCTTGGTGGCCTGGTCGAGGGCCACCACCGATGCCGCGATCGCTATCAGCCGCCGGTACTTTACGACACGCCAGGCAAGCGAGTCGCCGGGGTCGACGGACTGCGTCATTCTTCGGCGCCGTCCTCCTGGGGGATCGCGCCACCCTCCTCCCCGGCCTCGCCGAAGAGGCCGGCCTGGGTGCGGGAGTGGTGCCGGTTGCGCTCGATCTGCTTCTGCGCCTCGGCCGAGTACCGCGTGAAGGGGACCGCCAGCAGGCGCTCCTTGGAGATCGGCTTGGCCGTGATCTCGCAGATGCCGTACGTGCCGTCGCGGATGCGCTTGATCGCCGCCTCGATCTCCGAGAGGGCCTCCTGCTCGTTCGAGACGAGGCTCAGGGCGAAGTCGCGGTCAAAGGTGTCGGTGCCCGCGTCGGCCATGTGCTGGCCGTAGGAGGAGAGATCCCCGGCGTCGTCCTTGACCGAGCGCTTGAGCGTCTCCTCCGAGTGGCGCTCGATGCCCTCGGTGAGGTGCTTGCGCAGGTCGAGCAGCAGCTTGTGGAAGCGCTTGTACTTCTCGGGAACGCCGCGCTCCTCGATCACGTCGGCGGCCTTTGTGCGCTTCGGGTTGAAGCCGAGGATGTCCGCCAGCGAGGCGGCCTTGATGTGGTTCGGCTTGACGGGCTTCTCAAGGGCGGCGCTCAGCGCCGCGGACGGCTTTGAGGGTACCTTGGCGGTCTTTGCCGTGGACTCGGCCTTCGCGGTCACGGTCTTGGCGATCGCGCGCACCTCGTCGAGGCTGAAGGCGATCGGCTTGGTCGCGGCCTTGCGGGCGAGGATGCTGTCGCGCAGCGCGGTTTTCTTTGATGGTTTTTCCATGGTGGGACGTTTGCTCGGGGCCGAGGGCGCCGCGGCGGCCGCCTTGGGTGGGGGCGCTTTTCGCGTTGCCGCCCCGGGCACCTTCTTCTTGGGCGATTTCGATTTTTTTGTCTTGTCCATGGGGAGTCTTGGGGGGTTAAGGGCGAAGGGTAAGTCTAGCGCCTTAGTGCTTCCGCGCAACGCGGACATACGTCGGCCTCCGGGCGGCCCTCAAGGGCCGGAACCCAGCGCCAGCAGCGGGGGCAGCGGACGTGCCCCAGCTCGGCGCACGGGCGCACGGTCACGCTGAAGGGGTCGCCTGGCTCTGTGGTCGCCCGAACTTTCACGTCGGAGACGATAAAGATTTCCGGCAAAGAGCCGAGGTTCTTCTCTAGGGGCTCCCGCATCGGGTCCCCGTCCGGCACATGGATCGTGATCGCGGCGTCGAGCGACTTGCCGATGCCCCCCGCGGCGCGCAGGGGCTCCAGGGCCTCGTTCACGCGGCCCCGCAGCTTGAGGAGCTCCCCGAGGCCCGCCGCGGCCGGCGAGGCCGCCTTCGCGGGGGCCGGCCAGTCCTGCAGGTGCACCGAGCCCGGGCCAAACTCGGTCCCGGAGCCCGCATACGACCACGCCTCGTCCGTTGTGAAGGGGATCACGGGGGCAAGGACCCTTGCGAGCGCCTGGAAGACCTGGTGGATCGCCGTCTGCGAGGAGCGGCGCAGGGGGTGGGAGGTCCCGAGCGTGTACAGCCGATCCTTCAGGATGTCGTGGTAGGTGGCCGACAGGGTGACCGAGCAGAACTGGTTGCACAGCTGGTAAACGCGGTGGAACTCATAGGAATCGTAGGCCTCGCCGCAGGCCCGGCAGAGCTCCGCGGCCTGGTCCAGCGCCCACAGGTCCAGAGGGTCCATTCCATTCGCGCCCACCGCGTGCAGGGAGGGATCGAAGTCGAAGAGGTTGGCCAGCTGGAACCTCAAGGTGTTGCGGATGAGCCGGTAGGTCTCCCCCACGTGGGAGAGGATCTCCTTCGAGATGGGGATGTCGTCCCTGAAGTCCTGCGAGGCGATCCAGAGCCGGATCACGTCCGCCCCGTACTCCGCGATGTAGGCGTCGCTTGTCTGGGGCTTCTGGTAGCTCGAGCTCTTGGAAATCTTCTTTTGCTCCTCGTCCACGATGAACCCGTGCGTCAGCACGGCCCGGTAGGGCGCCGCGCCGTAGGCGATGACCGAGGTCCAGAGGGACGACTGGAACCACCCGCGGTGCTGGTCGCTGCCCTCGAGGTAGAGGTCCGCGGGCCAGGAGGTGCCACCCTGGCCGCGCCGGAGGACGGCCGCATGGGACGATCCCGAGTCGAGCCAGACATCAAGGGTATCGCGTCCGCAGGTGAGCTCGGCGGGCGGGGGCCAGCCGGCCGGCAGCGGGATCCCCGCGAGGAGCTCCGAGGGCGCCGCCTCGTACCAGAGGTTGGTTCCCGCGCGCTCGACCTTGTCGGCCACTGCAAGGATCACCGACGCGTCGAGGAAGGGCCTCTTCTGGGAGTCGAAGAACGCCGGGATCGGGACGCCCCAGGAGCGCTGGCGGCTGA
>PLXR01000011.1 GCA_003151495.1 Opitutaceae bacterium
ATTTCGACGGCACGCACCTGTACGAGCACGCGGACCCGCGCGAGGGCGAGCACCCGGATTGGGGATCCCTGATCTTCAATTTCGGCCGACACGAAGTACGCAGCTTTCTGCTGTCCAGTGCGCTCTTTTGGCTCGAGCGGTATCACCTCGACGGCATCCGGGTCGATGCGGTGGCGTCGATGCTCTACCGCGACTATTCGCGCGAGGGCGGCGCCTGGATTCCGAACATGTACGGCGGACGCGAGAACCTCGAGGCGATCAGCTTCCTGCGCGAGTTCAACGAGGATGTCTATCGCCTGCATCCCGATGTCCAGACCTACGCCGAGGAATCGACCGCCTGGCCGATGGTGTCGCGGCCGACATATCTCGGCGGACTCGGCTTCGGCTACAAGTGGGACCTGGGCTGGATGCACGACACGCTCCAGTACTTCCGTGACGACCCGATCCACAGGAAGTGGCACCAGAAGGAGCTCACCTTCGGGATGCTCTACCAGTATTCCGAGAACTTCGTCTCGGTCCTGTCGCACGACGAGGTGGTGCACGGGAAGGCGTCCCTCCTGCTGAAGATGGGCTCCGGAGACATCCCGGGGAAGGCGGCCAACCTGCGCGCCCTGTTTGCGCACATGTGGGCGTGGCCTGGGAAGAAGCTGCTCTTCATGGGGGGCGAGTTCGGGCAGTCTTCCGAGTGGAACCATTCGGCGAGCCTTGACTGGCACCTGCTGAAATACCCCGACCATGAGGGGATCCGCCTGCTTGTGGGCGACCTGAACCGGCTCTACGCCTCGGAGCCCGCCCTCGGCGGGGGCGACCTCGACCCCAAGGGTTTCCGCTGGCTGGCGAATTACGACAACGAGGCGAGCGTGATCGCCTACCTCAGGTCCGACAAGGCCGGGGACACCCTTCTCGCAGTCGTATGCCATTTCACGCCCGTCACCCGCTCGAACTACCGGGTCGGGGTGCCGCAGCGCGGCTACTGGCGGGAGGTCATCAACTCGAACAGCCAGTACTACGGCGGCACGGGCCTTGGCAACGAGGGCGGGCGGGAGGCCGAGCCGACGGCGGCAGACGGCTACGACCAGAGCCTGCGGCTGACGCTCGCTCCCCTGAGCACCAGCATCTTCAAGTGGACCCGGCAGGCGCCCGCCTGAGGTAAGGCGGACTTAGGGGACCTCGTACACCTCGACCAACGCGACGCCGGTGTCCCCGGGGGAGCCCGCGGCGCCGGAGACCTGGACGGTGTAGCTGCCCGGGGGGAGCGTGGCCAGGATCGCCGAGTCATTGCTCGCCGTGTCGTTCCAGGCGAAGGCGCCGACAGAGGCCGCGGCGGCGGTTATCTCGGAGGCGCCCGCCCACGCGCTGTTGGAGGCAAGGACGTTCGATCCCTGGTACAGCTGGAGCTTGGGGTCGGGCAGCGTCCCCGCGACGCCGAAGGGCACGAGCGCCGGGCCGGAGGCACGGATCAGGACCGTCTTGGAGGTGGAGCCGCCGATCACGAAGCCCGCGATCAGGATGTTGCCTCCCGTCCCCACCTGGACCCTGGCCGAGATGTTGATGATCCTGGGCGACGAGGGCGTATACGTACCGGCGGGCGTCGCGTCATAGACCTCCGCAAGGGCGACCCCGGTGTCGCCTGCGGCCCCGGCGATCTGCGCGGTGTAGCCGTTCGGCGCGAGGCTGGGAATGTACAGCGCCGAGTCCATGCTGCCAGCGTTGGTGAGGGCAAAGGCGCCCAGCGCCGAGTCCTCGGCCGTGATCTGCGCGGCGTTGCTTCCCCAGCCGGAGTTGGAGTCGACGAGCGTGGAGCCCTGGTAGACCGAGAGCGCCGGGTCGGCCAGGGTGCCGGCGACGCCAAACGAGGCGAGCGCCGGGCCGGTTCCCCGGATGAGGACGGGCTGGGTCCCGCCGGTCCCCGGCCCCCCGCTCACAAACCCGACGATCAGGATGTTGCCGCCCGTGCCCACCCCCGCTCGGCAGGAGATGTTCACCAGGCGCCCCAGGTCCTGGGTGGAGCTCACGGCGAGGGCTGCAGGCGCGCTGGTCGCGGTCGCGAGCGAGTTGGTCGCGACGCAGGTGTAGGCTCCGGTGTCGGCCGCGGTCGCCCCGTGGATGACCAGCGTGGGGTCGGTGGCCCCGGCTATGGGCGAACCGTTCAGCTTCCACTGGTAGGTGGGGGAGGGGCTGCCGGTCGCCGCGGCCGAGAAGACGACGGTCCCGCCCGCGGCGATCGTCTGGCCCACGGGCTGGGACGAGAAAGCGGGGGTCGCCGCGACGCTGAGCTTGAGCGCCGCCGGGTTGCTCGTGGCGGACCCCTGGGAGTTGGTGACCACGCAGGTGTAGTTGCCGGCGTTTGCCGTGCCGGCGTTGAAGATCGTGAGCGTGGACGACGTGGCCCCGGCGATCGGGGACCCGCCGAAGTCCCATTGGAATGTGGGCACGGGGAAGCCCGCCGTGACGACCGCGAAGGTCGCCGTCCCGCCCGTCGGTATCGTGACGTCCGTCGGCTGGGTGGTGATGGAGGGCGCCGTGTTCGCCGGGTTCACGATCACCTCGTACGTGAAGATGGTGGAAAAATACCCCAGCCCGTCCAGCAGCTGGTAGGCCTGCATCAGTATCTTGTAGTCGCCCGCCTGAGTGGGGGTCCCAAACAGGGTGGGATTGGCGATGTTCACGCCGCCCCCCAGGGGCGCCGTGACCGAGGCCGCGGTGACTCCGAAATGAATCCCCGGAGGGATGGACCCGGCGATCGCCCACGACTGGGGCGCCTGCTGCGCGGGGGTGGACTGCAGCGCGAAGGCGACCGCCGTGATCGGAACCCCGACCGTGACCGTATAGGGGGAGGGGTGCCCCGGGCTTCCCGTCGAGAGAGTGTAGCTGAAGGAGCTTGCGGGCAGGCCGGTCGACGACGCCCCCGCGACCGAGTCGACGACGCCCAGCGCGGCGACGGAGGCCGCGGCCGCCTTCAGGAGCGAGCCTGCCGGGGACTCCAGGACAAGGTCGACCACCGAGGACGCCATTCGGAGCGCGGGCGATCGCTGCAGCAGGACGAGGAGGGAGGCAAGGGGGGCGTGGAACCGGCGGAGCCGGTTCCATCCGTGGGCGAGTCGAGTCATGTTCGGTTGGACGAGATTGCGAGGGATTGGTTCAATTCAGTTTGGACACCGGGGGAGACCGCCGGCGCTAGTTGCATCCGCATCCGGCGCCGCCCACGCCCCGGCCGCCCGTTGCGGCCTCCCTCGAAAAAGTCACGTGGTCCATCATCGCGCTTCCCAGGGCGTCGCGGCCGGGGTCCATGATCGAGTCCGCAAGCAGGCTGCGCTCCCAGGGATGCACCCGGACTGCCTGGGTCGTGGAGCAGCCGGAGCCCAGCGCGAGAGTCGCCAGGGCGGCGAGAATGAGGCAGGGTTTCGGTTTCATGGGTGCTGGAATCTGGTCGGGCTCATTTTTCGGACAACAGGAGCTCCGCCTCCTTGCGCAGGGCTCTGTCGGTCTCCTCTCCGTGGTATCCGGCGTGAAGGTAGCGGATCCTGCCCTCCCGGTCTACAAGGTAGCACGTGGGCATGGTGGGCACGCGGACCCGCTCGACCAGCGCGTGGCCCTTGTCGAGAACGACGGCAAAGGGCGGCGAGAATCTCCTGACGAAGGACGCGTAGGCCCCCGGGTCGTCGTCCACGCTCACGGCGACAATGACAAGGCCCCTGGGGGCGAGCTCGGCGTTCAGCCGGCCGTAGGCGGGGAAGGAAGCCTTGCAGGGCGCGCACCAGGAGGCCCAGAAGTCGACGAGCAGCACCTTGCCGTGGGTTTCCGTGCCCGTGGCGGCCGGCAGCGGCGGGAACAGGTCACCGACAGCCACGTCGGCGCGCGCAGCGCCCGCGGACAGGAGCATTGCCGAACATGCGAGGAGGATTCGAAAGGGGGGCTTCACGGTGCGGTTCGGGAGGCCGGTGCCCTCACCAGGAGAGCTGCGCCCCCGCGGAGTAGATGTTGGCGTCGGGGTAGGCGCTTTGGGGGGTCACCCCATCGCGGCCCCTCATGTTGTACCGGCTGTAGTCGACGGTGAGCCTGAGCCAGTCGCGCGGCTTCCAGGAGAGGTTGAGGCCGTAGGTCACAGCAAAGAGCGACGAGAGCCGGTAGTCCGAGGTATAGGCGGGCCCGCCCGCGCTCGGGATGTAGGTCGGGATGATGTTGGTCGAGTCCAGGTTGTAATGGTAGAATCCCGCCGCGCCCTGCTCGTGGAGGCGGAAGTCGGGGGCCAGGACAAAGGCGCCTCCAAGCTTCTGGAGCCATTTCAACTCGAGGGTGTTGGCGGCGACCCCGTAGGTGTCGGCATAGAAGCGGTAGCTGCCCTCCAGGGCGCCGCCGAGATCCGGATAGGCCCGGTTCACCGATGCGAAAACGACCCCCGAGTTGCGCTCGCTCGGCCTGTTCTCGGGAAAGACAAGGGTGAAGAACGACCCCGGGACAATCTCGATGGTCTTCTGGACCTCCTTGTACTGGTCGCTCAGGTACCCTGTGTCCCGCGCCCATGTGACATTGAGGGTTACGGTGGTCCGTGGGTCGATCAGCTGGGTCACTCCAACGATCCCGCTGAAGGAGTGGCGGCCCAAGTAGACCTGCTGGACATCGTAAAACGTCTCGACGGAGTCCTCATGGCCGGCCACCCCGAACAGGAGGGTGGTGTTCTTCTGGTTGAAGTCGGTGAGGGTGTTGAGCGACAAGCCCCGGGAGATGTAGTCGTGCTCCCTGCTCAGCGCATAGCCCGCCGAGACGTGCACCCTGCCGAATTGCCTGGCCAGCTCCGTCTCCCACGCCTTGCGGTGGTCGTGAAGCGTGGCGACCGGGACCTGGTCGGACCCCGCCGGGGCGGGTATCCCGGTCGGCGTCGCTCCGGCGATCGCATCATTGATGGCCGTGACACTGAAGTTGAGCCCCATGCCGATGTCCTGCCTCGCTAGGATTCCCGTCGTGTGCACCCCGACCCTCCCGGCTGTCTCGCTGTAGTCGGCGTAGCTGTAGGCTAGGGAGCCCTCACCGCGGGCGGAGGGGCGGGGCAATGCCCCGAGAAGGACAAGCGAGAGGGACAGGGCGTTGATTCCTTTGGGAAGCCGGGCGCGACGGGTACGGGGCACAGCCTCGATATGACCATTTAAGAGTGCGAGAGTTCCAAGCGTATTTTTCAGGGCGGCGTGAGAAACGGAAAAATTCCCGGGCTGCCACAGAGGTGCGCACGGACTGGGTTGCCGACTATAGGCAACCTCTGCGCCGTGCGCGGCTTCATGCCCGTCCTGCAGAATGAGTCCGAATCTCAATATGTTGGCGCCGGCGGGAAGAGAGGGATACCAGCGGGCGACGCGTTGGTATCATGCACCCAAGAGCATCGCTGCAGTGAATGGCTTGCCCAATCTCCCCTTTGGCAATTCAATCGGAGCCGGGTGAATTCGGCGTCATCGGCATTGCGAACGCTGAGAGAGAAGAAATCGGGCAATCGTTCCAAACTCGGCATTAAACCATGACCACCACCAAGAAAGGGCACAGCTGGAGGGTTTCCATGGCGCTGGGCGCCGCATTTCTCGCAATCGCCGCCGCCAATGCCGCCTCGAGCAGCGTGTACGGCGTCTTCAAGGACCATATCTACCTGCAGACCTCCTCGAGCGCCC
The DNA here is from genome assembly GCA_003151495.1 of Opitutaceae bacterium. Classification (GTDB taxonomy): domain Bacteria; phylum Verrucomicrobiota; class Verrucomicrobiia; order Opitutales; family Opitutaceae; genus Palsa-1447. The sequence continues at coordinate 5,655 of PLXR01000011.1, forward strand.
CGGCGCCGTTCGGAGGTTTTCCCTACTCCTTCTCGGTCCAGGGGGGCGGGACGGGAGCCCTGCACACGCCACTGGGCGCGTCTGTGACGCTCCCCCAATCGGTAGCGAACAACAACGGGGACCTGCTCGACGTGGGTTTCTCGTCCGAGTCGAGCCTCTTGGCATTATATCCCAACGGGACTTACCAGCTGGAGTTGACGGGGACGCCGACCCTCACCTACTCGGTCACTTCCGGGTATCCCTTGTCGGTGCCCCAGATCACCAACGGCACCTGGCAGAATGGTGTCCTCGTGATTGACCCTGCGATCTCCGCCACCCTCAATTTTTCGACGTTCAGCGACTATTCGTCCGGGGTTGGGGGGCATATGGACATCCAGATCCAGTCCCAGGACAGCACGGGCAATGTGAATCTGCAGCAGCAGTACGCGACCGTGAATGTCGGGGGCGGAACCACCGTCTCGGCGACCCCGTTCACCTCCTACGTGATCCCGGCCGGCACCCTCACGTCAGGGGGAATCTACCAGGCCACCCTGAGCTTCGACTCGATCGGCAGCCTGGACACCACGTCGGTGGCCGGCGGGATTTCAGTGTCGGTATTCACCAACAACCTCGCGGCTTTCATTGTCGGCAAGTCGACACCGGCCCCGGCCGCGCCGACAATCTCGTCAAGCCTGGCGAACCAGACCGGCCCGCTTGGGGGAAGCGCGACGTTCAGCCCGAACGCGACTTTCGGGTCGGGCGGGCAGCCCAACAATACGATCTGGATCTGGACCGTGAACGGGCAGGAGATCAACTTTGACGGTGTCAAGTACGAGCTCGGGCCGGGTGGTACCCTCACGATAAACGACATCAAGAATTCTGATGTTGGCACCTATCAGGTGGTGGTCGTGACCGGCGGGGGCCTTGCCATGAGCATCCCGGCCACCCTCGCGATCGGCTCGGGGACGCCGGGGACGCCGCCTACGATAACGACGCAACCGTTCCCGCAGACCATCGCGAGCGGGGGAACCGTGACTTTTCACGTGGTCGCCTCGGGGGCTATCGCGTACCAGTGGCTATTCAATGGCAACCCCCTGCCGGTCGGCAACGGGGTCTCGAACGCGGCGGGCGCAACTCTAGTCATCAACGGCGCGACCTCAGCAAACGCCGGCAACTACTCCTGCTCGGTATCGAACTCCAACGGGAGCACGGTGAGCAACGCGGCGTCGCTCTCGGTGAGTTTGACCAGCAACATTGGCAGGCTGATAAACATCTCGTGCCGGGCCGGGGTGGGGACCGGGGGGAATATCCTGATCGCCGGGTACGTCATCGGGGGCCAGGGCACCTCCGGCACACTTCCAATACTTGTCAGGGCATCGGGTCCCGCGCTTGTGCCCTTCGGAGTCGGCGGCACGTTGCCCGACCCAGAGTTGAAGCTTTACAGCGCCAGCACCCAGCTGGCGACCAACACCGGATGGGCGGGCAGCACGCAGATCTCTGCGGCGGCCTCGGCGGTGGGTGCCTTCTCATGGGGAAGCGGCCCGACCAATGACTCGGCGATTTACTCGACGCCCTCGGCGGGGGCCTACACGGCGCAGATATCGGGCGCCGCCAGTGACACGGGCGTGGCGCTGGTGGAGCTCTACGACGCGACGCCGGTGGGAACCTATACGCCCTCGAACCCGCGCCTCGTCAACATCTCGGCCCGCGTCCAGGTAGGGACCGGGGGGAACATCCTGATCGCCGGGTTCGTGATCGGGGGCGCCACCTCCAAGACCGTGCTTGTACGGGCATCAGGACCCGCGCTTGCCGGCTTTGGGGTGGCCGGGACCCTTCCGGACCCGCAGCTGCAGCTCTACAGCGGCAGCACCCTGCTGGCGACAAACAACGGCTGGGGAGGCAAGACGGAGATAGCCAACACGGCGGCGTCGGTGGGCGCGTTCAACTGGGCAAACCCCTCAAGCCGTGACTCGGCGCTGCTCGTGACCCTTCCCCCGGGGGCATACACGGCCCAGGTTTCCGGGGCGAGCAACGATACCGGCGTCGCCCTGGTCGAGCTCTACGAGGTCCCTTAGGCCCTGACTCGGCCGCCTCAGAACTCTATCGCCAGCTCCGTTCCCGCGGTCCTGGGTGTCCCGGGCGCCGCGCTGTTCACGCCGGGGACGATGAGCGCATAGTAGCCCTTGTCCGCCGCATTCTCGACGTAGGCGGCCACCCTCCAGCGTCCCGAGTCAAACCCAACCGTCCCGTCAAGCGTTGCGTAGGCGCCCTGGGAATAGGCGGGATCCTCGGACTCGGTGTAGAAGGTCCTTCCCCGTGCGACGACGGCCGCGGAGGCGAACCAGCCTTTGGCGGATCGGAAGCCCGCGTCGAGGGCGGCCGTGAAGGACGGAGCGTAGGGCGCGCGGGTGCCTCCCAGGCTCCGCCCGCTCAGCGGATCCCGGAATTCGAGGAGGGTTATGTCGGTGACCCCCGCCGTGAGACCCATCCTCCACCCGGGGGCCGGATTCCAATGCGCCCCGAGCTCGGCGCCGAGCGACCGCGCCCTGGGCGCCGTCGCCACAAAATAGTCCTTGGCGCTGAAGGAGCGCTCGATCTGGTAGTTCCGGATCTCGTAGTCGAACACCCGCGCCGAAACATCCAGGTTCCGGTCCGCTGAGGAACGGCGGACACCGGCCTCGAAGGCCGCGACATGCTCCGCGGCGAACGGTATGAATGCGGGGTTGTCCGTGTACGCCGCGAATCCGCCGGGCCTCGTCCCGAGGGTCGCGCTCGCGTCCGCGGTCGTGCCGGCGGCGACCTCGTAGGTCGCGGCGAGGCGCGGAAGGAAGGCGTCGTCGGTGCGTCCGAGCCTGAAGGCCAGGCCCCGCGTGGGAACACGCTCCGCCTGATGGTAGTCCTCCGCCACCCTCTGTGCGCGGCCGCCCAGCGTGATCCTCCACCTCCTTGGGGCTTCGAGCACAACATCGCCGAAGAGGGCCGCCTCGCGGCGGGTGTACCCGAAGCCGGTGGCCTCGATCGGGAAAGTGCCCCTTATGGAGCGTTCCACGTCGCCGGAGGTGGAGGCGCCCGAGAGCCACGCCCCGGCGTTCCATGTGACCACCCCGAAGCCGAAGGGGGAGAACCGGAACTCCTCGTTCCACCTCTCCTGTTTAAGGGTGAGGTGGGACAGGAGGGGCGGGGGCAGGACGAGCCAGTCGTCGAAGGGATCGAGCTTCCAGCCCGTGTAGCTTGTGACTGCGGTCAGCGGGCCCGCGCCGGTGTCGGCGGACGCCTTGATCGCGGCCGCGAAAAACGAGGAGTCTGTCGTCCCCTCTCTTGCACGCTGGACGGTGTAGAGCGGGCCGTCCAGGGGCACGAGCGGCGCGGCGCCGTCTCGGTGCCGGTCGGCGAGAATCTCCACGGTCACCTGGGTTGCCGGCGTGGGGTGGAACCTGCCGCGGGCAAATCCGTCCATGGCATCGACGCTGTCGACGGTCCGGCCGATCTCGGTGTTGTCCACGTAGCCGTCCCGGTGGGTGAAGGCCCCGGCAACGCTCACCTCGGCAGGGCTGCCGCCGGGCGAGCCCGCCTCAATGGCCCCCGTTCGGCTGCCGTAGCCGCCCATTCCCGCGCGCACCTCGCCCCCGGCCTGCGGCGGGCGGGGGGAGAGGATGATGACACCGCCGTCGGCCGACCTGCCGAATGTCGTGGGCTGGGGGCCGCTGAAGACCGATGCCGAGGCGAAGCTGAATAGACCCGAAGGGTAGGTGAAGCCGCCTCCCATCGGAATATCGTCAAGGTAGAGCGTCACCGCCGGGTCGCTGAAGTAGGGGGTGTTGGACAGCCCGCGCAGGGAGTAGAGGGCCCCGAAGGAGGTTTCCCCAGCCTGCGAAATCCCGAGGTTGGGAGCGCGGGACGCGGCCTCCTGCCACGATGCGCTCCCGACCGGGGCGTCCGGGTCCAACTCGATCTGCGTCGCTCCGGGCTGGGGCATCCCGGGGTGCGCCTCGCTGACGACGACGGCCTCTGCCTGCACCACGGGAGAGTTGCCGACCGCCTGCGCCCGGACGCCGACGGGAGCGCATAGCAGGGCGGACAGGAGCCAGGCGCATGCCGCGGGGCCTGGGTTCGCGCGGAGGTGCACGGCGTATTTTCGGGCGGCGGACGGCGGTTGTGAAACCAAAAGAGCGGGGTACCGGGGCCCGCGCCGAGCGCCACGTTGACTTCGCCGGGGGCGGTGGGGATCATCCACCGCCAATCCCCCCGCGTGGCCGACCCAATGCCTGCACCCATGCCCGTTAGTGTAAGAGTGCGCGACCTGGCCAGGCGCTACGGCCGCGTCGAGGCGCTTCGCGGGGTGACCTTCGAGGTCGCCCCGGGCGAGATCTTCGGCCTGCTCGGCCCCAACGGCGCCGGGAAGACCACGGCCCTGGAATGCATCCTGGGTCTGCGTCGGCCGGACTCCGGGGAAATCGAGATCGCCGGGATCGACGCCCTGGCGCGGCCCGGGGAGGCGAGGCAGGTCTGCGGCGCGCAGCTCCAGGCCGCGGCGCTGCAGGACAGGATCACGCCGCGGAGGGCGCTTTCGCTCTTCGCATCGTTTTACCGGGAGCCCGCGGAAGTGGGCGGCCTGATCGAGCGCTTCGGGCTGGCGGAAAAGGCGGACGAGGCCTTTGAGCGCCTCTCGGAGGGCCAGAGGCAGAGGCTCTTCCTCGCCCTCGCCTTCGTTAACAACCCCGGCCTGGTCGTCCTGGACGAGCCCACCGCCGGCCTCGACCCGCGCTCCCGGAGGGAGCTGCACCGCTTCATCCAGGAGACGGGACGTTCCGGCAGGACGGTCCTCCTCTCGACGCACGACCTGGGTGAGGCGGAACTCCTCTGCGACCGCATCGGGATCCTGGACCATGGAAGGATTGTCGCGGCGGGGCGCCCCTCAGAGCTCATCCGCGCGTCGGGCACCGCGCCCGCAGTCGAGGTGAGGACGGTCCGGCCTCCCAACCGGGCCCGGATGGAGTCGCTTCCTGGCGTGACGGCATGCACGGGCGAAGGGGAGCGGTGGAGGCTGGGCACGGGCGACGTCAATGCGACGTTGTTCGGCCTGGCGAGGCTCCTGGAGTCCGAGGGGAACGAGATCCTCGGGCTCGAGGTCGTGAAGCCCACGCTCGAGGACGTCTTCCTTGAGCTCACCGGGAGGCCCTGGGCGGCCCCGGAGGAGGGGGAGCGATGAAGGGGCGCACAAGGGCCGTGCACGGGCTCTTCCGGCATTTTCTCCTGTGCCTTGAGCTCAACCTCCAGAGCAAGCAGGCACTCGTCTACGGGTTCCTCGTGCCGGTCTTCTTCCTCGTGGCCTTCGGGAGCGTCTTTCGTGCCGAGACACCCGCCCTCTACGGGCAGATGGGCCAGATCCTGACGATCACGATCCTCGGGGGAGCCTGCTTCGGGATGCCGACCCTCCTCGTGTCGGAGCGCGAGCGCGGGATCTGGCGACGGTACCGCCTCCTCCCCGTGCCCGCGGGCGGCCTGGTGCTCGGCGTAATGGCGGCCCGGGTTCTGATCGTCTCGGCCGCGGCCGCGCTGCAGGTCGCCCTGGCGCACGTTGCCTACCACACCCCGCTTCCCGTCCATCCCCTGCAGACGGCGGCCGGCGTCGTGGTTGTCTGCACCTCGTTCCTCGGACTGGGCCTCCTCGTGGCGGCGCTCGCGGACGACGTGCCCGCGGTGCAGGCGATCGGCCAGTGCCTCTTCCTTCCCATGATCATGATTGGAGGCGTGGGGATCCCGCTTGGTGCCCTTCCGGCATGGGCCCGGGCGGCGTCCGGATTCATGCCGGGTCGCTACGCCGTCGAGGTCCTGCAGCTGGGCTACAGCGACGCCCGGGGCATGAGCCACGCGGGCTTCGCCCTGGGGGCACTCGCGGTCATCGGGGCCTGCGCCGCAGTGGCGGGTGCCAGGCTATTCCGCTGGGAGGAAGGCAGGCACTTCGTGCGAGCCACCTGGTCCTGGCTTGGCGTGGCGCTCTTCGCGTGGGCGGCGACCGGGCTGGCCGCGTCGCTCACGGGGAGGCTGGCGGTGCTGGCGCCGCCCAACGCGGGCTACGGCGCCGTGAGCGACGAGCAGATCGCCGGCATCGGCTTTGAGGACCTGCCGGGGGACTCCGAGTTCGTTAGCCGGCTGGCCAGGCCGTTCGCGGGGGCCGCGGGCGGGCCCGTGGGGGAGATCCGGGCCCGGATCAGGGACTGGGCCCCCGGGCACGGTGCCGATGCGGGGCAGAGCGCCCGCAACCTGCTCTCGGTAGCCGCCCTCGGCGACGTGAGCCAGGACGAGCATGAGGGCGAGATCGCGCGCCTGGTCTTCGACGAGCTCCGGGGCCGCCTGGGCGATGCCGAGCTGCGCAGGGTCCTCGCATGGATAATCCTATATCCAGAGGAGGGCAGCGTGGTCACCTCGGCGCCCGAGCTCGGACTCGGGCGCCGGTTCCGGGAGGCGATCGTCCGCGAGAGGATAGACCTCTACTCCCGGAAGTTCCTGGGAAGGCTCCTCGGGAAGATACGCGACTGAGGCCGACGGGCCCGGGCGGCCACGAGTGCCGAGGCAACAGGGTGCGCAGGCAGGCGCAACGCGCGGGGTCCCGTGGGGGTCGGCCCTCGGGCCGAGCCCCGACCCGAAGCCTACGGCCGCATCGTTATCTCAACCTGGGCGTCGCCAAGTCCCGCCGAATGCGCCACGACGCGCACCAGTCCGGGATTGGCGGTCGACTGCACAAGGGCGAGCGCCATTCCGTTGAACAACTCGCGTGTGCTGCCTTGGTAGCTGGCGTGGCTCTCGGGGTCGCCGTTGTCGACCCCGATAATCCTGCCGGGCCCCGTGACCTCAAAGCTCACCTGGTTGTGGGCCAGCGGGGCGAAGTTGCCGCTCTCATCGAGCGCGCGTACGGTCACCGCTGCCACGTCGCGGGTTCCCGTAGCGAGCGCCAGGCGGTCCACCGCGAGCTCGAGCCTCGCGGGCTGCCCGGCCGTTTTCACCGAGGCCCCCGCAGCGACGCGTCCCGTGCGGTCGTATCCGACGGCCCTGAGTTCGCCCGGTAGGTAGGGAACGTCCCAGACGAGCTGGAGGTCGGTGGTGGTGGCCGCTACCTTTGGGAGGGCGTAGTTGTTCCAGCTGCCGGTGACCCCCTCGCTCGGGAACTCCCGCGCCTTGACGCCGAGGCTCTTCCCATTGAGGAAGAGCTCGACGGCGGCGCAGTTGGAATAGGCCACGACGGGGATCACGGTCCCTTCCTTCCCAGGCCAGTTCCAGTGGGGAAGAAGGTGCACCATGGGCGTGTCGGTCCAGATGCTCTGGTAGAAATAGTAGGAGTCCTTCTTGAACCCGCAGGTGTCGAGCGCCCCAAACGCCGTGAGCTTGTTGGGCCACCTCGACTCGCCCAGGTAGTCGAACCCGGTCCAGATGAACTGGCCTATGACGTAGTCGTGGGTCGCCACGAACTTCCACAGCGAGGCGGCGCGCAGCGTCGAGGCGACGTAGAGGGGGCCCGACGGCCCGTCTCCGAGGACCAGGTGGTCGTCGCTGTCGTTGTCCCCAAGCAGCGAGCCGAACGGGTAGGTTCCGCGGGTCCCCGCCACCCCCGTCTCCTCCGTCCCAAGGAACCTGCGGCCGCGGTAGGCTTCGCGGTCGTCGGTGTACTGCGTCTCGCGTCGCGATCCCCAGCGGTCGACGTAGTTGTACCCGACGATGTCGAGCTGGCTCGTGAAGGCATCCGGGGCGCGGCCGTTCTGGTTGAAGATGTTGTCCATCGCGACCGTCACCGGCCTGGTCGGGTCCTCGCGGTGGAAGACCGATATGAGCTTGCGCAGGATCTCCGGACCGTCCGGGGCCGCCTGCTCGCCGATCTCGTTGCCCGCGCACCAGAAGATCACGCAGGGGTGGTTGCGGTCGCGGCGGATCAGATTCACAAGGTCGCCCTCGTACCACGCAGCAAAGGCGTCGGAGTACCCGAACTTGAGCTGGGGCTTCCTGTAGGTCCACTCGTCAAACGACTCGTCCAGCACGAGGATCCCGAGGCGGTCGCACAGGTCGTAGAACTCGGGCGCCATGGGATTGTGGCTGCAGCGGATCGCGTTGCAGCCCATCTCCTGAAGGAGCCTGAGCCGGCGCTCGAGGAGTGCTTCGGGCACGGCCGCGCCTACCGCTCCGCCGTCGTGGTGGATGCACATGCCGCGCACCTTCACCGGGTCGCCGTTCACCAGGAGCCCGCGGTCGACGTCGAATTCCACCCGGCGGACACCGAATGTCGTCGAGGTGGTGTCGACGACGCGGCCGTCCACGACCACGTCCGTGCGAACCCGGTAGAGGGAGGGGGATGAGGGCGACCAGAGGCTGGGCGACGGAAGGACCAGGGTGGAGTCGAAGTCCCCGTCCGCGCCGGCCTGCAGCTCGCCGCCTACCGAGGCCCCGGCCTGGCCCGTCGCGGGACCGGCGGGGGACGGAAGGGGATTTCCCGCGGCGTCGAGCATCTGGCTGCGCACCTCGAGCTTCTGCGCGCTGCTGCGGCCGTTGTGCACGTGCGCCCGCACCGCCACGGTCGCCGAGGCCGGCGAGACAGAGGGGGTTGTCACGAGGACGCCCCAGGGGGTGACGTGGAGCGGGTCCGCTGCAGCGATCCAGGTGTGCCGGAAGATTCCCGAGCCGGAGTACCAGCGGCTGTTCGGCTGCGGCGAGTTGTCGACCCTTACGGCGATCGTGTTGGGGGCGGCGCCGAAGGTGACGTAAGGGGTGATATCGTACACGAACGAGGAGTAGCCATACGGACGCGTCCCGGCCTCATGCCCGTTCACCCAGACGGTGCTCCGCTCGTAGACGCCGTCGAACCTCACTGAGACGGACGCCCCGCGGCTGCCCTCGGAAAGATCGAACGACTTGCGGTACCAGCCGATTCCCGTGGGGAGGTAGCCGCCCGAGCCCCCGGTCGGCGCCTTCTCGTCGTACGGGCCCTCGATGCTCCAGTCGTGCGGCAGGTCGAGCACACGCCAGTCGGCATCCACGAAGCCGGGTTTCTCGGCGCCGGGGACGTCTCCCAGGTGGAATCGCCATCCAAAGTCAAAGAGCTGGTCGCAGGGCCTCTCGCCGGCGCCCTGCAGGCGTGGAATGGCGAGCACCGACGCGAGGAGTGCCGAGAGGACCAGGCTCCGGAGCAGCGGCGCGCCGGGGAGTCCGGCGTGCGCCAATCCTGGGACTTGTAATATCTTTAAGGGGCGTCGCATGGCTTTTCCTGGGGGGTTGGAAACTGTAGCCCAGGCGCCCAACCTCACCCCGGGGCCGACAGCTCCTGGGAAGTTAATAGGGCAGTGGACCGAGACAAACGACCATCTCCCATCAATATATCAACCGTATTGGCAAACGCGAAGCAGTTTTATCCAGGGAGGGTCGGAAGCCTCGCGGTGCGGGCCTCAGGGCCGCGCCGCGGCCGGATTTGACAGGAAGCCTCCACCCCTGAGCCAGGACATGAAGAGCGGCATCCAGGAATACACCTCGCGGTCCTCGTCCCGGATGCCGAAGCCGTGCCCGCCGCGGGCGTAGACGTGAAGCTCTGCGGGCACGCCGGCCGCGGTGAGGGCCAAATAGAACTGGACCATGCCCGGGGTCAGTCCGAGGTGGTCGTCGGAGGCGCCGCAGAGGAATGCCGGCGGGGTCTTCGCGCTGGGCACAGGCGGGGGGGCCGGCATGCCCGGGTAGAACAGGGCCTGGAAGTTCGGCGCGCAGTCGAGGGCGTCGACCGAGTCCCTTGTTCCCGGCACCGGCGTGCCGGAGCGCGTCGCCGCGAGGACGGCCACCTCTCCGCCCGCCGAGAAGCCCATGATGCCCACGCAGGCGGGATTGACACCCCATTCCCCGGCCCTGCTGCGCACGGTGCGCACGGCGCGCTGCGCGTCCATGAGCGAGTGGACCTCCACGGAATAGCGGGACCCGTCGGATCGGGCCAGGCGGTACTCGAGGACGAAGGCGGCTACCCCGTGCTCGGAGAGCCACTTTCCCACGGCGTAGCCCTCATGCTCCATCGCGAGGAATCGGTGCCCGCCGCCCGGGCAGACGATGACCGCGGCTCCCGTGGCCTTGCCCGCGGGAGGGAGGAACGGAAGGATCGCCGGACTGTTGATGTTGGTCACGACCGAGTACCAGGTCGTGGCGTAGTTCTCCCAGCGCCTCGCCGGCGGCGAGTCCTGCCCCTCGGACCCGGGTGCGGCGCCCCGCCACAGGGGAACGGCCGCGGGCAGGTTGGAGAACGTGGGGTCGGAGGTCGGCTTCACGTGGACCTCGGGGTCGCAGCGGGTCTCTGACACCACCGTGCCCGCCACGAGGATCAGGGCCGCAAGTCTGAGTCGGTGCTTCATGGGAAGCTCCTTAAACAACCCGAAGGCCTCCGATGTCAATTCGGGGGCGGGCATCCCGGGTCACTCGAGTTCCAGGACCAGGAGCGAGACCGCCCTGCGGGGCAGCATGAACGAGACGGAGGCGCCGCCTTTCCCCACCGCGACGCGCGCCGGCGAATCGGCCAGCGCCGTGAGCCCGCCCGCGCTGCGCATCCGGGCGTACTGGGCGTCGTCGGGCGCCGCCGGCCGCCCCATAAGCTTCCATACGGTGAACGCATTGCTGTGGGTTTCGTCGATCCGGTAGTGGATGAGCCGGGCGCCGCCACTTTCGGGCGACAGATGCGAGAACTCCAGGCTCACCCGCGCGTCGGGGCCGTCGAGGTCATCGTCGTGGTAGTGCCACACCAGCACGCAGACCCTCTTCCCCTCGACGCTCGCCAGGGCCCCGACGTCGGGCGCCCCAGGGACGCCGTCGCGCACGATCGAGTCCAGGTCGGCCTCGCCCGTGCTTGACACCCCGACGCGCCGGCCGCCCATGCGGCCAAGCATCCGGAAGACGTTGAGGACCGGGAGGTCGATCCCATTGGTCGCGAGCACCCGCTGGCCGGCAAAGTAGGGCTGGTCCTCGAACTCGAATGCCCAGGTGAGGGCGCCCTCGAGGTTCACGCCGTATTTGTCGGCGAGGGCGTACTCCCTCGCGAGGCTCGCCGCCGTGTAGCTGGAGTACATGGTGCCCGTCCGGTAGCCGAGCTGGGGGCCGACGCATGCGGCGCACCCGTCGGGGTCGGACTCCCCGATGACGATCGGCCTGTCACGAAGCTCCGGAACCCGCGACACCATCTCGAAGCCCCTTCCTATCTCCGCAAGCTGGGCGGAAATGCCGAGGCGCACGTGGCCGTCGACGAAGCTCGGGCGGCCCTTCGCATGGAACGACAGGAAGTCCGTCGGGGTGCCCTTCGCCCCCGTGGCGTAGTTCCGGCCCCGCGCGCAGTGGGCAAGGAAGTCCTCCATGAACTTGCCCCCGCCCCCCGCCACGTCGGCGCCGCCGACGCGCGCCGTCGGCAGCGCCCGCCTCACGGCGTCGACGGCAAAGTCATGGAGCTTGTAGAAATCCTCCGCTGTCCCATGCCAGTACGGCGCCAGGTTGGGCTCGTTCCAGACCTCCCAGAACCAGTGCTCCACCTCCGCGCTTCCGTAACGCCCAACGCAGTGCCGGACCCACTGGTAGACGAGCTCGGCCCATTTCCCGTAGTCCCTCGGCGGGTAGGACCAGCCAGTCCCGATCGCGTCGTACTTGAGCCCTGGGCGCCACTCGTGCTGGTAGGGCTCCGGGTGGGTCGAGAGGGCCTCGGGCATGAATCCGATTTGGGCGTAGGGCCGCACCCCGCGCTCGTGGTAGGTGTCGAAGATGCGGTCCATGATGGTCCAGTCGTACACGGGGCGGCCTTGCGGATCCTCCGTGTAGGCATTCGTGCTCCCCCACTTGAGCGCCGGAGTCCCGTCACCCGTGCACAGGAGGTTGTGGCTCCGGAAATAGACGGATCCGGGGCGGATCTCCCCGAGCTCGCCGAGCAGGCGCCTCCCGTCCTTCATCGTGGCGTAGTTCGGCTCGTCGGCGCCGAAGAAGCGCCAAATGGGCTTCATCTCCCCCAGGGTCCGGGACGCGTCCACCCGGACCGTGACCGGAAACGCCGGGGCCGCGGAATCCGGTGCGCCGGATGCGACGAGTGCCAGGGGGAGCGACGCCAAGAGCACGCTTAGCTTCAGTGAGGACGGGGTCATCGGCGGGGTGGGAGGGGCTCGGGCCGGAGAGGGGGGCGGCCTCCCTTCTGGGGGCCAAAACGGCCGACGCGATGCTTCAAGTACTTGACCGTTAGGCTCAAGTCGGGAATTGCTGGGCGTTGGCCCCTTTCCATGTCCGGAACAACGCTAAACGACATTGCGCGCGAGCTTGGATATTCCAAGAACACGATCTCGCTCGCCCTGCGGGGCAATTCGCAGATCCCGGCGCGCACCCGCGAGAAGGTGCGGGCGGCGGCGGACCGCCTCGGCTACAGGCCCAACGCCGTCGTTTCCCAGCTCATGGCGCAGCTGCGCTCGGCCCGCACGAGCAGGCTCCAGGCGAAGCTGGCCCTGGTGAACGCCAACCTGGATCCCGACGCGTTCCAGAACCATCCCACGATCCCGATCTACGTGGAGGGCTGCGAGAAGCGGGCGGCGGGCCTGGGGTACGACTTCGACCATTTCTGGCTGCACAACCCGGAGCTGACCGCGGACAGGTGGCTGAGGATCCTGACTGCCCGCGGAATAAAGGGGCTCGTGCTCGTGGGCCTCATGGACACGAACCACCTGGCCGCGGAATTCGAGCCGGTGTGGAGGAAGCTGCCGTGCGTTGTGACGGGAGTGCGCACGCGCGACCCGGCGCTCTCGTTCTGCTGCGTGGACCACTACAACCTTGCGCTGATCGCGTTCGAGCGCGCCGTCGCGATGGGGTACCGGCGGCCCGGGCTGGTGCTCGACGACGTGATCGACGCCCTGGTCGAGAGGCGTTTCTCGGCGGGCTACCTCTCGGCGCAGCGGATGATGGCCCGCGCCCAGAGGCTGCCCGTCTTCGGCGGCCTTTCCGGACCCCGGCGGGCGGAGAGGTTTCGCGCGTGGCTCGACCAGCACGAACCCGATGTCATCTTCACCCTCTACAACAGCGTCCTTGGCTGGCTGAAGGCGGCAGGCAGGAGGATCCCCGAGGACATCGGCGTCATCCAGCTCGAGTGGCGCGCGTCCCGTCCGGAGGTCGCGGGGATGAACCAGCACAACCTCGTGACGGGGGAGGCCGCGGTGGACATGGTGGTCAGCCAGATCCACAACAACGAGCAGGGGGTGCAGGAGTTCCCGCGGGCGACGATGATCGGCGCCACATGGGTCGACGGAGCCTCGGTGCGCCATATGGGCGGGGCACCCGGGCGATCGCGCGGCGGGCCCAGGTCGCGGGCCCGCTAGCGCGGCCTCAGAGCTCCAGGATCACGACGGACATCGGGGGCAGCACGATGCTGAGCCTGTCGCCCGACACGGTGGCGCCGGTGAAGGCCCTGGGCTCGACCGCGTGGGGCAGGTCGAACGTGTTGTGGGCCGTGATGTCCGCCGTCGCTAGGACGCGTCCCGTGGGCGCCCCGAGCGGGGCCCCGACCAGCGTGCACGCCACCGTGGTGGGGGCGTCCGGGTTGGTGTTAACAAGGGAGAGGTGGATCTTGCCTGCGGCGTCGCGCGAGGCCGACGCGCTTACGGTCGGTATCTTCTCCTTCGACTGCGCCAGGTCGGGGGTCCTGAGCTCGACCGGCAGGGACGTGGCCCCCTGGTGGACGTTCAGCATCTCAAAGACGTGGTAGGTCGGGGTGAGGACGATCCTCTGGTGGTCCGTGAGGATCATGGCCTGGAGGACGTTGACCATCTGCGCGATGTTCGCCATGACGACCCGGTCCGCGTGCGCCTGGAAGATGTGCAGGTTCAGCGCGGCGAGGATCGCGTCACGCATCGAATTCTGCTGGAAGAGAAACCCGGGATTCGTCCCCGGCTCGACGTCCGTCCAGATGCCCCACTCGTCCACGCAGAGGCCGACCCGCTTCTTCGGGTCGTATTTGTCCATGATGGCCGAATGCTTCGTGACGAACTCTTCTATTCGCAGCGTGTGCCCGAGCGTCTCGAAGTATTCGTCCTTGGTGAAGTGTGTCGCGGAGCCCTTCTTCTCCCACGAGCCCGTCTGGATCGTGTAATAGTGGAGCGAGAGGCCGTCCATCTGGCGGCCGGCGAGCTTCATCAATGTGTCCGTCCACTCGTAGTCCTCGTCGCTCGCACCGCACGCGACCCTGTAGATCCTGTCCTCAGGGGAGCCGCCGTAGTTCTTGATGAAGGTGTTGTAACGGCGGAAATTGTCGGCGCAGAATTCTGGGCGCATTGATCCCCCGCATCCCCAGCTCTCGTTGCCGATGGCGAGATAGCGGACCTTCCAGGGCTTGTCGCGGCCGTTGGCGCGCCTGAGGTTCGCCATGGGGGAGGTTGCGTCGGAGGTCATGTACTCGACCCACTCCATGGCCTCCTGCACGGTACCGCTGCCCACGTTGATGCAGACGTAGGGCTCGATCCCGAGCATCTCGCACATGTTGAGGAACTCATGCGTGCCGAAGTGGTTGTTCTCGACGACGCCGCCCCAGTGGGAGTTGTACATCGAGGGGCGCTTCTCCATGGGGCCGATGCCGTCCTTCCAGTGATACTCGTCGGCGAAGCACCCGCCGGGCCAGCGCAGGAGCGGGACGTGCAGGTCCTTGAGCGCTGCGAGCACGGCGTTGCTGTAGCCGTTTGTGTTCGGCACGGCCGAGTCCGGGCCGACCCATATGCCGTCATAGATGCAGTGGCCAAGGTGCTCGGAGAACTGGCCGTAGATGTTGCGGTTTATCACCGGCCCGGGCTGGTTCGCGCGTACCGTGACGAGGGTGTCGGAATCCGCCGCGGCGAGGGCCGGGGCGACGGCAAGCGCAAGCAGGGCCGCCGCGCGGAGAAGGGGTGGGGTCATGGGTCTTGTGCTACTCCGGAACGCCGGGGAAACGATCCAATACTTACTTGACCGTAAACTCAAGGGCCCCGGGCACTTCACGCGCAGCGCGGGTTCAGGCCTCTATCATCGCCTTGATCACCCCCGACTCGGGCTTGACCCAGGTGGGGAACTTCCCCGCGACCTCGCCCAGCGCCGACCGGTGCGTGATCCACGGGCCGGTGTCGATGCGCCCCTCCTCCACAAGGCGGATGATCCTCGTGAAGTCGGCCGGGAGGGCGTTGCGGCTCGCAAGGAGGGTCAGCTCTCGCCTGTGGAAGTTCGGGTCGTTGAAGGCCAGGTCTCCCTGGAAGAGCCCGACGCACACCATCCGTCCCCCGCTGGCGGGAAACTCGAAGGCCCCCGCCATCGACCTTGGGTTGCCTGTGGCGTCAAAGACCGCCGTCGGGAGGTCGCCGCCGGTTATCCGAAGGAGCTCGTCCAGAGGGGGCCCGCCCGCGGCATTGACCCCGTGCGCGACCCCAAGCCGGCGCCGGCAGAAGTCCAGGCGGGCCTCATTCACGTCGAGAACGATCACCCGCGCCCCCGCCTCGGCGGCAAACTGGACCACGGACAGGCCGATCGGGCCCGCTCCGATGACAAGCGCGAACTCCCCGGGCCCGACCTGCGCCCGGTGGACGGCATGGCACCCGATGGCGAGGGTCTCGACAAGTGCGAGCTGCTCGAAAGAGAGACTGCGCGAGGGGTGCAGCTTGCGCGCCGGCAGCGAGAACCGCTCGCGCATCCCGCCGTCGTCGTGGACGCCGAGGACCCGGAGCCTCGTGCAGCAGTTGGGCTTGCCGCGGCGGCAGGCGATGCACGCGCCGCAGTCGAGGTAGGGCTCGACCGAGCACCGGTCGCCGGGCCCGACATTCGAGACCCCGGCCCCAACGGCGAGCACCTCGACGCCCAGCTCGTGGCCAAGGATGCGCGGGTAGGTGAAGAACGGCTGGTCGCCATGGAACGCATGCAGGTCCGTCCCGCACACCCCGATGCGCCGCACCCGGACGAGGGCTTCGCCGGCCGCGGGGGCCGCCGGTTCGGCCGCCTCGATCAGGGCGAAGCGCCCAGGTTCCTCGAGCCGAATCGCCCTCATTGCCCTTCCTCCCCGGTTTCCACGGCAGCATCCCCGAGGGCGAAGAAATCCAGGCGCTCGATCCGGAAGCCGTCACTCCAGGCGGTGGACCCGATCGCGCTTGGCGGCAGCCGCAGGGGGAAGCTCATTCGGGAAGGGTTCATGCCTCGGCGATCGGGAGGCGCTGAGAAAATAGGAATATAAATATCGCGGCAAGCAAAGTCAGGGGCCCTCCGCGGCCCAGAGCGTCCTTGACTCCGCAACGCGGCGATTGTCCTTCTTTTGTGCTCAATGTCCTTCGGTGCCACGAACCTTCCTTGTCTTTGGGCCGGTGTGAACCGCGGGGGGCTCGTTGGCCCCCACGCCTTCAGATGAAGAGGAAGGGACTCCTCGTCCTCGGCCTTGTTGCCCTGGCCGCCGTCCTTGCGGCGGCGGAAGCTTGGAGGGAGCACCGCTCGAGGCTGGCGCGGGCTGCGGCGGCGAGGCCCGGCCCGGCCCGGGTCGTCCAGCGGACGCCGCTCGGCCTTGATTTCTACACCCACAGGCCGATCGGGAACGCCGCGGACGGGCTCCCGTGGATTTCGGACATCCTGATCGTGGACCTCGATGGGGACGGGCTGAAGGACGTCCTGGTGTGCGACGGGAGGCTCAACAAGGTGACGTGGATCAGGCAGGTGCGCCTGGGAGTCTTCGAGGAGCAGGACATCGGAGGGCCCGTGGCGGGGCCCGCGCACCTCGAGGTCGCCGACCTCCGGGGCACGGGCCACCTCGACGTCCTGGTCGCCTCGATGGGGATCATATTCCCCGACAACGACAAGATCGGCTCGGTGGTCGTCCTGGAAAACGACGGGAAGAACCACTTCACGAACCGCGTGCTCCTCGAGAAGGTCGCGAGGGTGACGTCGGTCCACGCGGCGCGCATGACAAAGTCGGGCCGCATGGACCTGGCCGTGGGACAGTTCGGGTACAACGAGGGGGAGGTCCGCTGGATGGAGAACCTCGGCTACCCCAATTTCAGGAGCCACCAGCTCCTGGACCTGCCCGGGACAATCAACGCCCCCATTGTGGACCTGAACGGGGACGGCCATCTCGACATTGTCGCCCTGGTCTCGCAGGACTCGGAGGAGGTCCACGCGTTCATGAACGACGGGGACGGGAATTTCCGCGACCACATCCTCCACGGCTCGACGAACAAGGACTACGGCAGCAGCGGGATCTGCATCGCGGACGTCGACCAGGACGGCCGGCCCGACATCGTCTACACCAACGGGGACGGCTTCGACTATGCGACCCCCGGGTCCCGGCCCTGGCACGGCGTCCAGTGGCTGAGGAACCTGGGCGGAGGAAAGTTCGTGTTCCGGCGGGTGGGGGACTTCCCGGGGGCCTTCAGCCCTGCCGTGGCGGACCTGCGGGGGAGCGGGTTCCAGGACATCGTCGCGACCAGCTGCTTCAACGACTGGCACGACAAGAACGCGGTCTGCCTCATGGCCTTCGAGAACGACGGCACCAGCCACTTCACGCCCAGGGTCCTTTCGCGCGACCTGACGCACCTCGTGGTCGTGAAGGCGGCCGACATGTTCAACGACGGGCGCGTGGAGCTGGTGACGGCCGCGTTCATGTTCTATCCCCCCTACGACCGTGTTTCGAGGGTGACACTTTGGGAGCACCGCGAGTAGGTTCCCTCCGACGGCGGGCGGCGTCCCCCTCGGGCGGCCTCCTAGCGCCTGCCGGACGGGTGGCCGGCCGGTGAGGCGGGGCCCGCCCGAAGCCGGGCCATCCTCGCGGAGACCTCGGCGCAGATGCGCGCGAAATCGGGATTCGTGCAGACCCCGTTCTCGACCGCGAGGCGGGCGCCGACGTACACGCGCTCCACGTTGGGGACCCCGCACGCCAGGACGAGCGTCCCGTAGGGGTCGAACACCGGCCCGGTCTCCATCTTGTGCGGGTCGATGATCAGGAAGTCCGCGTACTTGCCCTTCTCCAGGCTGCCGACGCGGTCGGCGACGCCGATCACGTCGGCGCTTCCGAGCGTGTGGAACCCGAGGACGTCCCGCGGCGCGAGGATCGCGGCGTCCTGGTACCGGGCGCGGATTGAGTAGAGTCCCGAGCGCATGTTCTCGAACGGGTCGGCGATGTCCGCGCTCGCCTGCCCGTCGACGCCCATCCCGATCCGGATGCCGAGTCTCCGCATCTTCGGGATCTCGGCGACGCCCGAGGCGAGGCGCCCGTTGGACAGGGGGTTCCAGACCATGCCGGCACCCGAGGCCGCGATCTTCCGGAGGATCTCGTCGTCGGGGTGGACCAGGTGCCCGAAGCAGAGCCTCGGGCCGAGCTCGCCGCCGGCCGCGAACCACCCGAATTTCGCCCTCTGCTCGGCGACCTGGGCCGGGTCGGCCGCCTCCAGGTAGTGGGCCTCGTTGTAGAGGCCGTACCTGGCCATGATCTCGCCCTCCAGGAGGGTGTAGTCCTCGTCCTGCACGGCGCAGGTGTAGCCTCCCAGGCCGACGGCCAGGAAGGCGGCCCTCTTTGCGAAGGGCCGGGTGTAGGCATAGAACGCCTCGAAGTCGGCGAGGCGGACCCCGCGGGTTCCCCTGACCGGCAGGCAGTACCCGTGCACAAAGCGGATTCCCGAGGCCAGCTCCCCGTTGAACGCCTCCATGTCGACGTCGCGCTGGCCGTTCGAGTCGTTGAAGTTGAACGCCGTCGTGATGCCGTGCCTGAGGAGGTCGATGCAGCCGAAGAGCGTGTTGTAGTAGGAGTCCCCGGCGGGGATGCCGGCGCGGTAGGGCCTGACGGTGTCCAGCCAGCCCCCGAGCGGCTGGTCCGTTGCGAGCCCCCTTGTGACGGCCTGGTACGGGTGGCAATGCGCGGACACGAAACCGGGCACCACGAACTTGCCCGCGGCTTCGATCGTCTGTGTGGCGCGGATCCCGGGCGGGGGGTCGCCGTACCCGACGCGCAGGATCTTGCCGTCCTCTCCGGCAAGGAGGTAGCCCTTGCGGGGGGAGGTCTCGTCGGCCTGGAGCGTGAAGAGCATGCCGTTCTTCACCAGGATCCGGCCGACCTCCACGTCCGCCCTGAGGGGGAGCGCCACCGCGGCGAGGGCGAGACAGTGCAGGACGGGGCATCTCATCTGCCTGACGCTACTTGCGCGAGACGCAGCCACTCCATATAATTCGTCCGGCATTTTTCGTGGACAACCCGGCGGGGCCTCCGCTCTTATGTAAGCCCGATGCAACAGCCGGAAAACAAACTGGTCACCCCCGCGAGCCTTGCGGTGGACGCGATCCTTGTCATTGCCTTCTTCATCTACATGTACGGCGTCGTCTCGACGCACGTGCCCTCGAAGGACCACCGCATGGTGCTGTTCTTCGGGGCGTCATGCTCGGCGTGCCTCACCCTTGTCTTCTGGCTCACGCTGCAGATGTTCCGCGTGGTCCTAAAGGCCCAGCGCGAGGGGTCCAGGCCCCGCGGCTAGGTTTTTCCTATCCGTTTCTCCTGAGGGCGGATACGAAGAACCCGTCGCCGTCGTGCGCCGGGGGAAGGAGTCGCCTTCCGGCGAGCACGGGCCCGAACCCGCGCGCCTCCCCGAGGAAGCGCTCCACCACGGACTCGTTCTCCGAGCGGCACAGGGAGCACGTGGCGTAGACCAGCAGGCCGCCGGGCTTCAGGCGCCCGGCGTTCTCGCGCAGGAGGCGGAGCTGGAGCTCGGAGGCTCCCCCCACGGAGGCCCGGGTGGTCGTCCACCTCAGGTGGGGCGCCCGCCGCCAGGTCCCAGAGCCGGAGCAGGGGGCGTCGACAAGGACGCCGTCGTATCCTTCCCCGGGGTCCGAGGGGGCCCCGATTCTCACCCGGCCCTCGAGCCCTGCGCGCCTCGCCCGGACGAGGAGCTCGTCCAGGGCGGCGCGCCTCACGTCCCGTGCCGTCACGGCACCCTTGCCCCCGAGGAGCCTCGCCAGCTGGAGGGTCTTGCCGCCCGATCCGGCGCACGCGTCCAGCCAATGGCCGCCGGGGGCGACCGGGACGGATTCGAGGACGAGCTGGGAGCCGATGTCCTGGACCTCGACCCGTCCCTCCATGTAGGAGGCCGTCGTCACGATGTCGGCCCCCGCCGGGAGCTCGACGGCGCCGGGCAGGAGCGGGCTGCGGCGCCACGCCCATCCGCGGCCGTCGAGTTCGGCGAACACCGCAAGGGGGTCGTCCGTCTGCAGGCGCAGCCACAGGGGCGCCCTCGACAGGAGCGCGTCCCGGAGCGGGGGCTCGAGCGCCTCCGGGCATTCGTCTCCGAGCCATGCCGGGCTCAGGGCGCCGACGTCCTCCCCGAGGATGCGCGCCTTCCCTGCCGAGTCGGACGGGCAGGGGGGCATGTCCCCGGCCATCTCGCCGCGGAAGGGGCCGACCGCCGGGGAATCCGCGGAGAGCCACGCTATGCGCCGCACGGCCTCCGAGGGCGAGCCCTCGAGCAGCGGCTCCACCCAAGGGAGGTAGCGCAGGGAGGCATAGATGAGCTCCCGGTAAAGGCGCCGGTCGCGGGACCCAAGGCGCCTGTCCCCTCCCAGCATCGCGTCGATCCGCGCCGGCAGGGCGGCGTCGCTCCTCCAGTGCGGGCGTAGCCGCCCGAGCATCCCCAAGAGCGTCCGCTGCTGGCTTCCGGCGCGACTCACGGTCTTGGTGCTGCGCGGGCCGGGGGACCCGGCTAGAACCGGATGATGTTGAGGTTCACTTCCAGGCCGAAGTGGCCCTGCCCCTTGTTGGGGCCGGAGGAGAACACCACGGCATACTCCAGGAGCCAGGTGTTGGAGATCCTCTGGACGACGCCGTAATACTGGTCGACGAAGAGGTGGTCCCTCGCGTCGAAGTCGCCGCGCGCGAAGGCCTCGTACACTTCGTTGAGCCGCGCCCGCACCTCCATGTGGTAGGTGTCCACGCCGACGATCGGGTTGTAGCCGAGGCCGGGCACGTAGAACGAGCCGTACTTGTCGGAGAGGTAGCTCACGCCGAACCTCGCCATCCACACGTCGCCCTCCCGCACCGTGACGTCGGTGTCGAGCGCCCTCTGGGCCGCCCGCCGGGTCGAGACCGCGTCCTCGACGCGGAGCTCGAGCCACCGCGCCGGGGTGGCCGTGATCTCCGCGTGGATGTCCGAGAAATCGGTCTGGCCCGGCGCGCGCTGCATGCGGAAGTCCTCCGCGAGGTCAAAGGCGAGGAGGTCGCGCGAGCCGTACACCTTGTCCCGGGTCTGCAGCGTGTTGTTGAGGCCGACCCGCATCACGTTCGTCGCCTGCATCTGGTCGAGCGAGCGCATGTCGCCAAGCTCCATCACGGGCAGGTAGTTCGTGAAGGTGTTGCGGTCGATGGGCGGGATCCAGTCGGCCGACCTGTTCCCGTTCGGGATGTACCGGTAGCTCACGGTGGGGGTGAACAGGTGGCGCAGGCCGTCGATCTGCCAGGCGGGGTTCTCGTAGTCGAACACCGCGTTGGTCTTCAGGTCCGCGTCGAACCCCACCTCGCCGAGCGCCCTGCCGGTGCCGCCCGGGTTCAACGCGCCCTCGGTGTTCCAGTAGTGGGTGTAGCGCCCCCCCACGACCGGTGTGAAGTCGACGATGCCGTTGTAGGAAAAGGGGCGCGAGATCCCGAGGAACGAGTCGAAGCGGTCGCTCGCGAGCACGGCGCCGCCCGCGGGGGGGTGCTCCTCCAGGCGGGCGAGGCCCGAGTTGAAGCGGACATAGATCCCCGCGCCAAGCGCGGTCGGCAGCAGGTCGAACCGGAGCTCCGGAAGCCTCTCCTGGACCGGGTAGTACGGGTCGGGCTGGACGCGGGCGAAGAGGGAGCCGATGAAGTCGGCGTGGGCGTAGGTCGCCTCCAGGAAGTTGTCGGGCTCCTGGACCGGCACGAACTCCTTGGAGTGGAAGTCGCGGATGACCTCGGAGTCGCTCGACCAGTTGATGTCGCCGGTGAGCGTGAGCTCCGGGGTGACCTGCTGGTTGTGGTGCCACTCGGCAAAGGCGCGGTCGGCGGGGACGGGATTGTCCAGGACGTCGGGGAGGCGCTGGCCGAAGTCATGGATGTACCCCGACTTCAGGTATCCCACGGCGGTGTCGTCGCCGCTGGTGACGTTGTAGCTCGCCACGGGCCCGAGCATCACGCCCCTGGCCGTGTAGACGCCGAGGTCCGGGCCTGCGGTCACCCCCGCCATGACCGGGATGTGCATCGCCGCGTCAATGTAGGCGCCTAGCCGGCGGCGGTACCCGCCGTCCAGGCTCGTGTTGGCGAGGCTCGACTCGTGGGCGAGGTCCTGGCCGGCCCGGTAGACGGGCAGGGGGCGGTAGCTGCCGATGCCGACGTTCGCGCCCACCAGGCGCAGATAGTGGCCCGGGGAGTACGAGAGCATCCTGGCCCTGATCGTGGGCTGCCAGGCCCCGGGCTCGCGGTAGGTCACCGTGGCGTCGTGCACGATGACCTCGGCCCGGCTTCCCTCCGCCCGGGGCCCCTGGATGTAGTAGGGGAAGCGGCCGATCCTGAGGTTCGTTGCCGTGAAGGTCCCGTTTGTCCGGTTGATGGTGACCTCGTCCGCGAGCAGGCGGTCGCCGATCCGGGTGAGGACCACGTTCCCGTCGGCCGTGGCGATCTGGGTCTTCCCGCTGAAGCGGATCTCGTCCGCCGTCAGGAGCAGGCCGGTGTCGACAAGGCTGGCATGGCCCCGGGCGACGCTCTCGCCCGTCCCGTAGTCCGTAACCACGTTGTCCGCGGTGATGTCCGCCTGGTTCACGGCGCGCGCCGTCGGGGCCGGGGCGGCTGCAAGGGCGAGGAGAAGGGCGAGGCGGCGCATCACTCGGCGAAAGCAAATGCCCCGGAGCACCCGCAAGCAAGCCTCCCGGGCGCGCAAATATTCGGGCACAATCGCGATTCTGGCGCACTTTTGGCTTTTTACTCCGAGCCGCGGACTCCATCGTGGCGCACCACAATGCCCCGAAAGAAGCCGATCCGCATGTCCAAGGCCGTCCGCGACATGGCCCCGCTGCGCTCCGAGGTGCGGAGCCTGGGCGCGGCCCTCGGGCGCGTGATCACGAGGATCGAGGGCCGGGAGACCCTGGAGACGGTCGAGCTCCTGCGCAGGCTGGCCAAGGCCCGCAGGGCGGGCGACGCCGACGCCGAGCGCCTCCTGGCGAAGGCGGTCGCGGACCTGGATCCGCTGGCGGCCTTCAACCAGGCGATGGCCTTCACGCTCTACTTCGAGCTCGTCAACCTTGCCGAGGAGAACTTCCGGATCATCCTGCTCCGCCGCCGGCGCGTCGCCCGCGCCCTGGGCCGGGACGACGGGCGGCCCATTCGCGAGTCGATCGAGGCGGCCGTCATGGAGCTCAAGGCCGCGGGGGTCGAGGCGCCGGAGATGCAGCGCCTCGTCGACCGGCTTGGGATCGAGCTCGTGTTCACGGCCCACCCCACCGAGACCAAGCGCCGCACGCTCCTCGCAAAGCTCCGCCGGCTGGCCGCGATCCTGCGGGCCAGGGCGCTGCCCGAGTCGACCCCGGACTTCGCTGTCCTCGAGCAGGAGACGATCGAGCGCGAGATCGCGTCCCTGTGGCTCACCGACAGGAGCCGCACCGTCCGGCCCGAGGTGCGCGATGAGGCGCGCACCGGCCTCTGGTACTTCGACATGACGCTGGTCGAGACGCTCCCGAGGCTCCAGCAGGACATGGCCCAGGCGCTCGCCCGGCACTTCCCCGGGGTGCGGGCGCCCCGCCGGTGGCTCACCTTCGGGTCGTGGATAGGCGGGGACCGGGACGGGAACCCGGAGGTCACGGTCTCGACGACCGCGGACGTGCTGCTGCTCCACCGGACGCTCGCGATCGAGAAGCTCCGCTCCACGGCCGGAGAGCTCAGCAAGACGCTCACGATCAGCGACAGGCGCGACACCGTGGTGCCCGCCCTGAAGCGGGAGCTGCGGGAGGACCTGCACCTGTCCAAGCACATGGACGAGCTGGAGAAGCGGTATCCGCACGAGCCCTACAGGCTGCTCCTGGGGGTCCTCCACGAGCGCCTGGGGCAGGCGCGCGAGGAGGTGCGCGAGCGCAGGATGCTCCTTGAGGGTCCCGTGGTCGGCTCCTGCCTCTCCCCCGCCACCGTGCTGGACACGCTCGAGACGATCAAGGCGGGACTGGAGGCGGGCAGGGGAGGGATGCTCGCGCAGGGCGGGGACCTCGGGGCCGCCATGAACCAGTTCGAGGTGTTCGGCCTGCACACGGCCCGGCTTGACCTCAGGCAGCACTCCTCGCTCCACGAGGCGGCGGTCGCCGAGCTCCTCGGGAGGGCCGACTACCCGGGCCTCGGCGAGGAGGAGAAGCAGTACGTCCTCATCGAGGCGATGTCGGTCGCGGCGAAGCTCGGGACGAGCGAGGGGTTCTCGGCCGCGACCCGCAACGTGATCGACCCGCTGATCCTGGCGGGAAAGGCCGCCGCGACCATAGGTGCCGAGGCCCTCGGGATCTACATCATCAGCATGACCGACGGGGTCTCGGACGTCCTTGAGGTGGAGCTCCTGCAGAGGCTCGCGGGCTCCGCGCTCCCGGTGGCGCCGCTCTTCGAGACGCTTGACGATCTCGACCGGGCCCCGGACGTGCTCAGGGACCTCTTCGCCATCCCGGGGCGCCGGCCGACCCACCAGCACGTGATGCTCGGCTACTCCGACAGCAACAAGGACTGCGGGTACATCACGGCCAACTGGGCGCTCTTCAAGGCCCAGGAGACGATCTCAAGGGTGTGCCGCGAGGCGGGAGTCGAGGTGACGCTCTTCCACGGGCGGGGGGGCAGCATCGCCCGCGGGGGCGGCCCCGCGGCGAAGGCGATCCTCGCCCAGCCGGCGGGCCTCCTCAATGGGAAGATCCGCGTGACCGAGCAGGGCGAGGTGCTCTCGACGCGCTACCACGACCCCGACCTCGCGCACCGGATACTCGAGCAGATGGCCTACGGCGTGATGCTGGGGATCCACGCCGCGGAGGGGGAGTCGGCCGTGCCCATGGAGTGGCGCGACACGATGGAGGAGATGAGCCGGGCCGGCTTCGCGGCCTACAAGGCGCTCGTCCACGACGACCCCGACTTCCTCGTCTTCTGGAGGGAGGCGACGCCGATCGACGAGATCAGCAACCTCAAGCTCGGGTCCCGCCCGAGCTACCGGAGGGCCACCCAGAGCGTCTCCGACCTGCGTGCGATCCCCTGGGTGTTCTCCTGGATGCAGAGCCGGTTCAACTTCCCGGGGTGGTTCGGGCTCGGGAGCGCGCTCAGGTCGATGCTCTCGCGCGGGCCGAGGGAGCGCGAGCGGCTCAGGGCGATGCACGCCGGCTGGCCCTTCTTCCAGACCCTCATCGACAACGCCCAGCTCACGATGAGGAAGGCGGACATGGGGATCGCGTCGCTCTACGCGGGCCTGGTCACCGATGCGAAGGTCCGGCGCAGGATGGTCGCCCTCCTCGGCGCCGAGTTCGACCTCACGGAGAAGGCGATCCTGTCGGTCACCGGGCAGAAGCGCCTCCTGGGGCGCGAGCCCGTCCTCCTGCGCTCCGTCGAGCTTCGCAACCCCTACATAGACCCCCTCAACTACATCCAGGTGGACATGATGCGCCGCCTGCGCGGGGGAGAGTCGCTCGAGCCGCGCGAGGCGGACGCGGTGCGCGCCGTGATAGAGCTCACGATCAACGGGATCAGCGGCGGCCTCAAGAACACGGGCTAGGCCCGCGTTTTGGTTGGCCTGCGGGCGGGCGGGCGGCACACTGGCCGGGAACCCCAGACCCCACGCTTTGATCCTCCCAAAGACTGAGCTAGACGCCCTCCTCCAGGCCCGCCACGGAAGCCCGCACTCGGTCCTCGGCATGCACCCGGTCACGTACCGCCGAAGCGCGGGCCTGGTCGTGCGCGCGTTCCTGCGCGACGCCGCGGAGTGCGAGGTCGTGCTCACCGACGAGCCCTCGGCCGCATTCCCCATGAAGAGCCTTGCGCCCGAGGGCCTCTTCGAGGTGTTCCTTCCCAGGCGGCCCGCGGTGTGCGGGTACGAGCTCCGGGCGACGTCGGCCGCGGGCGCCGTCCGCCGGTTCCGGGACCCGTACTGCTTCCTGCCGACGCTCGGCGACCAGGACCTCTACCTCTTCAACGAGGGCAACGAGCACAGGATCTACGGCAAGCTGGGCGCCCACCTGAGGAGTCTCGGCGGGGTGGAGGGAACGGCATTCGCGGTCTGGGCGCCCTCGGCCTCGCGTGTCTCGGTCGTCGGCGACTTCAACGGCTGGGACGGCCGCTATCACCCGATGCGGAGCTTGGGCGCCTCCGGGGTGTGGGAGATCTTCGTCCCGGGCCTCGCCGCGGGCGCCCTGTACAAGTTCGAGGTCCGCGACTCGAAGGGCGACATAAGGGTGAAGACCGACCCCTACGGCACCCGGTTCGAGGCGCCCCCGGGCAACGCGTCGATCATATGCGAGGCGGGGGGATTCGCGTGGGGCGACGCCGCCTGGATCGAGGCGCGCGCCGCCGGCGCGCAGACGCCCGACAGGCCGCTCTCCATCTACGAGGTGCACCTGGGCTCGTGGAGGAGGAAGCCCGAGGAGGGGGACCGGCCCCTCACCTACCGCGAGGCCGCCGTGCAGCTTGCGGACTATGCGTGTGAGATGGGATTCACGCACATCGAGGTGATGCCGCTCGCGGAGCACCCGTTTGACGGGTCGTGGGGATACCAGGTCACCGGCTTCTACGCGCCGACCCACCGGTTCGGATCGCCCGAGGACTTCGCATGGTTTGTCGACCACCTGCACCGGCGCGGCATCGGCGTCATCCTCGACTGGGTGCCGGCGCATTTCCCGAGGGACGCCTTCGCGCTGGCCGAGTTCGACGGCACCCACCTCTACG
>PLXR01000144.1 GCA_003151495.1 Opitutaceae bacterium
GGGGCGGTCAACCTTGGAAACCGGGTGCCAACCTGCACCCAATCATCACGGCGCCCGCTGTTCCGCAGACACTTCAGCCGGCTGGTTTCCGTTTCGACGGAGACGATGCCTTTTTGTTCCGCCCGAATGCGGATTTCCGTCACGAGCAGCAGCGCCTTAACGTCGTTGCCGAACTTGCCGAAGCGGTCGCGGAGATCGCTTTCGATTTGCTTCAGCACGGGCAAGGTGTCGGCCAGGGCGAGTTTACGGTAGAAGTCGATCCGGAGCCGCGTTTCGCCGATGTACGTGGCGGGGATGCGGGCCTGGATTTTAGCGATCTCCCCGCTGGCCTAGTTCTCGGCGTCCTTGAGCGCGGTGTAGCTGTCCTCATGGCGGCCGCGCACGGGCGGACCGCCGGCGCCGGCGCTTTCGCCGACAAAAACAAAATTTAGTTTCACGCTCGCGCGGATGGCGGCGGCGGTCTTCTCGCCCTTCAGCCGGGCGACGGACTGGCGCAGCAGCTGGCAGTAGAGCTCGAAGCCGACGCCGACGATGTGCCCGCTCTGCTCCGCCCCTAGGAGGTTGCCCGCGCCCCGCAGCTCGAGGTCGCGCATCGCGATCTTGAAGCCGGCGCCGAGCTGCGTGTGCTGGCGCAGGGTGTTCATGCGCTGGCGGGCCGCATCGAGGAGCCTCGTGTGGCGGTGAAGGAGCAGGTAGGCGTAGGCCTGGTGCTTGAAGCGGCCCACCCGGCCGCGAAGCTGGTAGAGCTGGGAGAGACCGAAGCGGTCGGCGCCCTCGATGATCAGGGTGTTGCAGTTGGGTATGTCCAGGCCGCTCTCGATGATCGTCGTGCAGACGAGCACGTTGTAGCGCCCCGCGACGAAGTCCGTCATGACGCGCTCGAGCTCGTTCGCCCCCATCTGCCCGTGCCCGACCCCGAAGGAGAACTCAGGCATGAGGCCGCGCAGGCGCCCCGCCACGAGGTCAATCGTCCCGACACGGTTGTGCAGGTAGAAGACCTGGCCTCCCCGCCTGAGCTCGTGCCGGATGGCGTCCACGACCACCTTCTCGTCGTAGGTCTTCACGATGGTCTGGATCGGGTGGCGGTTCACCGGGGGGGTGTCGATGACGCTCATGTCGCGGGCGCTCGTCAGGGCCAGGTAGAGGGTCCTGGGTATCGGGGTCGCGCTCATCGAGAGGACGTCCACCGTCGACCGCATCCGCTTGAACGCCTCCTTGTGCTTCACACCGAACCGCTGCTCCTCGTCGATGATGAGGAGGCCCAGGTCCTTCGGGACCACGTCGTCCTGGAGGAGGCGGTGGGTGCCGATCAGGATGTCGACGCCCCCGGAGGCGACCGCCTCGAGGATTGTCCGCTGCTCCGACTGGGACCTGAAGCGGCTCATCATCTCGACGGAGATCGGGTAGCCCGCCATGCGCTCCCTGAAGGTGTTGAGGTGCTGCTGCGCGAGCACCGTGGTGGGGACGAGGACGATCACCTGCTTGCCGGCCTGGACGGCCTTGAAGGCGGCCCGGAGGGCCACCTCCGTCTTGCCGAATCCGACGTCCCCGCAGATGAGGCGGTCCATGGGCCTCGTCCTCTCCATGTCGCGTTTCACCTCGTCGATCGCGCGGGACTGGCCCGGGGTCTCGGTGAAGGGGAAGGAGGCCTCGAACTCGGCCTGCCACTCCGTGTCCCTGGGGAAGGGGAAGCCCGCCTGGGCCTCGCGGCTGGCCTGGATGCGCAGGAGCTCGGCGGCCAGGTCCACCGTCGCGCGCTCGACGGCGCGCCGGGCCTTCTCCCAGCGCCCGGTCCCGATCCGCCCAAGCTGGGGCTTTGTGCGGCCCAGTCCCACGTAGCGGCTTATCAGGTGCGACTCCTGGAGGGGGACGTGGAGGGTGACACCGTCGTCGAACTCGACCGAGATCACCTCGCGCAGGCCCTGGGCCGTGTCGATCTTCGAGACCCCCCGGTAGAGCGCGATCCCGTGCTGGAGGTGGACGACGAAGTCGCCCTCCACCAGCTCGGAGAAGTCCAGCAGCTGGTCCACCTGGGCAACGGAGACGCGGGCCCGGACGGCGCCCCCCGGGCGCCTCGCGCGCTTGCGGCCGAACACCTCCGTCTCGGTGACGAAGACAAGGCCCTTCCGCCCCTTCGCCAGCGAGAGCTCCGCGCCGCCCCGGGACGTGGCCCGGAAGCCCTCGTTGAGGCCCCCGCGCATGAAGAGGGGATCGAGGCCGGCCAGGGAGGGGTCCG
The DNA here is from genome assembly GCA_003151495.1 of Opitutaceae bacterium. Taxonomy (GTDB): domain Bacteria; phylum Verrucomicrobiota; class Verrucomicrobiia; order Opitutales; family Opitutaceae; genus Palsa-1447. The sequence goes on from PLXR01000144.1 coordinate 2,237, forward strand.
CCGCAAGGATCTCCCGCATGCGCTTCTCCTCGCCCTCCTTCGACGCCGCGAAGGCGATCGCGTACCCCTCGCGCTTCCACGAGGAGAGCTGCCCGAGGAAGGCCCGGCGCGCATCGTCCTCGGCCTGGAGGCGGTCGCGGGCGAGGAGGCTCTCCGAGGCGAGCCTGCGGTGGTGCTCGAGGCTCTCGGTGTCCCAGACGGCCTCGGGCCCGGGGCCAGGGAAGATCGAGCTCGCCTCGTCGATCTCGGACAGTCCGAAGGCGGCCGCGCACTTGGAGAGGAGCGGGGAGAGCCCGTCGGCGCCCTCGGCGGCGAAGGCCCGGAACTCCTCCTCGAGCGCCGCGGGCTCCACGAAGGCCAGGTGCGCCGCCGGGTCGAGGTAGTCCGAGATCCCCGTCTTCGCGGACTCGAGCCGGACCCGCGGGGAGGCGGCCACCGAGATGCGCTCGACGCGGGCGCCCGAGCGCTGCGTCACCGGGTCGAATGCCCGGATGTCCTCGATGTCGTCGCCAAAGAAGTCGAGGCGGTAGGGCTCCGGCGCCGTGACCGGGTAGACATCGATGATCCCGCCCCGGATCGCGTAGTGGCCCGGCGACTCGCAGACCGCCTCGCTGTCGTAGTCGAGGGAGCGGAGCCTCTCGAGGAGCTCCTGGAAGGGCTGCCTCGAGCCCCGGGTGATCACGACCTCGCTCGCGGCGTATTTCTCGATGGCGGGCACCGGCTGGAGGAGCGCCGAGGGCGTCGAGAACACGGCGAGGGTGCCCGCGTCCGCGGGCCTTCCGCCCGGGGCGCGCGCCTCGCGCAGCTTCGAGAGCACGGTCAGGCGGTCGCCGGACGCCGCGAATGCCTCCCGCATGTCCCTGCTGTCGGCGATGGACTCGGGGAACACGACCGCCTCGAGGCGCGGGCCGCCCGCGCGCGCCCCGAGGAAGAAGCCGGTGTCCTCGGCGAGCTGCTCGGCGGCCCTCATGTCGGGGGCGACGACGACCCACACGGGCGACGGGTGGGAGCGCATCGCCTCCGCAAGCACGGCGCCGCGCGCCGCCGGGCAGACGCCGAGTATCCTGTGCCTCGCGGCGCCGGTCATCTTGGGGGCTTCTCGGCGCCCAGGCAGGCGAGCGCGGCCAGGGCGGCCTCCTCCTCGGCGATCCTCTTGGACGAGCCCCTGCCCGTGCCAATCCGGCGGTCGAGCAGGTAGACGGCCACCTCGTAGAGGCGCTCGTGGTCCGCCCCCTCCGTCGCCACCACGTCGTAGCGGACCGCCAGGTTCCCGTGCAGCGGCTGGACGATCTCCTGGAGCCGCCCCTTCGGGTTTGCCCTGGCCTCCAGCGATGCCAGCCGCCCGGGCAGGTCGCCGTAGATCCCGAGCGCGGTCCGCCTGGCCTCCTCGATCCCCCCGTCCTGGTGGACGGCGCCGACCAGGGCCTCGAAGGCGTCCTCGAGCGCGGCGTTCCGCCCGCGCCCGCCGGTCGCCTCCTCGTTCGCGCCCAGGCGCAGGCAGGCGTCGAGCCCGATCTCGCGGGCGAGGCTTGAGAGGAACTCGCCCTTGCCGAGCATCGCGCGGCGCTTCGTCAGGTCGCCCTCCCGGTCGGCGGGATAAAGCGCGAAGAGGGCCTCCGTGAGCAGGAGCTGCAGGACCGAGTCCCCCAGGAACTCGAGGCGCTGGTTGGTGCCCGGGGCCCCGGGGTTGTCCTGGAGCCAGGACGGGTGGGTGAGGGCCCGCTCCAGGCGGGACGGGTCGCGGAAGCGGTAGCCGATCCTCTCCTGCAGCGCGTCGAGGCCGCCCTTCATCACGAGGAGGCGCTCGAGTAGCGCTTGAGGCCGCACCGGAACACCGTGACGGCCAGCGCGAACCACGCCACCGTGGCGCCGGCCAGTCCCAGCACCCAAAGCGGCTCGAATCCATGCAGGAGCTCGCGCGCCGGCCCGTTGCTCACGACGACGACCGGGAGCACCCAGACGAAGAGGACGCTCGCGATGCCGCTGAAGGCCTCCCGGGGGAGCCGGGAGAACTCCATGAGCGTGAAGTAGCTCCCCTCGACGCCCTGCGAGCTCGTGATCCAGAAGGCCAGGGACATCGCCATGACGAGCGCGCTGTAGTGGATGACGACACCGCACCCGACCATGCACGCGTAGAGGGCGACCGTGCCGACGCCAGGATGGATGCCGAGCTTCCAGGCCGAGTAGGCGACAAGCCCCGCGGCGACGAAGGCGTTCATGAGCCCGTCGAGCTCCAGCTTGCGGGTGGACGCCATGAAGAGGGGGTCGCCGGGCTGGGCCAGGGTGAAGTCGAAGAGGCCGCTCCGCACGTTCCTGCCCATCTCGAAGATGCCGCTCCAGAAGAAGCCCATCAGGAAGCGCTGGATCAGCATCGAGGTGCCCACGAGCATCAGCATCTCGTACTGGGTCCACCCGGCGACGGTCCTCGTGTGGCTGTAGATCACCGCGATCACGCTGACGTTGACCGAGATCCACAGCAGCTCGACCGTGGACCAGATGATGAGGTCGCCGCGGAACATCGTGGCCCGGGTGAGCGAGTAGCGCGCGCTCGCGAGCCAGATCCTGAGGTAGCGTGTGAGGGGTTCCATGCGGATCCGGGCGTCAGCCCCCTGCGGCGGTGTGGTGCCTGAGCCCGCGCCGCCACATGAATTCCGCGAGGCAGACGAGCGCGAAGGCCCAGAACGCCTGGATCATGAGCCCCTGGACGGCGAAGTCGTAGCCCTGGCGCCCGGTGATGATGGAGGCGGGGAAATAGGCCTGGTAGAAGAAGGGCAGGAAGCGCACGACGTTGAACACCGCGTGCGGGACCAGGTCCAGGGGGAAGATCTGGCCGCCGAGGAGGTTCTCGATGGCCATCGAGAGGATCACGAACCCCTGGATGTCGAGGAACCAGAAGGCGAGCAGCCCGAAGAAGTAGGCGATGCTGAACTGGATGATTGCGGTGAGCGCCATGGCCGGCACCACCAGCACGAACCGCCAGGCCTCATGGGGCAGGTCGAGGTATCCCCGGAAGAACGGGAGCGCGACCAGGAGGGCCATGATGCCGAACGCACCGGAGACGACGCGCGCCGCCGCGAAGACGCTCAGCCGGTAGGCGAAGTAGTTGATGGGCTTGAGGAGGAACTGGTTGATCAGCCCGTTGCGGATGTCCTCGCTGATCTGGTAGTCCTCGTTGAACGCCCCGATGAAGAACTGCAGGACGAAGACCACGACGAAGTAGGTGAGCGTCTGCGCGAAGGTGAAGCCGCCGATCGTGGGGTTCCCCGCGAAGGCGGCGCCCCAGAGGATGTAGACGACGACCAGGTGGAAGCACCAGAAGATGCTCCTCACCCCGAAGTTCCAGCGGTAGACCAGGTTGCTCTGGAGCCCGACCAGGAAGCTCTGGAAGTACTTCGTCATAGGCCGAAGCGCTTGATCACCTCCCCGGCGAGGCTCCGGTAGGCGGCTGTCCCCGGGCTTGACGGGTCGTAGTCGAAGATCGTCTTGCCGAAGCTCGGGGCCTCGCTCAGGCGCACCGTCCTCGGGATCACCGAGTCGAATATCTTGTCGGCCATGTGCTTCTTGACCTCGTCGACCACCTGGCGCGACAGGCTGGTGCGGACGTCGAACATGGTCATCACGATTCCCCCCAGCTCGAGCCCGGAGTTGATGCCGGCGGTCTTGAGCCTCTCGACGTTTCGCAGGATCTGGCC
>PLXR01000093.1 GCA_003151495.1 Opitutaceae bacterium
TGTAAGCGTCGTAAGGCGTTCAGTTTACTGATACTAATGACCTTGCTTGGTTAGTGCAGCTCTAGCTGTTCGAAGGCGTTTATCTTACCTCCTTTATTTGCTGTATCCCTAAACTTTTTAATTTCTCCCTTCGGGGAGTAAACACTTCCTGGTGACCATTTGCCGGNNACCCGTTCCCATCCCGAACACGGCCGTTAAGCCCCGAGCAGCCAATGGTAGTAGGACGATAGGTCCCGCGAGAGTAGGTTGTTGCCAGGTTATGGCCCGGTTCTTCGAAAGAGGAGCCGGGCCTCCTTTTTTTACGGGCCCCGCGGGGCCTCAGGGCTCCCTGAAGAGGAGCGGGGCGAAGCGGTTCAGGCACTCGTGCCAGACCAGCCAGGTGTGCATGCCGGGCAGGGGCACGTCCTCGACCTTGAAGCCGCGCGACCGCAGCACCTCCTCGAGCTTTCGGTTGTCGACCAGGTTGTCGTCGACCTTGTCGCCCTCCTTGAAGATCTCCTGGGTGCCGCAGCCGATCCAGAGGAGGCGGTAGTCCCCGGCCTTCGGCGTGAGGGCCGCGGTGAAGGGGGTGTCGTGGTACTCGGAGGCCGACGCGCTGAATCCGCCGATGGAGGCGAAGAGGTCCGGGTGGTTGAATCCGATCTCCAGGCTCTGGAGACCGCCCATCGAAAGGCCGGCGATCGCCCGGCCGCGGCGGTCCCTCGAGACGTTGTAGGCCGACTCGACCGCGGGGATCACCTCCTCGATGAGGACCCGGCCGAACTGGCGGTCGTTGCCGGCGATCCTGGCGTCCCAGTTGTCCGGCAGGACGGACATGTCGCCGTAGCCGAAGGGCATCACGACCAGCATCGGCCGGGCCCTGCCCTCGGACAGGAGGTTGTCCAGGATAACGTTGGCGCGGCCCTCAAGCGTCCAGTTGACCGCCGTCTGGCCGTAGCCGTGGAGGAGGTAGAGGACGGGGTAGGGCGTCGCCGCCTTGGGGTCGTAGCCCGGCGGGGTGTAGACCACGAAGTCGCTGCGGCCGCCGGGCAGGCCCATGACGAGCTTCGAGGTGTAGTGGTGGTGGTGCACGACCCCGTGCGGGACGTCGCGCTCGAGCCAGGGGAGCGGCCCCTTGCCCGTCACGGCCACGAAGCTGTTCAGGTAGGCGAGATTGGGGTAGACGTCCGGGTTGACGGGATCGAGCTGGGCCCGGCCGTTCACGATGAAGCTGTACCAGTAGATCGAGGGGTCGAGCGGGCGCGTGGTGACGCTCCAGGTCCCGTCCGCCTTCGAGAGGGGGAGGGGGTCCGGGAGATTGGCAACGGTGACCCCGACCGTGGTCGCTCCGGGGTCCCGCAGGCGAAAGGTGATGCTGCCGTCGGCATTGACCTCGTGGCTGTTGAAGGCGGCGGGGTCCGCGGCGAGGGCGGATCCCCTCGAAAGCACGAGGCAGAGCAGGGGTGCGGCGAGGCGGGGGAGGAGGGCCATGGCTTTGCTTTTTGGGGGTTCGGCCGGGTCCTGTCCACACCGGATGGCGCCGGGGTGGACAGGAGCCCATGCGTCGTCCTAGCCTCCGCCGATGAAGCGTCGACTGGCCCTTCTCCTCCCCCTTGCCTGGGCCTGCCACGCCGGCGACGCCCCCGTGCCGCCCTCCTCGAACCCCGCGGCGCTCCGCTGGTACACGGACCTCAAGATGCACTACCTTCCGAAGGAGTCGGGTTTCCTGGGGATCATCGGGGCCTCCGAGCAGATGACGGAGGTGCACGGAAAGCCGATCCCCGTCCAGGGCCAGGTCTACTACATGCTGACGAGCGAGCTGCCGTCGAACTACCTGCACTGGCTCGAGTCGGACGACACGCAGATCCTGATCGAGGGAGGGCCGGTCGACTACTTCGTGTTTCATCCGGACGGCCGGGCGGAGAAGTTCACGCTGGGACTCGACGTCGAGCACGGCCAGGTGCCCGTGATCCCGGTGCACGGGGGATGCTACAAGGCGCTCCGCCTCCACCCGGGCGCCCCGTACGTGCTCCTGGCCAACTGCCTGTCCCCGGACTGGACGGCGGACCGGGTGCGGATCGGCGAGGGCGCGGCGTGGATCGCGAAGTACAAGGGCGCCGCGCCCTGGGCGACCGAGGACTTCCTGCGCGGGCTGATAGGGCCGAACTTCAAGCCCTAGACGGGGCGGGTGCCTTTGAAGACCAGGGTCCTACATTTTGCGCCAGCCCTTGCGGCCCTCGCATGGCCGCTGGCCCTCGCTGCCGGGTCGGACGCGTCGTCGGCCTCGCAGGCGGAGCCCGTGAGGCTCGAGCCGCTCTTCGTCGAGGCGTCGAGCGTCAATCCCTGGCAGTACTTCACGGTGCCGGGCTTCGAGGTCATCTCCCACTGCCCGGACGAGTTCAACCTAGTCTACGCACGCGCCCTGCTCCGGTCGACGGCGGCGAGGGAGGCGCTCCTGCCCGCGGACTTCTGGGGGAGGCTCGCCGTGCCGATAAAGGTGGTGCTCTACGACAGGGAGCCCGCGGAGGGCCAGGGTTTCAACCGCGCCAGGCCGATCGACCTGAGCTGGATGTCGGGGGAGGACGCGGCCCCCGGCTCCTATTCCGTCCTGCGGTCCTATCCGACCATGGTCGGCGACGGCGACACGTTCATCAACTGCGGGAACTACCGCAACCTGCGCGGCACTGCCAATGACTTCTTCGTGGACCCTGACAGCGAGGTCCTCCTGCGCTGCCGGGTTCCCCTGCTCCCGGGCTGGTTCCTTGCGGCGCTCGAGGGCCCGTACGGCCTCCTCGCGGGCCGGGAGATCGAGTCGACCCCCCTCGGGCAGGATTTCGCCGTCCTGCCCGCCGTGACGTGGGTGTCGCGCGCGGAGACGGCAGCCCTCCTGAAGGACCCCAGGCGCCCGAGGACGGTCGTTCCCCTGGCGGAGCTCCTTGCGGGGCCCAACGCCGCGGCCGGCCAGGACAGGTGGAGCCAGGGGGTGGCGCTGTTCGCCCGGTGGGGCCTCTTCGGCAGGGAGGCGGACGGGGGCGGCCACAGGGAGGCGTTCCTCGGGTTCGTGCGGGCCGCCGCCTCGGAGCCCGCGACCGAGGAGCTCTTCAGGGGATTCTTCGGGATGGGCTACGCCGAGGCCGAGGGCCGGCTGCGCGACTACGTCGCCGTGGCCGTCGCGGGCCCCGTGCGCCTGCCTCTCTCGGTGCCGCCGCCCGGGCGCCTCGGGGCGCGCGATGCGACCCAGTTCGAGGTGGCCCGGATCATCGGGGACTGGGGGCGGCTCGAGGGGAGGGCCGTCGGGATGGCGAACCTCGACTACCAGCGCGAGTGCCTCGACCAGGCCGACCGGCTCTTCGAGCGGGCCTATGCGAGGCATCCGGACGACCCCCAGTTCCTGGCGGCCTTCGGCCTCTACGCGCTCCAGACGGGGGACATGCGGCGCGCCCGGGAATGCCTGGGGACGGCGACGGACGCCGGCGTCGTCCGGCCGCGGGCCTACCTGGAGCTTGCGAGGCTGCGCCTCGGCGACGCGCTGCCCTTATCCCAGCAGGGGATAGGGGACCTGGCGGAGGCGGACTACGCCGGGATCCTGGGTCTCCTCGAGACGGCGCGCAGGCAGATGCCGTCCCTTCTCGCGGACTACCAGCTCCTGGCGCGCGCGATGGAGCATGCGCCGACGAGGCCCGGCCCCGGCGACATGGCCGTGCTCGACGAGGCGATCCGCCTCTTCCCGCGCAACGCCTCCCTGGCCTACAAGGTGGCGACGCTCTACAAGAGGTTCGGCTACCCGGAACGCGCGAGGGCGGTCATCGCGGGGGCGCTCAGGCTGGCGGAGACGGACGAGGCCCGCGCGCGGCTCGGGTCCTTTGTCGTTCGTGACCGCTAGGGGACCCCGTTGCAGGTCCTATCGGCTTGTCGCGGAGGCCCTATCCCTGTCTCATGCCGGCGTGCCCCGCCGACCAGGCGGGGCCGGTGCCGGAAACCCCAACCCCACGCGGACATGAAACCGAACGAATTCCCAACGGCGCGCCGCATCGCGGCGATCCTGATCCTATCCCTCGGCGCGCTGGCCCCCGCCTTCGCCCAGGACGCCGCGGCCGGGCGGATAGCCTGGTTCCGGGACGCGAAGCTCGGGATCTTCATCCACTTTGGGATCTACTCGAAGGGCGTGGGGAGCGAGTCGTGGGCGTTCCACGACGGGGACACGACCTACGAGGCCTACATGGCCCAGGCCTCGTCGTTCACGGCGTCGAACTACCACCCGGACGAGTGGGCAAGGCTCTTCGCCGAGGCGGGCGCACGCTACGCCGTCATGACGAGCAAGCACCACGACGGGTTCGCGCTTTGGGACACGAGCCTCTCGAAGCTGAACGCAAAGGACGCCTCGCCGGCGGGGCGCGACCTCGTGGGCCCGTACTGCGAGGCGCTCAGGGGGCAGGGCCTGAAGGTCGGGCTCTATTTCTCAAACCTCGACTGGTCGCACCCCGACTACGCGAGCGTGCTTCCGCCGGGGGCGGACCGGACGGAGGCGAAGTACAGGAACCGCTTCGGGTACCCCCAGGGCCCCGAGAATCCCGAGGCGTGGAAGCGCTTCCTCGTGTTCCACCGGGGACAGCTGAAGGAGATCAGCGAGCGGTTCCACCCCGACCTGCTGTGGTTCGACGGGGACTGGGAGCGCACCGACGAGCAGTGGGGCTTCAGGGAGCTCCGCCAGCAGCTCCTCGCGTGGAACCCGACGGGGATCGTGAACGGGAGGATAGGGACCTACGGGGATTACCTGACCCCTGAGCAGTACCTCCCCCTCGTCGCCCCGAAGGGGACGTGGGAGCTGTGCGCCACGGTCAACGACTCGTGGGGCTTCCAGGCCAAGGACCACAACTTCAAGAGCGTGCGGATGGTCGTGCGCATGCTCGCCGAATGCGCCGGCATGGGGGGCAACCTGCTGCTCGACATCGGGCCCCGGAGCGACGGCTCGATCCCGGACGAGGATGTCGCGGTCCTGCGCGGGCTCGGGCGCTGGACCCACAAGAACGCCGAGGCGATCTACGGATCCGTGGCGGGGCTTCCCCCGGGGTACTTCTACGGCGCCACGACGCTCAGCAAGGCTGCGGACACGCTCTACCTCTTCTGCTTCGACCGCCCGAACGGCCAGGTCGCCGTGAAGGGCATCCGCAACGAGATCGCGCGCGTGAGCGTCGTCGGGGGCCCGGAGCTCGCTTCCAGGAAGATCGGTGGGGCCAAGTGGCTCAACATGCCCGGGGTCCTCTGGATCGACGTGCCGGACTCGGCGCTCGATGCGGACGCGACCGTGATCAAGGTTGAGATGAAGGGCCCGCTGGACCTGGCGACCGAGCCGAAGAGGCAGGACTAGGCGAGGCCGACCTCGGGGCCGGGCCCGGTCGCGTGCGCCCGGCTGCGCTCTGCGTGCCGGATCCACTTCCTCGACTTCCAGCGGCGGTACATGAGGAGGCCCCGCAGCCACTCGTCCGTCAGCATCGCGATCCAGACGCCGGCGAGCCCGAGGCCGAGCTTGAGCCCGAGGAGCCAGGCCAGGGGTACCCAGACGCACCACATCGAGAGCACGGCCATCCGGATCGGGAAGCCCACGTCCCCGGTGGCGCGCAGCGAGCTGATGACGACGATGTTGAAGACCCGGCCGGGCTCAAGGATGACGGCGATCCAGAGGAGGAGGCAGCCCCCGGTTATGATCGCCGCGTCGTGGGTGAAGCTCCGGAAGATGAGGGGCCCGCACGCTGCGACGACCAGGATGACCCCGGCGACGATGAAAATTCCCGTCCTCAGGCTCAGGAGGAGCCGGTGGTAGGCCTCCTCGAAGAGCCCCGCGCCCACCAGGTGGCCGATGATGATCTCGGTGCCGAGCCCGATCGAGAAGCTGAACAGCATCGCAAGGCGCTGGATCTGGAGCGTGTAGGACTGGATCGCCAGGCTCTCGCTGCCCATCCGGGCGATGAAGGTGGTGACCAGCATGAACGCCGTCCAGTAGCACAGCTGCTCCCCGGCCGCGGGGAGCCCGATGTGGAGGATCCGCCGGACCTTCCCCCACGAGACCATGACGAAGTCGAGCGCCCGCAGGCGCAGGTGGATCCGGTAGTCGAGGAGGATCCAGAAGGCCACGCAGGCCACGCTGCGGCTCACGATCCCGGAAAGGGCGACGCCGAGGACGCCGAGCGGCGGGCACCCGAGGAGCCCGAAGAGCGTGATGCAGTTGCCGGCGACGTTGAGGATGTTCTGGCCGACCATGACGAGCATCGCGTCGCGCGTGTGGTTGTGGGCGCGCAGCACCGCGGCGATCGAGATGTTCATGGACTCCATGAAGAGCGTCCCGCCCATGAGGGTCAGGAAGGGGAGGGCATACTCCATCAGGTTGCCGGGCAGCTGCATCACGTGGAGCATCGGCAGCGCCAGGAAGTACACGCAGGCGCTGAAGGCGGCCCCGAGCCAGGTGTTGACCGCGATGGCGTTTGTGGCGATCGAGTCGGCACCCGCCCGGTCGCGGGCGCCCAGGTGGTGCGTGATGACGACGCTCGTGCCTATCCCGATGAAGTTGAAGGCGAGCAGGAAGAGGACGATGACCTGGTTGGCGACGCCGAGGGCGGCCACGGCGCCGTCGGAGACATGGCTCACCATGAAGGTGTCGACCGTCCCTATCAGGATCCGGAGCGTCTGCTCGACGAAGATCGGCCAGGCGATCCCCAGGAGGCTCAATTTCGGGCGGTTGGGTTGCATCGATGGGCGCCGAGGATACGCAGGCCACGGCGCGCCGATGTCAACCGGAGTTCTGCGGCGACGGCGGGCCGGGCCCAAGGCTCGGTCCGGGGCCCGGAAACTGCTATCCCCGGCTGCATGAAACGTGGAATCCTTGCCTCCTCCCTCGCCCTCGCATTGGCAGCCCCCGCCTGGCTGGGGGCCGCCGACGCCCCGATCCGGGTCAAGGTTGTCGTGGTCGCGATGTTCGAGGCCGGAGCCGACACGGGCGACACGCCCGGCGAGTTCCAGTTCTGGGTCGAGCGCGAGGGCCTCGCGCGCTCCTGGGACTTCCCGCAGGGCGAGCGCAGGCTCCGGTCCACAGGGGACGGGTCCATCCTCGGGGTCGTGACCGGGGTGGGGACGATCCACAGCGCCGCGACCGTGATGGCGCTAGGCCTCGACCCGCGCTTCGACCTCACCCACGCCTACTGGCTCGTGGCGGGGATCGCCGGGGCCAACCCCGACGTGATGTCGCTCGGGTCGGCCGCCTGGGCCGAGTGGATTGTGGACGGCGACCTCGGCCACGAGATCGACGCCCGCGAGATGCCTGCGGGCTGGCCGACGGGGCACGTCCCGCTGCGCAGGAAGAGCCCCTACGAGGGGGAGCCGCAGCCGCCCGAGGGGCAGGTGTTCCACCTGGACCACGCTCTGGTGGACTGGGCCTACCGGCTGACGCGGGACACGCCGCTTTCCGACAGCGAACCCCTCAGGCGGCACCGCGCCCTCTACACGGGCTACACCGTGGCCCAGAAGCCCCCCTTCGTGCTCAAGGGGGACAACCTCGCCTCCATGAACTATTGGCATGGGAAGCTCATGAACGACTGGGCCGAGGCCTGGGTGCGGTACTACACGGGCGGAGCCGGGACGTTCGCCACGAGCGCCATGGAGGACACGGGCACCCTCCAGTCGCTGACCTGGCTCGCGCGGGCGGGCAGGGTGGACGTGAGCCGGGTCCTCGTCCTGCGGACGGCGTCCAACTTCGACATGCAGTGGCCGGGCGCCACGGCGGCGGAGAGCCTCTCCGGCGAGAGCCTGTCGAAGGGGTACTCGGCCTACCTGCCGTCGCTCGAGGCCGCGTACCGCGTGGGCAGCCGCGTCGTCCACGAGCTCGTGGGCGGCTGGGCCGCCTACGAGAAGACCCCGCCAAGGTGAGCCGTGGCGCCCCCTACTTCAGGAGCATCTCCTTGACCGACTTGCCGGCGGGGATCATCGGGAGCACGTGCTCGGTGTACGGGACGACGACGTCCAGGACGAACGGGCCGTCGCAGTCGAGCATCTCCTGGATGGCGTCGCGCAGCTCGCTCTTCCTGATCACGCGGCGGCCGCGGACGCCGTATCCCTCGGCGATCTTGACGAAGTTCGGGTAGAGGGCGTCCGGGTTGTCGGGGCTGCCCACGTTGCTCTCGTCGCCGAGGATCGTGTTGCCGCGCACGCTGCCGTAGA
>PLXR01000036.1 GCA_003151495.1 Opitutaceae bacterium
ATCCCCTCGACGATCATCTGCTCGGGGCGCACCCAGACGCCATGGGCGAGCCAGGCGAGGATCGACGCCTTGTGGGCCGTGTCCCAGCCCTCGACGTCGAGCGACTCCTGGGCCTCGGCGTACCCGAGGCGCTTCGCCTCGCGCAGGACGCTGGCGTACGGCGTGTCCAGCTCCTCCATCTTCGTGAGGATGTAGTTGCAGGTCCCGTTCAGGATGCCCGTTATGCGCGGGAACCGGTTGGCGACGAGTCCCTCCCTCACCGCCTTGATGATGGGTATCCCGCCGGCCACGCTCGCCTCGAAGAGGAAGTGGCCCCCGTGCCTGCGGGCGGCGGCGAAGATCTCGGCCCCGTGGGCGCAGATCAGCGCCTTGTTGGCCGAGACGACGATCTTGCCGCGGGAGAGGGCCGCGAGCGTGACCTCGCGGGCGAGCGTCGTGCCTCCCATCAGCTCGCACACGATGTGGATGTCCGGGTCGGTCGCAATGGAGAGGGGGTCGTCGGTGAGCCTTGACGCCGCCACCTTGACCCCGCGCGCCTTCGCCAGGTCGCGCACCGCGGCCCTGGAGAGGACGATCCGCGCGCCGAGGCGCGCCTCGAGCTCAGGGCGCATGCGCCCAAAGTGCTTCCAGACGCCCTGCCCCACCGTGCCCAGCCCGCAGATCCCGATGTTTATGGTGCGCGGGTTCCTCATGGCGTGTCCCCTTCCCTCCCGCTCCCGGGCCTCCTCCGCTCGAAGCGCTTCTCCGTCCCGCCGAGCAGCCTCGAGATGTTGGCCCGGTGGCGCGCGACGACGAAGACGGCGATCACCACCGACACCCAGGTGGCTATGGCCCCCCGGCTCAGCGTGACGCAAAGGACGGGAAGGCTCACGGCGGCGAGCATCGAGGCGAGCGAGACGTAGCGCGTGGCTGCGAAGACAACGATCCAGACAGCCGCGGTGATGGCCGCGACGAGCGGCATGAGGACGAGGATCCCGCCCGCGGCCGTCGCGACACCCTTGCCCCCCCTGAAGCGGGTGAAGCACGAGAACGAGTGCCCCACGAGCGCGCAGGCGAGCCCGAAGTAGCCGAGCATCCCCGGGAAGCTCATGGAGCGGACGGCCTGCCAGACCACGAGGAGCGGCCATCCCGCAGCCAGCGCCCCCTTTAGCGCGTCGAGGACGAAGACCGCGTTGCCCGGGCCGGTCCCGAGCACCCGGCGCACGTTCGTCGCCCCCGGGCTCTTGCTGCCGACCTCGAAGATGTTCACCCCGCGCGACCGGGCCACGAGGTACCCGAACGGCAGCGCCCCGAGGAGATAGCCCGCCGCTCCCGCGAGCGCGAGTGGCACGAGCATCTCATTCTGGAACTCGGGTGCGGTCATGGACGGTCAAAGCTCGACGAACTTCGCCATCCGGATCGCCCGGTGGGCCTTCAGCTCGCGCCGCGCCCCGTCGCTGGGCTCGCTGTCGAGGTTGATGACCATGAGCGCGGTCTGCCCCGGCTCCTGCCGGCTGAGCGACATGTTGGCGATGTTCACCTTGTCCTTGCCGAGGAGGGTTCCCACGTAGCCGATCATGCCGGGCTCGTCGCTGTTCTCGACTATCAGGAGCTTGCCCGTCGCGACGACCTCCACGGCGCGGCCGTTAATGGAGACGATCCGCGGGCTGCTGGCCTTCCCGATCAGGGTGCCCGCCGCGCTGTGCACGGCGCCGTCGGGGCCGGTGGCCTCGATCTGGATGAGCTCCGTGTAGTCGGCCTCGCCGGTCGACTTGACGACCTCGCAGCTCACGCCGAGGCGCTCGAGCAGGAACGGCGCGTTCACGAAGTTGACGCTGTCGCCGCTGATGCGCCGCAGCCAGCCCCTGAGGAGCGCGCGCGTGATCGCGTTCGCGTCCATGTCGACGATCCTCCCCCAGTACGTGATCTTGAGCGACCCGATCTGGCCCGGGGAGATCTGCTGGACGAGGGTGCCGAGCTTGGCGCCCAGGTCGAGGTAGGGCCTGAGCACGGAAAGCGTCGCCGCGTCGAGGGAGGGCATGTTGACCGCGTTGCGGATGACCCCGCCGTTGAGCACGTCGGCGATCTGCTCGGCCACCTCGACCCCGACGGCGTCCTGGGCCTCGGCCGTGGACGCCCCCAGGTGCGGGGTCAGGGTCACGTTCGGGAGGCTGCGCAGCTCGCTCGAGGCGGGCAGCGGCTCCTCCTCGTAGACGTCCAGGCCGGCCGCGGCGACGTGGCCGCTCTTCAGGGCGGCGACAAGCGCCGCCTCCTTGATGATCCCGCCGCGCGCGCAGTTGAAGATCCGGATGCCCTTGCGGCACTTGGCCAGGGCCGCCTCGTCTATCATGTAGTGCGTGTCGTCGGTCAGCGGCATGTGCACGGTGATGTAGTCCGACTGGGCGAGGAGCTCGTCCATGGAGACGGACTCGATCTGCATTCCCTTGGCGCGGCTTGGCGCGAGGTAGGGGTCGAACGCGAGCACCCGCATCCCGAAGGCCTGGGCCCGGCGCGCGACCTCGCCGCCGATCCGCCCGAGGCCCACGATCCCGAGCGTCTTCCTGAAGAGCTCGATCCCCGAGAAGGTCTTCCGGTCCCACTGCCCCCCGCGCATCGAGGCGGCGGCCTGCGGCACGGGCCTGGCCCCGCAGAGGAGGTGCGTGAAGGTGAGCTCGGCGGTGGCGATCGTGTTGCCTGAGGGCGTGTTCATCACGATGACCCCGCGCTCGGTCGCGGCGTCCACGTCGACATTGTCGATGCCGACCCCGGCCCGGCCCACGACCTTGAGGAGGGGGGCGGCCGCGATCACCTCGGCCGTGATCTTCGACTCCGAGCGGACGGCGATCGCGTGCACGTCCCTGACCAGCTCAAGGAGCTTCGCCGGCGTGGACCCGTAAGCCTCAACGACTTCAAGACCCGGCTGCTTGCGGAGCCAGGCCACACCCTTTGACGATATCTTGTCGGCGACGAGTACTTTCATGAGGGAAAAATGCGGTTGATCGAACTCTGAGGCGCCTCTCCTAGCAAGGAAAAGCGGCTCAAAAACCCCATATGACGCGCCACTGCAACGCCCCGGCCATCCGGCCGTAAGTCGGCAATGGGCGCCCTATTGCGCAAGATCCCGGAGAACCGGCAGCGTCCGAATCCCCCGGGCGGCGCCCGCCCTTCCGACCGGTCCCCGCACCGGGCGATTGGAGGGGTTGCCGCGGAGGCCTGATCGGCCGCGCAGCGGCCGGCGTGCGCCCCCCGGGCCGGGACGGGGATTCCGGCCCGTGGGTTGAATCGGCCTCACCGCAAGCCGGAGGCGCCTGGCCCACCTCCCGGGCATCCGGTAGGCACGACGAGCGGGCGTCCATTCCGGTCGGGACCCCTTTGGCTGCCGGCATTCTTTGACGCGGGCAAACCCTTGCCGCGGAACGGCTTTCACCTGCCGCTTCCCGGAAGGCCCCGATCGCCAAGATTTTGGGCACTTTGGAACGAATCGTGGTACAGGATGTCCCGTAAAGACGTTGAAGCTTACGCCAGATTTGCGGCCCGGCCCACGCGACCTGCGGTTTGACACGCTCCGGGGCCTCTTCCTCGTCCTCATGGTGGTGAACCACCTGCCGACCGAGATCCGTGCGGTCACTGACCAGCCCCTCGGGCTCTTCACGGCGGCCGAGGGATTTGTCTTCCTCTCCGGGCTGCTCGCGGGGTGGGTCTACACGCGCAAGTTCCGGTCGGCCGGCCGCGGGGGGCTTTGGCTCGCGGCTACGGGGCGTGCCAAGAGCATCTACCGCTGGCAGATCGGCGCTCTCCTCTGCTCCTTCGCCCTTGTGCAGCTGACCGAGCGCACCCTCGGTTACTGCTCCCCCGCCGTCCCCAAGCTCTTCTTCGAGCACCCGCTCGAGGCGCTCGGCCTTGGCGCCTCCCTTCTTTACCAGCCCGGACTCCTGGACCTGCTCCCGATGTACTGCGGCTTTGTCCTGATGCTGCCGGTGGTCATCTCGGCACTGGAGGCGGGACGGCGCTGGCTCGTCCTGTCACTCAGCGCGGCGGTATGGCTCGCCGTCCAGTGGGCGCCCCCGACCGACGGGGCGCCGCTCTACCCCATCAACACGGGAAGCTTCAACCTCCTCGCGTGGCAGTTCCTCTTCGTGGCGGGCGTCGTGATCGGGCACGCGAGGGTAAGCGGCCTGCCGCAGGTCGCCAAGCCGAGCCGCTGGGTGCTGGCCTGCGCGGCGGCGGTTGCGGCCTACGGCTTCGGGGTGCGCCACGCCCAGTGGCCCTCGCTCTGGCCCGAGGCCACCTTCGGCGTCCTCCTTAACAAGCCTGCGCTCGGGCTCCTGCGCCTGGCGGACTTCGGGGCCGTCGCCTACCTGGTCGCGGCCCTCGGGGAAAGGATCCCCGCCCTGCTCACCTCGCGCACCCTCTCCCTCCTGGGCCGGCATTCGCTCGCCGTCGTCGCGACCCAGAGCGTGGCGATCATGGCGCTCCTGCAGTTCCCGGCACTCTTTGAGACGCCCGCCTCGCGCACCCTCGTGGTCGCCGCCGTCGTCGGCCTCCTCTTCGCCGTCGCGTCCGCACTCGAGGCTGCCCGGGCGCCCTCGGCCGGCAGGGCCCCAATCGGGTCTCGCCAGGAACACGGCGGCCGGGTAATCGGATCGGATGGAGCACGAGCGGCTTGAGAGGCAGGTGCGGTTCATCCTTGAGGTCGACAAGCTGAAGGAGATCTTCCGCCAGACCCTCTGCACGCAGAGCCGCAGGAGGGAGAACGACGCGGAGCACTCGTGGCACCTGTGCCTCGCGGTGATCGTCCTTGCCGAGCACGCCGACGCCCCGGCGCTCGACGTGCTGCGAGTCCTGAAGATGCTGATCCTGCACGACCTGGTCGAGATCGACGCCGGGGACACCTTTGCCTACGACACGGCGGGCATGGCGGGCCAGCATGAGCGCGAGGCGGTTGCCGCGGACCGGATCTTCGGGATACTGCCGGCGGACCAGTCCGTGGGATTCAGGGCGCTTTGGGACGAGTTCGAGGGAAGGCGTACACCCGAGGCCAGGTTCGCCCATGCGGTCGACCGGTTCCAGCCGGTGCTCCTCAACTGCGCCACGGAGGGGGCGGCCTGGAAGCGGCACGGGATCACGGCCGACCGCGTGATTGCCCGCAATGCGGCCATCGCCGACGGGTCGGTCGAGGTCTGGGAGGAGGCCCTCAGGAGGATCAACGAGGCCGTCGGCGCCGGGCACCTCGCCCCGGCCGCGGGCCCGGGGTCAGCCTAGGTCCTGGAAGGACCGGAACTCCGTGTCGAAGAGCCGCCGGTAGGTGCGGACGATCGTCCCGTCGGTGAGCCCCGCGAGCCAGTCGCAGATCTGCCGTGCCTTCGCGCGGCGCGTCCCCGCCCCGTCTATCAGGCTGCCGACCGACGGTGGAAGGATCCGAATCGCCCTCGGGCCGGGCTGGACGTAGTTCCTCCAGCAGGAATCCCACAGGTCGAAGAGGACCTTGCGGGCCTTGTGCTCCATCTGCTGGAGCTGGGGGCTCTCGAAGATGATGTCATTGGCGAGCTTCTTGTAGAAGAGGGCCTGGCGGAGCGCCTCCGGGGCCACGGCGAGCTCGAAGCGGTAGCGGTTCGTCTTCTCCGCCATGAAGGTGTCGCGCTCCCTCAGCGTGCACGCCGTGATGAAGCCCCCGATCTTCGCGGAGAAGGTGCCCTCGATGTGGTCGGAGCGGATCGCCGCCAGGAGCTCGTCCACGAGCTTGAGGCCCATGGGATCGGACACGTTCCGGTCCGCCCACGCCTCTATGCGCCCGGTGGAGAGGAATCCCGTCTTCACCCCGTCGACGATGTCGTTCAGGGAATAGGCCGCGTCGTCGGCCCAGTCCATGATCTGGCACTCGACGCTCTTGAACGCGTTCAGCCTTTCGCCGGGGCGCAGGATGCGCGGCACACGCGCCCCCCCGAACACGAAGCGCAGAACCTCACCCTGCGAGTCATAGAGGAAGTGGTTCGCCGGGGGCCTGCGGAACTGCCGATAGAGTGTCTTGTACTTGAGCACCCCGTCCAGGAGGGCCCGGGTGGGCTGCATCCCGCGCACGCCCGACCGGTCCTGGTAGAGGGTCGAGACCAGCAGGTGGAGCGTCTGGGCGTTGCCCTCGAACCCTCCCCATTTGCCCATGAGCTCCTGGAGCGTGCGCTCGCCGGAGTGGCCGAAGGGAGGGTGGCCCAGGTCGTGCGCGAGGCAGACGGCCTCGACCAGGTCGGCGTCGACGAAGAAGTCGTCGCCGAGGGGACCCTTCCGTGTGCGCAGGAACTGGCATATCGAGCGGCCGATCTGCGCCGTCTCCATCGAGTGGGTGAGCCGGGTGCGGTAGAAGTCGAACTCGCCGGAAAGGAACACCTGGGTCTTCGACTGGAGCTTGCGGAACGCGTGCGCGTAGATGATCCGGTCGCGGTCGATCTGGAAGGCGTTCCGGTAGTCGGTCTTTCGCGGGCCGCCATAGGTCTCGCTGTCAAAGTCTCGGTAGAATCGGTTCCTCATGGGCGCGGCACCCCAGCGCAATGCCCCGCGGCCCGGGACGCAATCCCCGACCGGCCGGCGCCCGCCGTCGGTTCGTGGTTGTTTCGGGGGTGGCGGGAGGCAAGGATCGCGTTCCCAAAATGAGCGCCAAGACGATGCGTGCGATTTCAAAACTCAGGGCGGGGCCCGGCCTCGAACTGACGGAGGCGCCCGTGCCCGTTCCGGGCCCCAACGACGTGCTGATCAAGATCAGGAAGACCTCGATCTGCGGCACGGACGTCCACATCTACAACTGGGACGACTGGGCGCAGCGGACGATAAAGCCCCCGATGATCATCGGCCACGAGTTCGTCGGCGAGATCGCGGAGGTGGGGTCCGCCGTCCAGAGGTTCCACAAGGGGGACCTCGTCGACGGCGAGGGCCACATCGTGTGCGGCGTCTGCCGCAACTGCCTGGCCGGGCGCCGGCACCTGTGCAAGGACACGAAGGGGGTCGGGGTCAACCGCAACGGGGCCTTTGCCGAGTACCTGTGCATCCCTGCGTCGAACGCCGTCCCCGTGGACCACGCGATCCCGCTCGACGTGCTGTCCTGCTTCGACCCCCTGGGCAACGCCACCCACACCGCCCTCCAGTTCGACCTGATCGGCGAGGACGTCCTGATCACGGGGGCCGGCCCGATTGGGTGCATGGCCGCCGCGATCGCCCGGCACTGCGGGGCGCGCAAGGTGGTCGTGACCGACGTGAACGCGGACCGCCTCGCGCTCGCCCTGAAGATGGGGGCCACCCGGGCGGTCGACGTGTCGCGCGAGCGCCTCCCGGACGTCCAGGCTGAACTCGGCATGAAGGAGGGCTTCGACGTGGGCCTTGAGATGTCGGGCAATCCGAAGGCCCTGAACGACATGATCGACAACATGGCGCACGGCGGGCGGATCGCGCTCCTCGGGATCATGCCGACCTCGGCCGCGGTCGACTGGAACAAGGTCGTGTTCAACATGCTCACGATCCGCGGGATCTACGGGCGGGAGATGTACGACACATGGTACAAGATGACCGCCATGATCCAGAGCGGCCTGGACATCTCCCCGGTCATCACCCACCGCATGCCGTTCACGGACTTCCAGCGGGGCTTCGACCTCATGCGCTCGGGCAAGAGCGGCAAGATCGTGCTAGACTGGGACTAGCCCTCATGCCCCCGTCCTACAAGGCCCACCTCAGGAAGGTGCTCGACGAGATCTCGGCCGCGGGGCTCTCGAAGCGGGAGAGGATCATCACGACCCCTCAGGGGGCCGACATCGCCGTCTCGGGCGGGGCGAGCGTGCTTAATTTCTGCGCCAACAACTACCTCGGCCTTGCCGACCATCCCGAGGTCGTCGCGGCGGCCCACGCCGCCCTCGACCGGTGGGGCTACGGCATGGCCTCGGTCCGGTTCATCTGCGGCACCCAGGAGATCCACAAGCAGCTCGAGGCGCGCCTGAGCGCCTTCCTCGGGACGGAGGACTCCATCCTCTACTCGTCCTGCTTCGACGCCAACGGGGGCGTCTTCGAGACGCTCCTCGGCGAGGAGGACGCCGTCGTGAGCGACGAGCTCAACCACGCGTCGATCATCGACGGGATCCGGCTTTCCAAGGCGAAGCGCCTCAGGTACCGCAATGCGGACATGCCCGACCTCGAGGCCAAGCTGTCCGAGGCGGAAAGGGCCGGGGCGCGCTTCAAGCTCGTCGTCACCGACGGGGTATTCTCGATGGACGGGGTCATCGCGCCCCTGCGCGAGATCTGCGACATCGCCGATCGCCACGATGCCATCGTGATGGTGGACGACAGCCACGGCGTCGGCTTCATGGGGCCGAACGGCCGGGGGACCCCCGAGCACTTCGGCGTCTCGGACCGCGTCGACCTGGTCACCGGGACCCTCGGGAAGGCGCTCGGCGGCGCGGCGGGGGGATACGCGAGCGGGCGGCGCGAGATCATCGACCTCCTTCGCCAGCGCTCGCGCCCGTACCTCTTCTCAAACACGCTTCCCCCGTCGATCGCCGCCGCCTCGATCGCGTCGATCGACCTCATCGCCCGCAGCCCGGAGCTGCGCGAGCGCCTGCACTCCAACACCCGGTTCTTCCGCGAGGGGCTCACGGAGGCCGGCCTGACCCTGCGGCCCGGCACCCACCCGATCGTGCCGGTGATGCTGGGCGACGCCCAGCTCGCCCAGCGCTTCGCCGCGAGGATGCTCGAGAAGGGCATCTACGTGGTCGGGTTCTTCTTCCCGGTCGTCGCGCAGGGTGCGGCGAGGATCCGGACGCAGGTGAGCGCCGCCCACAGCATTGACAACCTCCGGACGGCCATCCGCGCCTTCGCCGAGACGCGGAAAGAGCTCGCAGGCTGACGCGCTTTCCCACCCATTCTGGGACCGCAATGAAGAAGCCCACAGACGTCGCGATCCGCCGGCTGGAGAAGTCCGCCCGGGGCGCGGCCGCCCGCGCCTATGCCCCCTATTCCCGTTTCCCGGTCGGTGCCGCGGTGATCGGCGGCTCCGGCAGGGTGTACGCGGGATGCAACGTCGAGAACGCATCCTACGGCCTGTGCAACTGTGCAGAGAGGACGGCCATCTTCTCCGCCGTCGCGGCGGGCGAGAGTTCGGTGAAGGCCGTGGCGATCTACACGCCCACGGCCCTTCCGACGGCCCCCTGCGGGGCGTGCCGCCAGGTGATCAACGAGTTCGGGCCGGACGCGGTGGTGATCAGCGTCTGCGACTCGAAAAACAGGATAGAGACGCAGCTCTCCGCGCTCCTGCCGGGCGCGTTCGGGCCGGGCGACCTCGCCTAGCCGCTGCCGAAGAATTCGCGGACGGCCGCGGTGACGCCGCCGGCGGGGAATTCACGCTCGGTGCGGTCGCCGAGGTCGCGCATCTTCACGATCCCCTTCGCGAGCTCGTCGCCGCCGTAGATGAGGGCGATCCTTGCCCCGGAATCCGCGGCCGCCTTGAACTGCTTCCCAAAGGCGACCTCCCTCATGGGGTACTCCACCCGGTATCCCATCGAGCGCAGCCCGTGGATGTCTGCGAATGCGGCCCTGCGCTCGGCCGCGCCGCCGATCACGCAGTAGATGTCGGGAGCCTGGGAGATCACGGGCGTAAGCCCCCGCTCCTCCAGGAGCAGTGCGAAAGTCATGTCCCCGATCGCGAACCCGACCGCGGGAAGCTCCGAGCCCCCGAGCTTGCCGACGAGGTCGTCATAACGCCCGCCCCCGGCCAGCGCCCTCAGCTCGTCCTTGCGGTCGAAGGCCTCGAACACGAATCCCGTGTAATAGGCGAGGCCGCGCACGACGCTCAGGTCGACCTGCACGTAATCCCTGAGCCCCATGGCCTCCAGGCCCCCGAGAAGCTTCCGCCAGTCATCGAGCCGCGCCTTCGCCGCCTCGGCGCCCGCGCCGCCCAGTGCCCTCTCCAGCGCCTCGAACGAGCGGACCGAGAGGAAGGAGAGGACGCCCGCCTTCAGTCCCGCGTCCAGCGGGCCGAACGCCTCCTCGTATCCCTTGAACGCGGCGTCGCCGTTCCTCTCGTGCTTGTCGACAGCCCCGAGGAGCGCCCGTATCCGCGTCTCGTCAAGGCCGAGCGAGCCGAGGAAGTGGAACCAGAGGGTGCGGTCGCTCAGCCTGACGCAGAAGTCCTTGTCCGTGAGCCCGAACGCCCTGATGCACTGGATCTGGAGCGCGATGAGCTCGATCTCCGCCTCGGGGCCCGCCTCCCCGAAGATGTCGGCGTTCAACTGGAAGAAGCAGCGTCCCCTGCCCTTCTGCATCCGCTCGTAACGGTAGAACTCCGCTATGCTGAACCATTTGATCGGCCGCTTGAGGGACCCTGCCCGCTCCCCGACCAGCCGGCACACGCTCGGCGTCATCTCGGGCCGCAGCGCGACCTCGCGTTTTCCCTTGTCTAGAAAGCTAAAGAGTTGCGCCTCAATCTCATCACCCGACTTGGCCCTGTAGAGGTCCAGGGGCTCGAGCACCGGGGTGTCGTATTCGACAAAGCCGAAGGCCGACGCGGTCTGCCGCCAGATGCGAAAGATGTGGTTACGCCTCGCGAGATCCTCGGGGTAAAAATCGCGAAACCCGGGCAGTGTCTGGAACATGGCCATCAGGGACGGACACGCTGCGAGACGCCCCTCATAGGGCGAACCAAAAAGAGTTCGGCACTGATCAGCCTCAGGTGAGGGTGGTCAGGTCGAGCTTCTTTAGCTGCTGTTTGAGGATCTTGCCCGCTTTGAACTTAACTACGGCTCTCTGGGGGATGATGACTTCGGCTTCGGGCTTGTTGGGATTACGGCCGACACGCTGTTTCCGCACTTGAACTTCAAGAACGCCAAAGTTGCGCAACTCGACGTTGCGACCCTCTGACAGTGCTTTCTGAACGATGTCGAGGGTCTGTTGGACCGTGTCGACGATCTGCTTTTGCGGGAATCCAGCCTTGCGGTAGATCTCCAACACGATCTCGCGTTTTGTGAGGTTCGTGGACATGAATTGTTCCTTTGGGTGTTTGCTTTACCTAAACGTCTTAAATTATTCGTCTGGGATGAATTGCGTCAATACTTATCACCACTTTAAACGTGCCTGATCCCATTGCCGTAAAATCGATGTTCGGGCGCATTGCCCGGCGCTACGACCTGGCGAACCGGATCCTGAGCGCGGGAATCGACATTTATTGGCGGATTCGCCTGGTTTCGGCGGTGCGCCGATCGGGTCCCGCGGACGTCCTGGACGTCGCCACGGGCAGCGGGGACGTCGCCTTCGCGCTTGCGCGTGCCATGTCACCTGAAGCCTGCATTCTAGGAGTGGATTTCTGCGCGCCCATGCTCGAGGAGGCGGAGGCCAAGAAGGCAAGGGAGGGCGCCTCCGGGGCCCGGGTGGAGTTCAGGCAGGGAGACGGGCTTGCCCTGCCCCTCCCTGACTCGAGCTTTGATGCGGTGACGATCGCCTTTGGCCTCCGGAACATGGCCGACCGCCCTAAGTGCCTGCGGGAGATGCTCCGGGTCCTAAGGCCGGGGGGGCGCCTTTTCGTGCTGGAATTCTCCCAGCCTCAGGGATGGGTGCGCCCCCTCTACTCGTTCCACCTGCGGCACATCGTGCCCTGGGTGGCGGGCGTCGTGACCGGGGAGCGGGGAGCCTACGAATACCTCGGGGACTCGATCGGGTCGTTCCCAGGGAGGGCGGGATTGTGCGACGAGATCCGGGCGGCGGGATTCTCCGGCGTCGAGGCCAGGGGGATGACCCTCGGGATCGTCGCCCTCCACCAGGCGAGACGCTAGGCTCCGGTCAGTTGAACGACTTGCCGCACCCGCACGTGGTGTGCGCGTTGGGGTTCTTGATCTCGAACCCCTTGCCATGGAGGCCGTCGTCAAAGTCGACCGTCGTGCCGTCGAGGTGCTCGAGGCTCTTCGGATCGACGACGATAGGGACTCCCTCGCTCTCAAACGCCCTGTCGTCGGGCTTCGCCTCGTCAAAGGACATCCCGTACTGCATGCCCGAGCACCCGCCCGTCTCTATGAAGAGCCGCAGGCTGCTCGCGGGGGCGGAGGCCTCGGCCCTCATCGTGCGGACCTGGTTGGCCGCTCGCGGCGTGAGTTGGATCATGATCCCACCGTAGGACGGCGCCAAATCTTGTCAAATGGCACTCCGGGAGCGCGATGCAAGCCTGCATGTAGCAGTTATCGGGCCGAATTTAAGGAAAGTTCACTTGCAAGGCATGGAGACGACCGCTTCGCTTTCCGCGCGGTGCCAATCAGCCACATCCTAAACGAGATTAACTACGAGATGGTCCGGCAGCTCGCCGAGGGCGGGATGGGCGTCGTCTATGAGGCGCACCAGCTCGGGGCCGGGCAGTTCCGGAAGACCGTCGCCGTGAAACTCATCCGCGAGGAGTACTCGGCCATCCCCGAATTCCAGAAGAACTTCATCGGCGAGGCCAGGCTCGTGGCCGACCTGATCCACACGAACATCGTGCAGACCTACCACCTCGGCCAGATCGGGGGCCAGTACTTCATGGTGATGGAGTACGTGGGGGGGCAGAACCTGGAGCAGTTCCTGGAGAAGCACCGCGGGCTCAACCGGGAGGTGCCGGTCGACCTTGCGGCCTTCATCGTCTCGCGCGTGGCGCGCGGCCTCACCTACGCCCACCAGAAGAGGGACCGGCAGGGCAACCACCTCAACATCGTCCACCGCGACATCGGCCCGAAGAACATCATGATGGGCTACGAGGGCGACGTGAAGCTCACGGACTTCGGCATAGCGAAGGCCCTGAACCTCATGTACAACGAGGAGGGCAAGGTGATCGCGGGAAAGGACGAGTACCTCTCCCCGGAGCAGGCCAGCTACGCGGTCACCGACGCCCGGGCCGACCTCTTCCCGCTCGGCATCGTCCTCACCGAGATCCTCCTTGGGAAGAACATCTTCAGGAACGTCGACCGGAGCCAGTCGCGCCGGAACATCCTGACGATGCCGATCCCGCGGTTCCAGTCGCTGCGCCCTGAGATCGACGAGCGCCTCGAGGCGATCATCCAGAGGGCGCTCAAGCGCGACCGCGACCAGCGCTACCAGTCCGCGGCCGAGATGCTCAACGACCTCGAGGTCTACCTCTACAGCCACGGCTACGGACCCACCAACGAGAAGCTCGGCACCTACCTGCGGGACCTCTTCGGAGTCCGCGACCCCTCACCCCCCATCGTGCAGCCCGCACGCCCCCAAACGCCCGTAGCGCTTTCCTCACTACCCCGCCCGCCGGAACCATGAGGCAATACGCGCCTCAAAGCCGATGAGCTCCGGAGGTTTCAGCCAGGATCTGCGCCAGCGACAGACGCAGTCGCTCGTCCTCGCCCCCCAGCTCCGGCAGTCGCTCAAGATACTCCAGGTCGCGGCGCTGGACCTCAGGTCGGTGATCCAGGAGGAGCTCCAGTCCAACCCCACGCTCGAGGAGCTTCCCATGGAGGGGATGAGCGCCGAGAAGCCCGAGCCGGACTCGGGCGAGTCCGACGCGAACGGCGACGACGCCGCCCCGAGCGCGGACGGCACTCCCGACCCCAACGTGGAGCCGAAGAGCGAGGAGATGGATTTCTCGAAGGAGTTCGAGATCCTCGGGAAGATCGACGACGACTGGCGCGACTACATGTCCAGCGCCGGGGGCACGGCCTCGTTCTCGGCCGAGGACGCGGAGCGCCGCCAGCACTTCTTCGACTCGGTCCCGACGGAGACCTCGCTCCAGGAGCACCTGATGCGCCAGGCCGAGATGACAGACCTGTCCCCGAAGGCGATGGCCGCGATGCAGCACCTCGTCGGGAGCCTGGACGACCGCGGCTTCCTTGCGGCAAAGGTCCCCGACGTCGCGCTCCAGACGAACCTGCCCTTGGAGTCCGTCCAGGAGGCGGTCGCCGCGCTCAAGACCTTCGATCCCCCGGGCATTGGCTCCGAGAGCCTGCAGGAGTGCCTGCTGGCCCAGCTCGCCGCAAAGGGAAGGCGCGACTCGCTCGCCTCAAGGATCATCCGGGACTACTTCGAGCTCCTGACCCGCCGCCGCATCCCGGAGATCTCGCGCAAGCTCGGGGCGGCCTCGGACGACGTGCAGAGCTCCATCGAGGAGATCGGCAAGCTCGACCCCGCCCCCGGGCGGCAGTTCGCCGACGACCACAACCGGGTCGTTGTGCCCGACGTGATCGTCGAGCACGACGGCAACGAGTGGAAGATCCATCTCAACAACGACTACATCCCGAGGCTTCGGATCTCGAGCACCTACCGGGACATGATCGCCAAGGGCTCCCTGTCCAAGGGCGAGCGCGACTACCTGAAGGACCGGATGAGGTCGGGCAAGTTCCTGATCGACTCGATCGAGCAGCGCCAGCGCACCATAGAGCGGATCACCCGCGAGATCCTCAACGCGCAGATGCCTTTCTTCGAGCACGGTGTCGCCCAGCTGAAGCCCCTGACCATGACGCAGATCGCCGATGTCGTCGGCGTGCACGAGACGACCGTCAGCCG
>PLXR01000048.1 GCA_003151495.1 Opitutaceae bacterium
CGTTGGCCCCGCGTTACGGGTCTGACCTCTTAACTCTCAGGTTGCTTTCGCTCTTGCAGCGGGGTGACGTGCTTTTTCACGCCGCCCCATTGAGGAGGTTTCACGAACTTTGCCAGGTTCGCTCGCTCCCCGCCGCCGCGCTGCCCTTACGCGCCCCGCTCGTGTGACCGAGCCGGGCCTTTTGGCGGGGTGGGCCCGCCGGGCCGCGCGACTGCGTTCTGGTCTGCGCAGTAGCAGCCATACCCTCTGGGTAACTGCGTCGGCCCCCGGTTCGAAACCTCCCGGGTGCCTGACTCGGCTCGGACGCGGTTTCTAATCACGCCTCGCCGCTCAGCTCCTGTGTTCATGTTACTGACCGGTCATGACACCGGCCAGAGGAACTGGTGATATTGCCTCGCTCCGCATTGCTGCGTTGAGGGGATGGCGGCACCAGCTGCCACCGTCCTTTCCCCGGTCGCCCGGGATTATCTCAGCCGTGCTTTCGAAGGGTTTTTCAGGCCTTCGCGCTGCGACTGTTCTATCAAGGAACGTGCAGAGGTTGCGGCACCGTTACCTTTGGGTGAAGCTTTTCTTATCCACAAAGCCCTCACACTGCGCTGCTGTTAATAACCTGAGAGCAACGTAATTCACCGGTTATTCACAATGCCCCTATCCCCCCGGGAGCTTCCCATTTACGAACTCGAGCGGCCGCTGGTTGCGGCCCTGCGCGGGAGCGGGCGCGTCATCGTGCAGGCGCCGACGGGCTCGGGAAAGTCGACCCAGGTCCCGCAGATGCTCCTGCGCCACGGCTTCCTTGACGGGGGCGAGGTCGTCGTCCTCCAGCCCCGCAGGCTCGCCGCGCGGATGCTCGCGCGCCGCGTGGCCGAGGAGCTGGGGACGCGGCTCGGCGACGTCGTGGGCTACCAGATCCGACTGGAGTCGAGGGTCAGCAGGGCCACCCGGATACGCTTCGTCACGGAGGGCATACTCCTGCGGCAGATGACCTTCGACCCGGGACTCCGGGGGGTCGCCGCCGTCATCTTCGACGAGTTCCACGAGAGGCACCTCTACGGCGACATCTCGCTGGCGAAGGCGCTTCATGCCCAGGCCACGGTGCGCCCGGACCTGAGGATCGCAGTCATGTCCGCGACGCTCGACGCGGGCGCCCTCCGGGGGTACCTGGCGCCCTGCGACGTCCTGGAATCCCGGGGGCGGACCTTCCCGGTGAGGATCGAGTACCTCGCCAAGCCCCCGAACTTCGACGCCGACCCGGTGTGGGACGTCGCCGCCCGGGAATGCGAGAGGGTCGCCGCCGCGACGGACGGGGACCTCCTCGTCTTCATGCCGGGGGCCTACGAGATCGGGCGCACGATCCAGGCGATCCAGGGAAGCCGGGCGCTGCGCGGGTTCGCGGCGCTCCCGCTCCACGGCGAGCTCCCCCCGGAGGCCCAGGACCTCGCCGTGTCGCGCTCGGGATCCCGGAAGATCATCGTGTCGACCAACGTCGCCGAGACGTCGCTTACGATCGAGGGGGTGACGGCGGTGGTCGACAGCGGCCTCGCGCGCACCGCGCGCTTCGACCCGGAGCGGGGGATCAACACGCTCCTGGTCGAGAAGATCTCGGCCGCGAGCGCCGACCAGCGCGCGGGGCGCGCCGGTCGGACTGCGCCTGGGGTCTGCGCCAGGCTCTGGACCGAGCGCGAGCACGGCCAGAGGGCAGCCCACGAGCTCCCCGAGGTCAGGCGCCTGGACCTTTCCGAGGTGGTCCTGACCCTCAAGGCCTCCGGGATCGGGGACCTGGCCGGCTTCAACTGGTTCGAGAAGCCCGACCCGAGGGGCC
Source organism: Opitutaceae bacterium (assembly GCA_003151495.1). GTDB lineage: Bacteria > Verrucomicrobiota > Verrucomicrobiia > Opitutales > Opitutaceae > Palsa-1447. Next base: position 1,820 of record PLXR01000048.1, read on the forward strand.
TCGAGCGGGCGGAGTCGCTCCTCTCGGACCTGGGGGCCCTCTCGGGCCCCGGGGGCGCCATCACCGAGGTCGGCCGGCGCATGCTGCGCTTCCCGGTGCACCCGCGCTACGCGCGGATGTTCCTGGCCGCGCAGGAGCGGGGCTGCGTGCGCCCGGTGGCCATGATGGCGGCGCTCACCCAGGGGCGCACCTTCCTCCTGCGGGGCGTGCCCCGCCAGGTCGAGGAGGCGCGGGAGGAGGTGCTGGGCGAGGAGCACGAGAGCGACTTCTTCCTGCTCGTGCGCGCATGGCGCTACGCCGACAAGAGCGGGTACTCCCTTGAGGCGTGCCGGCGGATTGGCGTCCACGCCCAGGCGGCCCGGCAGGTGGGCCCGCTCTTCGAGCAGTTCCTCGGGATCGCCTCCGCCGAGGGGCTCGACGTGTCGGAGCGCAGGGTGGACGGCGCCGAGGTGAGGAAGTGCGTCCTGGCGGGCTTCCCCGACCACCTCGCCCGCAGGCTCGACGCGAGCACGCTGCGCTGCGAGCTGATCCACGGCCGCCGCGGGTTCCTCGCCCGCGAGAGCGCCGTCGGGAAGGCACCGCTCCTGGCGGCGGCGGAAATCACCGAGGTGGGCGGGCGCGGCGGCGAGGTGAGCGTCCTCCTCAACATCGCCACGGCGGTCGAGGAGTCCTGGCTCAGGGAGCTCTTCCCCGGGGAGCTCAGGGACGTGCGAGAGGTGACCTACGACGCCACGGCGAAGCGCGTCGTGGCCAGGCGGGAGAGGCGGTTCCGCGACCTGGTGCTCGAGTCGAGGTCGGGCTCGGACGACGTGCCCCCGAACGAGGCGGCGGCGCTCCTCGCGCGCGAGGTGGTCGCCGGGCGCATCGCGATCGACGCCTGGGACGAGTCGGTCGAGCAGTGGATCACGCGCGTCAACCGGCTGGCCGAGTGGTTCCCGGAGTACGAGGTGAACCCGGTGGCCCCGGCCGACCGGATGACCCTGGTGGAGCAGGTCTGCTACGGGGAGACCTCGGCGCGCGGCGTCAAGGGCAGGGAGGTCATGCCGGTCCTAAGGGACTGGCTGACGGCCGAGCAGCTTGCGGCGATGGAGCAGGCCGTGCCCGAGCGCCTGACGATGGCCAACGGCCGGAAGTCCCGCCTCACGTATGCCAAGGAGGGACCCCCGGTCCTGAGCGCCCGCATCCAGGAGCTCTACGGGATCGAGGGCCGGTTCTCCCTTGGGCAGGGGAGGGTGCCGGTGAAGATAGAGGTCCTGGCGCCCAACCAGAGGCCGATCCAGGTGACCGACGACCTGACGAGCTTCTGGAGGGAGATCTACCCGAGGATCAAGCCCGAGCTTTCCCGGAAGTACCCCCGGCACGAGTGGCGCTAGGGCGCCCTCAGTCGACCGACACCGGCGCGGCCAGCATGATCTTCCTCGAGGACGAGCCCACCTCGATCGTGTACGAGCCCGGCTCGACAGCCCAGTCGCCCCTGGCCTCGTCAAAGTAGGTGAAGGCCCTCCGGTCGAGGACGATCGTCACCGTCATCGTCTGGTCGGTCGCCAGGCCCTCGCGGCTGAAGGCCCGAAGCTCGCGAACCGGCCTGTGGGCCTTGGAATTGACCGGGGGGCTCACGTAGACCTGGGAGATCTCGGCGCCGTCGACCGTGCCGTTGTTGGAGACGTCGAAGGTCACGTTCCAGTGGCCGTCCTGGGTGGGCTCCACGTGGAGCTTGCTGTAGCTGAACGTGGTGTAGCTCAGGCCGTGGCCGAAGGGGAACAGGGGGGCGACGCCCCTCGTGTCGAACCAGCGGTACCCGACGAGGATCCCCTCGGCGTAGTCCACCTTCCCCCCCGATCCCGGGAAGTTGCCGAAGGAGGGCGTGTCCTCGATCCGCCTCTCGAAGGTGACCGGCAGTTTTCCGCTCGGGTTCACCTTGCCCATGAGGATCTCCCCGACCGCCGTCCCCCCCTCCTGGCCGGGAAGCCAGGCCTGCAGGAGCGCGGGCACGCTGCCAATCCAGTCGGCGGTCGCGTAGCTCCCGCCGGAATTCACGACGACGATCGTCCGCGGGTTGAGCTCGGCCGCGCGCCGGATCAGCTCGGCCTGTCCCTCGGGGAGCGCGTAGGACCGGTCCGCGCCCTCGCCCTCGAGCATCGCGTTGTAGCCCGCGCACACGACCACCGCATCGGCCGTGCGCACGCGCTCCGCCTGCTGGTCCGTCAGGAGCGCCGGGGCGGGGCCCCATCCGAAGCGCACCGCCGCCGGGCCCTGGTTGTCGTAGATCGCCTGCACCTCGATCGGGTAGGTCCTGCCGGCCTCGAGGTCGGCGAAGGCGTACAGCGCGTCGTTGTAGTTGAACCAGCTCACGATGATCTCCCTGCCGTCCAGCCTCACGCTCGAGTTGCCGTGGTTCTGGAGCATGAAGATGTACCGGCCGCTCGACGGGGCGCGGATCGCGCCGGTCCAGTGCGCCCAGAGGGACTTGAGCGGCACGCCCGGGGCGGGTTCCCCGTCCCTCCAGTCGTGGTCGATCCGGGCGTCATCCCGGGTCGCCAGGACCCGCCGCTCGTGCCCGTCGCCCGCGAGGAATTCGAGCTTGAGCGGGCCCTCGTAGGCGGAGGTCCGCGCGAGGCCGGCGGCAAGCTCCGGCCCGGGGCCCGGGAACACCTCCACCTTGACCTTCCTGCCGGCCGCCCTGCGCAGGCCCTCGGCCACGCTCACGAAGTGGAAGGGATCGACGTGCGCGCTCCCGCCCCCTCCCGGCATGGTCTCGGCGTTGGGCCCGAGCACCACGATCCGCTTCACCTTCTTGCCCGACAGGGGCAGGGTGCCCCGCTCGTTCTTGAGGAGGACGACCGCCTCGCGGGCTATCCTGAGGGCGACCTCGCCGCTCCTGGGATCGTCCTTCGGGGTGGGGAGCGCCTGGGGCCTGTCGAGGAAGCCGCCGGCCACCTCGAGGCGCAGGATGCGCCTGACCTTGTCGTCTATCACCGCCTGGCTGACCTTGCCCGAGGCGACCAGGGGCCCGAGGGAGGCGGGGTTCATGTAGACCCCCGAGGGCATCTCGAGGTCCAGGCCGCCGTTCGCGACCCCAAGCGTGTCGTGCGCCGCGCCCCAGTCGGACATGAGCACGCCCTTGAAGCCCCAGTCGCCCTTCAATACCCGGTTGTTGAGCCAGTCGTTCGCGCTGCAGTAAGTGCCGTTCAGCCGGTTGTAGGCCGACATGGCCGCCCAGGCGTGGCCCTCCTCGACCGCGGCGCGGAACGCCGGCAGGTAGATCTCCCGCATCGCCCGCTCACTGACCCTTGCGTCGATCGTTCCCCGGTCCGTCTCCTGGTTGTTGGCCGCGTAGTGCTTGACCGTGGCCACGACGCCCTGCGCCTGCATCCCGCCCACGATCTGGGCCGCAAAAGCCCCCGCAAGGTACGGGTCCTCCGAGAGGTACTCGAAGTTCCGCCCGTTCACGGGCACGCGCATGATGTTCACCGCCGGCCCGAGCATGATCCCGACCCCCCTGGCCCGGGCGTCGTTCGCCAGCGAGGCCCCGAACTCGCGGGCGAGCGCCATGTCCCAGGACGACGCCAGCCCCGCGGTCGAGGGGTAGGCCGTCGAGGGGCCCCAGTTGCGGACCCCGAGAGGGCCGTCGCCCATCCTGAGCTCGGGGAGGCCGAGGCGCGGGATCGGCCTGATGTAGAAATCCCGGTCGCCCCCGAGGAGCGAGAGCTTCTCCTCCTGGCTGAGCCTGGGAAGCAGGTCGTCCACCCTCGCCTCGACCGGCGCCGACCTGTCCTTGTACACGGCCGGCTCGGCCCGGCACACGGCTGCGGCGGCGAGCAGGCCCGCGAGGGCGCGCGATGCGGCGGACGTCATTTTCCGGGCCCCTTGCGCGGGCTCGTGCGCTCGATGTTAAGGTAGGTCTTGTTGAGCATCTGGCTCTCGTAGAGCTCCAGGAGCCGTACCCCTTCGCGGGGCTTCACCATGTCCTTGCGGGTGGCGGCGTCGATCTGGGCCTTCATCTTGCGGCACAGGTCCTCCTGCTGGTACTGCACGCCCTCGATCACGTCGGCGATGCGGCTGCCGCTGAGCGCCTCCTCGATGTAGAACCCGTTCGGCTCGTCGTCCTCCAGGAACACGTGGACCTCGTTGACCCTCCCGAAGAGGTTGTGGAGGTCCCCCATGATGTCCTGGTAGGCGCCCGTCAGGAAGATGCCCAGGTAGTAGGGCTTGCTGTTGAGGGGGTGGAGCGCGATGTAGTCCTTCACGTCCTGCAGGTCGATGAAGCTGCCGATCTTGCCGTCCGAGTCGCAGGTGATGTCGACCAGGATCGCGTTCACGGTCGGCTTCTCCTTGAGGCGGTGGAGCGGGGCGATGGGGAAGAGCTGCTTCAGCGCCCAGTGGTCGAGGAGCGACTGGAACACCGAGAAATTGCACACGTACTGGTCGGCGAGGAGCTTGGAGAGGTCGTGGAGCTCCTCGGGCTGGTAGCCCGCCTTCTCCCCCTCCTTCGCGATCTGCTCGCAGATCTGCCAGAAGATCTGCTCGGCCGCGGCGCGGTTCTCCAGGTCCAGGTACCCCAGGTTGAAGAGCGAGAACGCCTCGTCCTTCTTCTGCAGGGCGTCGTGGAAGCGCTCGAGGCGCCCGAGCTTGGGCTTGTTCTTGAGGAGGACCTCAAGGTCGGTGACGATCTTCTCCTTCTCCTTGGGCTGGTGCTGCTTGCCAAGGGATTCGCGCTTGTTGATGCGCTCGAACANNTCGAGTAGTTCATCGAGCTCTCGAAGTTCGAGCGCGACCCGTCGTAGTCGATCCCGAGTCCGCCGCCGACATCGATGAATCCCATGGGGAAGCCCATCTTCGCCAGCTGGCAGTAGAAGCGGGTCGCCTCGATCACCGCGTTCTTGATCGTGATGATGTTCGGCACCTGGGAGCCGATGTGGAAGTGGAAGAGGCGCAGGGACTTCTTGAGGTGGGCGGCCTTGAGCTTCTCGCAGGCGAAGAGGATCTCCGCGGTGTTGAGCCCGAACTTCGCGTTGTCGCCGGTCGAGAGCGCCCAGCGGCCCTCCCCGCGGGTCTGGAGCTTGGCGCGGAAGCCGATCATTGGCTTCACGCCCGTCTCCTCGGAGATCCGGATGATGTCGTCGATCTCCGAGAGCTGCTCGACGACAATGATGACCCGCTTGCCGAGCTTCCTGCCGAGGAGGGCCAGGCGGATGTAGTCGTGGTCCTTGTAGCCGTTGCAGATGATGAGCCGGTTCGGCCCCTCGTGCATGGCGAGGGCGATCATGAGCTCCGGCTTGGAACCCGCCTCCAGGCCGTAGTTGTAGTCCCGGCCGGCTGCAACGATCTCGTCCACCACCTCCCTCAGCTGGTTCACCTTGATCGGGAACACCCCCCGGTACTCGCCCTTGTAGCCCTCCTCCTTGATCGCCTGGCGGAAGACCTCGTTCAGCTGGATGACCCGGTGGCGCAGGAGGTCCTGGAAGCGGATCACCATGGGGGCCTTGAGCCCCATCCCGAGGGCCTCGGACACCACGTCCAGGACCCGGATGGCGCGCCCGTCCTTCAGGGGCTGCACGTTAACAAAGCCCTCGGGGTCGACCGAAAGGTGGCCGGAGCCCCAGCGTTTGAACCCGTAGAGCTCCTCGGATTTGGCTGCCGACCAGGCGGATGCGGATTTGCTTTTCACGATTTTGGCGAGGGCCGGCCACTGAGGGCTTGCCATCACAAGTGTGGATTCAGTTAGATGCGTGTTTTCTCTTTATAAGAACGCAATACGAAATGACTAAAATGATTGCCCAAACAGCCGCGCCGGCCGCCGGCGGCTTCCCGCCCTCGATGATCATCGTCTGGCTGCTGTTCATTGCAGGCTTCTATTTTCTCTTCATCGCGCCCCAGCGCAAGAAGCAGAAGGAGCACGACAAGATGCTCTCAACCCTCCAGTCCGGCGACGAGGTCGTCACGACGGGCGGGATCTACGGGGTCATCACCAACGTCAAGGACGACCGCTTCGTCGTGCGCGTCGGCGAGGGCACGAAGGTCGAGGTCGGCAAGGGATTCATCCTCTCGGTCGTGAGGAAGCCCGAGGCCGAGGAGAAGAAGTCGTCCTAGCACCCCGCCCCCGCCCGCACGGGCGGGCAATGCCGCCCCCCAGGGCGCAGTGGACGCGGTGGGACGCGGCCAAACCCCCCTTAACCCAAATCCGACATGTTCAAACGCAACCTTTGGAAGATCACCCTCAGCCTGCTGATACTCGGCTGGGCCGTCTTCGCCCTCATGCCCCTGAAGGACATCCCCTTCTCGGACTACGTGAGGTCGCGCGCCTCGGCCAAGAAAGACGAGTTCAGCGCGCTGGTCGGCAAGGCGACCGAGATGAAGAAGTCCGGGGCCGCCCCGAGCGAGTTCATCGCCCTGAAGCGGATCGGCCGAGACCAGAAGATCGACCTTAGCCAGTTCTTCCCGGACGTCCGCCTGGAGGAGTCCCTCAAGAACATCGGCAAGCGCAACGACATCCTCCTCAAGTACCTTCTCGACAGCTCCAAGGCGCGACTCCAGATGGGCCTGGACCTGCGGGGAGGCATGGGCTTCACGCTCGAGGCCGACCTCGGCACCAAGACCGCGGGCTATGACGAGGAGTCCGCCCGACGCGAGAAGCTCTCGAAGGCGATCGACATCATCAGCGCCCGCATCAACTCGCTCGGAGTGACCGAGCCCCTGATCCGCGCGGTCGGCAACAACCGCATCGAGGTGCAGCTGCCCAACATCAACACGAAGGACAACCCCGACGTCCTGGACGAGGTGAAGAAGCCCGCTCGCCTCGACTTCCGGGTCGTGTACCCGGGCGCGACCCCTGAGACGTCCCGCCCGGGCGAGATCCCGCCGGGCTACGAGATAAAGACCTACGACCACGAGCGCCCCGACGGCACGGACACCGCCGAGGAGTACTTCATCAAGCGCATCCCGGAGATGACGGGCGACGCGATCGCCTACTCGACCGTCCAGCACGACACCTATGGCAAGCCGCTGATAGCCATGCGCTTCACCGCCGCGGGCCGCAAGCAGTTCGCCCAGATCACCCGAGAGATCGCAGCCAGCGGCGACCGCGCGAGCGGCCGCCTGGGCCAGCTCGCGATCGTGCTCGACGGCACGCTCTGCTCGGTCCCGACCGTCAAGGAGGAGATCGACAGCGACAACGCGGAGATCACGGGATACTTCACCGAGCGCGAGGCCTTCACGCTCGCCAACGACCTGAACAACCCCCTCGACGTCCCGCTGAAGGTGATGACCCAGTACGAGGTCGGCCCGTCGCTGGCCGAGGACGCCATCTCGAGCGGCGTCAGAGCATCCCTGATCGGCCTGGCCCTCGTAGCCGGCTTCATGGTCACCTTCTACACGACGGGCGGCCTGGTCGCCGTGGCGACCCTCGCGGTCAACCTGGTCATCATCCTCGGCGTCATGGCGAACATCGGCGCCACGATGACCCTCCCGGGCCTCGCCGGCATCGTGCTCACGATCGGCATGGCGGTCGACGCCAACATCCTGATCTTCGAGCGCATGAGGGAGGAGATCGCGGTCGGCAAGACGCTCTCCAGTGCCAACCAGACGGGCTACATGAAGGCCCTCATGACGATCATCGACGCCCACATCGTCCAGTTGATCATCTGCGCCATCATGATCTGGCTCGGCACGGGCCCGATCCGCGGGTTCGGCGTGACCCTCGCGATAGGCGTGCTCTCGACGATGTTCTCGGTGCTCATCACGGCGCACCTGATCATGGAGCTCCTTATCGACTCCGGCACGGTTAAGAAGATCACGATGCGCCACATCCTGAAGGCCATCCACGTCGACTTCGTGAAGTACGGCCTTCCCGCGTTCGCGGGCTCATGGATGATCGTCCTCCTGGGTCTCGGGATGGTGTTCTACCAGGGCAACAAGATCTTCGGGATCGACTTCTCGGGCGGCGACGTCGTCACCGTCCGCTACCACGAGCGGATAGACGTCTCGAAGATCCGCGCGGTCGCCGAGGCCTCCAAGGTCGGCGAGATCAACGTGGCCTACGAGAGCGCGCTAGGCGGCGGCGGCGAGCAGCTCAAGGTCGAGACCCCCGAGGGCAAGTCCGAGGTCCTCCTGGACGCCCTCCAGGCGAAGTACCCGTCGGCGGGCTTCGTCAAGGCGGGTGAGGAGCACGTAGGGGCCTCCATCGGCCGCGAGATCATGCAGAACGCCGCGCTCGCCATCGGCGTCTCCATGCTGACGATCCTCGTCTACATCGCCTTCCGATTCGAGTTCGGGTTCGGGGTCGGCGCGATGGTCTCGACCCTCCACGACATCCTGATGACGATCGGCATCTTCGTGCTGACGGGACACAAGTTCTCGGCGCCCATGGTCGCCGCGATCCTGTGCATCGCCGGCTACTCCATCAACGAGACCGTGGTCGTCTTCGACCGCATCCGCGAGGAGCTCAAGCTGAACCCCTCGGGGTCCCTGCGCGACATCGTCAATTCCGCGATCAACAAGGTCTTCGCCCGGACGATCATGACCTCGTCGACGACCTTCCTCGCGGCCCTCTCGCTCTACCTCTTCGGGAGCGGCGTCCTGCAGGACATCTCGTTCACCTTCCTCGTCGGCATCGTGACCAGCACCTTCTCGGCGATCTTCAACGCCGCGCAGGTCTTCTATTGGTGGCACAAGGGTGATCGCAAGCACGTCGAGGCCCACCAGGACATCGCGCCCAAGTATGAGTGGGCCGGCTCTTCCCGCGCATCAGAATAACCGGGTGTATTCTGCCGCCCATGCGCTGGAACTACACGCCGGTTGACACCGCGAGTGTGGAGGGTCTTTCGCGCCAGCTAAAGACCAGCCGCATCGTGGCCGAGCTTTTGGTGCGCAACGGCATCGTGGAGTTCGAAACGGCGGAAAAATTTCTCCAGCCGACCCTCGCCACGATCAGCGATCCCTTTTTGCTCGCGAACATGGACGAGGCCGTGGAGCGCCTGTTGCGGGCAATTCACAGGAAAGAAAGCCTGGTGGTGCTGGGCGATTACGATGTGGACGGCGTGTGCAGCACCACCCTGATGGTCGGAGTGCTGCGTTGCTTCGGCCTAAAACCGCGCTACGTCGTTCCGCGGCGCATGGACGAAGGCTATGGGCTCACGCGCACGGCCATTGATCGCGCCTTGGAAGGGGGGAAGCCCGACCTCTTCATCGCGCTCGATTGCGGGACAAATTCAAACTCCGAAGTGGCTCATTTGCGGTCCTTGGGTGTCGATGTCATCGTCGTCGATCACCACAAATGCTCGGGCATCCTCCCGGTGGCGGCGGCGCTGGTCAATCCCAACCGCCTCGACGAGAGCGAAATC
>PLXR01000119.1 GCA_003151495.1 Opitutaceae bacterium
TGGCCTTGTCGGTGACGACAGTGATAGTGGGTACTTCGGCGGCGGACATGGCGGCGGCTCCTAAAGTTACCAGCGGAGATGGGCGAAGGCGCGGTTGGCCTGGGCCATCTTGTGGGTGTCTTCCTTCTTCTTCACCACCGAGCCCGTGTTGTTGTAGGCATCGATGATCTCGGCCGCGAGGGCGTCCTTCATCGTGATGCCCTTGCGCGAGCCCGCGGCGTCGACGATCCAGCGGATCGCGAGGCTCTCCTGCCGCTCGAACGAAATTTCAATCGGGACCTGGTAGGTCGCGCCGCNNCCGACGCGGCGGCTCTTCACCTCGAGCCGGGGGCGGGCGTTCTCGAGCGCGCCGAGGAGCAGGTCAACGGGATCGCCCTTCTCGAGCTTCTCGGAGACCTTTTCAAAGGCCCCGTACACGATACGCTGGGCAAGGTTCTTCTTGCCGCTCTTCATGATGACGTTCACCAGGTGCGCAACCAGAGGGCTGTTGTACCGGATATCGGGGATTACGTTGCGTTTCTCTGCTCTGTGGCGGCGTGACATGGTCTAGGTTCCTTCTACTATTACTTCTTGGCCTCTTTCGGGCGCTTGACGCCGTACTTGGAGCGGCTGCGGCGGCGCTTCTCGACCCCCGTCGCGTCCAATGTGCCGCGCACGATGTGGTAGCGCACTCCGGGGAGATCCTTAACGCGGCCCCCGCGGACGAGCACGATCGAGTGCTCCTGGAGGTTGTGTCCCTCGTCCGGGATGTACGAAATGACCTCGTTGCCGTTCGTCAGCCTGACCTTGGCGACCTTGCGGATGGCCGAGTTCGGCTTCTTCGGGGTGCGGGTCATGACCTGCACGCAGACGCCGCGCCGGAAGGGGTTGCCCTCAAGGGCCGGCGACTTCGACTTGATGCGCACTTTGCGACGGCCTTTGCGAACAAGCTGGTTGATGGTGGGCATACGATGCGGTTAGGAGTGGGAAATTGGGAAAAGAGGTTGAAGCTACGCTTCGCGAAAACGTCGGCAAGAACTTTTTGGCGAAAAGACGCAGCGGTTCGCGAAATTCACGTTTTGGGCGCGGTTCGCGAGGTAAGGGGCGCATGCCGGTGAGTGCCGGACGCGTGTATGAACTGACGAAAAGGGTGTTCAAAATCCCGTTTGCCAGCGGCAAACACAAGAAAAAACGCCCGGCGATCTGGGCCGGGCGCGGTAGGCCCGGAGCCTGGGGCTGCGGGGGGGGAGAAAAGGGCGGGGGGGAGGGTCCGGAAGGCCCCCCACCCTGCCAAATTGGGCCGCCTGGGTCAGCTTGCGCGGGCCCCGGCAGCCTTGGGGTCGCCGATCGGCTCGGTGCCGGGGGACAGGCCGATCTTGAGGTGCAGGTACCGGGGCAGCCCCATGTCCGCCGACATAAAGTGGACCATCTTCATTTTCTTATTTAAGTCCTTGATCCGGTAGATGTTGTCGATTGTAGACACCCCCATTCTCGACCTTTTTTGGGCGCGCACACCAGGGATGCATCCAAAAATCCGCCTGCCCTGCAGAACGCGCACGGGCGCCCTCAACCCACCGTCGCTCCAAAACCTTCCGAGAAACGGTGGGCTCAATTCAAGGCTACGGCGGCCGGAGCAGGCGCCTTCACCTCGCTATAGAACACGGTGCGGCTCAGCTGGGAGGGCTTGTCGCCTTGCGGCAGGACGCGCGCCTCGACCCCATCGATTTCCGCGTAGCCAATGATCATCGTGTTGACGGGGTGACCGTTCGCCTCGTGGTGGGGAAGGTTGAATTCCCTGCCCTGGTTCAGCCAGAGGCGGCGTGCCGTGAGGCCGGTGAACCACCGGTCCGGGCCGAGTCCCTTCGGGTCCTCCGCCTCGACGAGGTCCGTTGGCACCCAGCCGTAGCCGGGCAGGAAATATTCCGCCCAGCAGCGGTAGCCGGGATCAGCCGCCTTTCCCTCGTTGGCCTCCCTCAGCCTGTAGCCCATCTGAAGGCGCGCCGGAATGCCCCGGGCGCGGGCAAGCGCGATGAAGAGGGAGTGAATATCGGTGCACGTGCCTCCCCCATGGGCCAGGCACACCTCCGCATCGCCCGCGCTGTACTTCGACTTCGACGGGTCCCTCGAGTAGTGCACGGTGGTGCCCGCGACGAGCTGCAGCAGGGCCTTCGCCTCGAGGGCGGGGTTGGTCTCGGCGCCGCAGGCCTTCGTCGCCATCGCGGTGATTTCCGGGGTCACCTGCATGTGGGGCGCATCCGCCCGGACCTCGTCGGCAAAAAGCGTCCTCATGGTATCCGTGATCGGCCCGACCTTCGCGGCATCAATGGCATTCGAAACCGAGTGCCGCCTCACGGTCACGTCGACCCTCGCGGTCAGGGTGGGCGCGGTCGGGGCCGAGACCTCGGCGTAGAGGAACCGGTTGCCCCGATCGGGCTCGGTCACGATCGACCAGGTGCCGGGAACCGACGCGGCGATATCGAGGACCTCCTGGAAGGGGGCGTCGCCGGGAATGGCCACCCACAATTTCACGTCGTGGGCTCCCTCGGGGATGCCGGTCAGCGTGACCGTCTGCGCAACCTTGTACGTGACTGTGCTGGGCTCCGGGGAGGCCGTGTCCGCAAAGAGCGGCGCGGACATCATTGCGAGTGCGGCAAGTGCGAATAGCGTCGTTCTCATGGTGGGGCGTGCAGGCGGGAGGGTTGGCGGGAACCGGGGCCCGCGCAGTACCTCGGCTCATGGGGAAGCCGACAATGCTTTAGGGACGAATTGGCCTCACGGCACCGCCACATGCCCCATCGGCCGGGTGAGCGCCCCCTCCATTCCCTTGCAAGAAAAAGGGCCTCCCCGCGAAGGGAGGCCCTTGGATTAAGTCTTTGGAGGATCCTCAGCTCGCGCTGGCCTCGACGGCCTTGGTGTCGTCGATCAGCTCGGTGCCGAAGGGAAGGCTGATCTTGAGGTGCCGGTACTGGGGCAGGCCCGTGCCCGCCGGTATGAGGTGCCCCATGATCACGTTCTCCT
>PLXR01000130.1:0-52899 GCA_003151495.1 Opitutaceae bacterium
TGCGGGCTCCTGCCGGCGTCCGCGGGAACCCTGCGCGTGGCGGGGCTCGACCTGCGCCACGCGGCGGCGGACGCCCGCTCCCGGATCGGCTACATGTCTCAGCGGTTCTCGCTCTACGGCAACCTGAGCGTGCGGGAGAACCTGAGGTTCTTCGGCAGCGCGTACAACCTCTCGGGCCGGCGCCAGCGCGAGCGGACCGAGTGGGCGATCGGGCAGTTCGGGCTCGGCGGCCTCACCGAGGCCGCGAGCCAGGACCTGTCGCTCGGCTACAAGCAGCGCCTTGCGATGGCCTGCGCGCTCATGCACGAGCCCGACATCCTCTTCCTGGACGAGCCCACCTCGGGGGTCGACCCCCTCGCCCGCCGGGAGTTCTGGAGCCGGATCAACGCGCTCGCCGCGGACGGCGTCACGATCATGGTCACGACGCACTTCATGGAGGAGGCCGAGTACTGCGACCGGCTGGCGATCATGGCCGACGGCGAGGTGCTCGCCCTCGGCGTCCCGGCGGAGATCAAGAGGGGCCAGCGCACCGAGGGGCGGCCTGAGCCCACGATGGAGGAGGCCTTCATCGCGCTGATAGAGGACCGGGGCCGCCAGGCCCCCGCGGCATGAGCGCGGCCTCGCGGATGCGGCTGCGGGGGCTCGTGCGCAAGGAATGCTCACAGATCCTGCGGGACCCGAGCAGCATCGCCATCGCCTTCGTGATGCCGGTCTTCCTCCTCCTCATCTTCGGCTACGGGATCTCGCTGGACGCCGAGCGCGTGCCCATCGCGGTGGTGGCCGAGCAGCCCGACGCCGACACGGCCGGCCTCGAGGCCCGCTTCGACGCCTCGCGCTACTTCGCCCCCGTGTACATGAGCGACCTCGGGCAGGCCGAGGAGGCGCTCAGGGCGATGCGGGTCAACGCCATCGTGCACCTGCAGTCGGACTTCTCGCGCCGCATGCGCGGCCCCGGGGGCGCCCCGATCCAGGTCATCGTCAACGGCACCGACGCGAACACCGCGCGCCTGGTGATCGGATACGTGCAGGGCGTCTGGCAGTCGTGGCTCGAGAAGCGGGCGGTCGAGCGCGGCGAACGCCTGGGCGCGCCCCTGCGGATCGACCAGCGCGTCTGGTTCAACAGCGAGCTGCGCAGCAGGAACTACCTCGTGCCGGGGCTGATCGCGATCATCATGACGCTCATCGGCGCCCTCCTGACCGCGCTCGTGATGGCCCGGGAGTGGGAGCGCGGGACGATGGAGGCCCTGATGGTGACGCCGGTGACCATGGGGGAGGTGCTGCTCGGCAAGGTGATGCCCTACTTCGTCCTGGGCCTGGGAGGCATGGGGGTCTCGGTGGCGATGGGCCTGTGGCTCTTCGGCGTGCCGCTCCTCGGGTCGCCGTGGCTCCTCCTCGCCGTCTCCTCGCTCTTCCTCCTGGCGGCCCTCGGCATGGGGCTCCTGATCTCGACGGCCGCCAAGAGCCAGTTCGTGGCCGGGATGGCCGCGATCATAACGACCTTCCTGCCGGCATTCCTCCTCTCGGGGTTCATCTTCGACATCGGCAGCATGCCCCCGGTCGTCCAGGCGATCACCCGGATCCTGCCTGCGCGCTACTTCGTGGCGTCCCTGCAGACGCTCTTCCTCGCCGGGAACGTCTGGTCAGTCGTGCTGCCCAACGCCGCCGCGCTCGCAGTGTTCGCGGCGGTGTTCCTGGGCGCCAGCCGGCGCATGCTCCGCAAGCGCCTGGAATAGGAGCAAACCATGTGGCTGCGCGTTTACGCATTGATGGTCAAGGAGTTCCTCGCCCTCCTCAAGGACAAGCGAAGCCGCGTGGTGGTCATCGTCCCGCCCCTGGTGCAGCTGCTCGTATTCGGCTATGCGGCCACCTTTGACCTGAACCACATCCCCTTCGCGGTCTACAACCAGGACCCGGGCCCCGAGTCGCGCGAGCTGGTGGCTCGCTTCACGGGATCGCCCAACTTCCTCCGGGTCGCCGACATCGCCGGCGAGGCGGAGATCTCCCCGCTCCTGGACAGCCGCAAGGTCATGCTGGTGCTGAATATCGGGCCGCAGTTCACCCGCGAGCTCTCGGCGGGCCGGCCGGGCCCGGTCCAGGTGATCGTCGACGGCCGCAACTCCAACACGGCGGCGATCCTGCTCGGCTACGTCTCGACGATTGCCGCGGACTTCAGCGCCGAGCACCTCCGCCAGTCGGGGGCCTACGCGCCGGCGCGGCTCGAGGTGCGGGCATGGTTCAACCCGAACCTCGAGAGCCGCTGGTTCCTCGTCCCGGGCATCGTGGGGCTCCTCACGCTCCTGGTGACGACGCTCGTCACCTCGCTGTCGGTCGCTCGCGAGCGCGAGCAGGGGACGTTTGACCAGCTGCTCGTCACGCCCCTGAAGCCCCTTGAGATCATCCTCGGGAAGGCGCTGCCGGGGTTCATCATCGGCTTCGCCGAGATGACCGCGATCGTCCTCATCGCGACCCTCTGGTTCCACGTGCCGCTGCGCGGGAACGTGGCCACGCTCTACGTCGGCCTCTTCTTCTTCCTGTTCTCGTCCCTGGGCGTCGGGCTCATGGTCTCGTCGCTCGCGGTCACCCAGCAGCAGGGCCTCCTCGGCGCCTTCCTCTTCCTCGTGCCGTCCGTGATGCTCTCCGGGTTCGCGACTCCGATCGCGAACATGCCCTTCTGGATGCAGCGCCTGACGCTCGTCAACCCGATGCGCTACTTCCTGGTCGTCATCCGCGGCGTCTTCCTCCAGGGGACGCCCTTCCACCTGCTCATCCCGCAGCTCTGGCCGATGGCGGTCATCGGGCTGGTCAACATGACGATCGCGGGGTTCCTGTTCCGGCGGCGGCTCTACTAGCCTCGGGCCGCCCCGCGCGGACACGTGAAGGCCCGCGCCCTGGCAGGGGCGCGGGCCTTGCGGTTCCCGGTCAAATGCTAGAAGAGGAAGCCGGTCTCGATCGCGAAGCGAGTCTGCGAGGTGCTCGTCCCGCTGCTTCCGAAGGCGGACCCGCTCGTCGAGGACGACACACCGACGAAGGAGACTTCGCCGCGGGTGAAGAAGATCCCAGACTGGTAAGTCGGCGTGAAGGTGAGGGACCACGCCTTGCTTCCGACGCCGTAGAGCAGGTTGACCGATCCGTCGTTGGCGTTGCCTGAGGAGGTGATGTCCTCAAAGCGGGCCGAGATGTTCCAGCTCGTGTTGGGCACCGCATAGTTGACGAGGACGCCGACGCCCGAGGTGGACGTGGCCTTGCCGATGCCGATGCCCGCGCCCGTGGCGGTGTCCGCGTACTGGTAGTAGCCCTGCGCCAGCCAGGGGCCGGACGTGTAGGAATAGATCACGTTCCAGATCTGCTTGTCATTGTTCTGGTAGATCGGGGTCGCCGAGGCGCCGTAGTCCGTCGTCCCGAAGTTGCCCCCGAACACCAAGGCCAGCGTGTTGGACGAGTTGATCGTCCAGGCGGCCGAGGCAGAACCCCAGTTGTAGCGGCTCGAGTAGAAACCATCGTTCCACGACGCGGAAAGGGCCACGGGGCCCGCGGTGTAGTTCGCCTGCACGCCGCGGCTGACGAGCGGCTCCTGGTTCCAGAGGAGCCCCCTCGAGATGTTCATGTTCTCGAACGTGAAGCCGTACTCGGCGCCGATGAGGGTCGGCAGCTTGCCGGCCTCGATCGAGAAGTTCCCGTTCACGTACTTGAGGAATCCCTGCGGAAGGGGGCCGAAGAGGAGGCTCTGCGTGGGGCCGGACCGCGTGTACGGGACGCCGACGGTCGGGAACGAGTACGTGCCCGCCTGGATGAAGAACTGGAAGTCGCCGTCAACCTTCTGGATGAAGACCTGGGCGTTGCTCAGGTCGGCAAAGCCGTTCTTCTGGCCGGCGAACGCGGGCGAGTCGCCGAGCGCGATGGCCGTCACGGCTCCCGAGACGTAGATCTTCCCGAGGTCGGGGATGTCAAAGCTCTCCGGCTTCACGTTGACCGCGAGGGGCCCCTCCATTGCGGGCGTGGAAACTGGCGACGTCGGTGCCGCTGCGGGCGCAGCGGGAGCGGCGGCGGCGGCTGCCGCCGGCGTGGCGGCGGGGGGCGTTGCAGTCTGGGCGTTCGCTGTCGCTGCGCAGATTGAGAGCGCGCAGAGGTACAGAGGGTACAGTTTCTTATTCATACGGTGGTTGTGGGCGGTAGTGAGGTTGTTTCGACGCGCGACCGTAGTTCAAGTCGCGCCCGCAGGGGGATAGCAGCATTGATGCCATCCACGAAACCGCCCCGAATTTTCTGCCCGTTAAGGCCCTTTGCCCCCGAAACTAACGGCTCAAGGTGCATGTTTTCGAGTTTTTTCCCCTCTTGGGCGCCCCAGAGCCCCCGCCTTCTTAATGTTTCCTTAACACTCCCGGCCCCCCCCATTCCCGCCTAGTGGTGCTTGCGGGACAGGAGGACGAAGAGCGCGAAAAAGAGGGCGATCTGGAACACGACGATGGCCGCGATCATGAGCGCCATGTGGCTCTTGCCCTTCCAGGGCTGGGGTGCGCGCAGCCTCTGGTCGCGGCCGGTGAGATCCACCTTGTCCAGGTTGTCGAGGTCCTGCTTCATCTCCGATGCGGACTGGTAGCGCTTCTTCGGGTCGCGCTCCAGGGCGTGGAGGATCACCTCCTCCACCGCGGGGTTGAGCTCCGGGTTGATCTTTCGCGGGGCCTCCGGGTCGCCCGTCACGCGGGCGTTCATGACGATGTAGGGGCTCTCCCCCTGGAAAGGGGTGGAGCCGGTCACCAGCTCGTAGAGGATTGCGCCGAGGCTGTAGATGTCGCTCCGGTGGTCGCCCCGTTTGCCCCGGACCTGCTCGGGCGAGATGTAGTCCGGGGTGCCGAGGGCCGGTGTAAGCCCGACGAAGGTGAGGCGGCGGGCCGTCTCCACCCGGGCGATCCCAAAGTCAAAGAGGCGCAGGCTGCCGTCCTTGCACACCATGATGTTCTGCGGCTTCAGGTCGCGGTGGGCGATGCCGTTCTTGTGCAGGTACTCGAGCGCGTCGCAGATCTGGCTCGTATAGGCCACCGCCTCGCCCTCCGAGAGCGTCTTCCGCTTCGTGATGATCTCGGCGAGAGTCTTGCCCTCCAGGAACTCCATGACGAGGTAGGGCCTGCTCTTCGGCTCCTCCACCTTGATCACCTTCAGGATCGCGGGGTGGTTGAGCTGGGCCCCGATCTCTTCCTCGCGCTTGAAGCGCTCATAGCCGGCGATGTCGCTCTCCAGCGCCATGAGCGGGATCTTTATCGCCACGCTCTGGCCTGTCTTCTTGTCGGTCCCCCTGAATATGGAGGCCATGTTGCTGCGGGCCACCAGGTCCGTGATCTCGAACCTGCCGTCCAGGATCCTGCCCGGGCCGGGCTCGCTCGTGCCGGTCGCGGCGGCTGCGGCCGCCACGGCGGCCTTCTTCGGCGTCACGTCGGCGCCCAGCGAGGCGCGGGCGGTCTTCGCGACCTCCTCCCAGTTGCGCACCTCGATCAGCTGCAAGGTCACGTTGTCGTCGCTCCCCCGCTTCTGGGCGAGGGCGACGAGTTCCTTGCACGCGTCGTAGGGGTGCGACCGGCAGATGATCTCGCGCATCTCCTCGTCGAGGATGAAGGCGTGCAGGCCGTCGGTGCACTGCAGGACGAAGTCCCCGTGATGGACGAGCTGGGTCGCAAAGTCGGGCTGGCAGAACGGCTCGGCTCCGACGCTTCGCGTCAGCTCGCTGCGCTTGGGACTGGCCATCGCCTGGCGCTCGAGGAGCATCCCGAGCTTCACCGGCACGGATGTGGCGATGTGGTCCGTCGTCAACCGGCGGATCGTCTTCTGGCGGATGAAGTAGGACCGCGTGTCGCCGACGTTCGCGACGTTGACGGCGCCGTCCCGGAAAACGGACGCCACGAGCGTCGTCGCCATCTTCCGGCCCTTGTACTCCGAAACCGACTTGTCGTGCACTTCGGAGCACGCCGCCGTGAACATCCGGCGCAGGAGCGCGTAGGGCTTGATGTCGCCGGACGCACCCTGGAATTCACGGAGGGCGGCATCCACCGCGACGCGGCTAGCGACCTCGCCGTTCTCATAGCCGCCGACGCCGTCCGCCAGGATTGCCGCGCTGCCCTGCTTCTCCCGCGTCAGGGGGTCCGGCGACTCCCAGAAGTCCATCCAGTCCTCGTTGACCGGGCGGACGGGTCCGATGGAGGTGAGGCGGGCGTAGCGCAGGCGCATGGGTTTGGGGAAAAGAAATGGCCCCGCTTGCGTCGCGCAGGCGGGGCCATGGAACTCTTTGGGAAGGTCAGGTCAAATCAAACTGCCGGCTTGGCAGTCAGGATCATCGCCTTGCCCCTCGCCTTGCTGCTCCTCGCGAAGTAGTACCACCCGTAGATGCCCCAGGCAAAGGCCACACCCAGGGCGATGTAGGGCTCCTTCACGCTCATCCCGGCGACCGTCCAGGGGCCGATGAGGTAGAACAGCATGCAGGCGCCGTTGGCCAGGAGCCCGAACACCGGGACCACGAGGTGCTTGAACCCATTGAACATATGGTGCTCGCGGAACGCGACGATCGCGATGATGCAGGTCGTCATGTAGAGCAGGAACGTGCCGAAGTTGCTGATGAGCGTGATGATCAGGAGCGTGTTCGGCAGCTTTGCGTAGGTCTCCGGGGCGAAGATCCCGAAGCTGTACCAGATGTTGTGCTTGTCGAGCGCCGCCGGCGTCGTGCCGCCGAGATACACGGAGACCGTGATGATCCCGATGACGATCGAGATGATCGCCAGCGTCCAGATGGAGCGATGGGGGGACAGGTTCTTGCCATGAAGGAGCCCAAAGTGCGAGGGCACCTCCTCGTCCCTACCCATGGCGTAGGTGACACGGGCGCCCGTGCTGAGGCAGGCGAGCGTCGTCCCGATGAGGGCCAGGAACACAGTGAAGGCCTGCACGAGCATGAAGGCGCGGCCGGCCTGGTAGCTCCCGAAGAGCCAGGTTCCGACGATCACCATCATGTCCCCTATGGGAGCCCCCGAGCCGGAGGCCTGGGGAAGCGTGTAGCCGTTGTGGAGGAGGTAGTTCGCGGCGAAGTACTCGATCAGGTAGCAGACCGCTCCCTGGATGACGAGGGAGAGGAGCACAGCCCTGCCGATGTCCTTCTTCGGGTTCTTCGCCTCCTCACCCATGGCCGTCACGGACTCGAACCCGACGAGGATCAGGATCGCGACGCAGGCCTGGATGAAGACGAAGTTGAAGCTGTGCGGCCCGATGACGGACTTTGCCGTCGGGTGGAAGTTGAACGTCGTCAGCTTCGTCGTCGGGTCCGTCGAGTAGGCGTCGGACATCGCATAGCTCACCGTGAAGGGTGCCGCGAGCTTCGGGTCCGTGACCGCCTTGCCGTCCTTGTCCGCCGGGACAGGATTGCCGTCCTTGTCCGTCTGGTCGGCCATCTGGTACACGGGCTGTCCCTTGTCGTCCTTCGTCGGCTTATTGTCCGCATCGAGGACGGGCATGGGCGCGCCCTTGTCGTCCTTGACCGTGTCCTGGAAGACCTGGTAGTTGACCGCCACACCATTCGAGAGATGGTAGCCCACGGACCCGTCCACGTGCTTCGTGCGGTAGGCGATCGCGATCACCGAGAACACCAGCAGCGCGGAGATCTGGATGATGTTGATCGCCATGTTCACCGCGGTCGTGCCCGTGACGCCCCGGAACGCGATGTAGGCCACGAAGACCGTGAACACGATGCAGAACAGGATCATGAACAGCGGGCTGTCGTAGATGCCGCTGAAGGTGTCGGGCCAGAACTGGTTCAGGAGGTAACTTGATATCAGGGCCGTGACACCGACCATGCACCCGGGGTAGACCCAGTAGTAGAGGTGGCTGGCCCAGCCCGTGAAGAACTTCATCACCCGGGCGAACTTGAACGCCTTGCTCTTCGAGAGGAAGGCCTGCTCGGCGTAGAAGTACGACGAACCGGCGCCGGGATAGAGCTTGGACAGCTCCGAATAGCTCACCGCGGTCGCAAGGCACAGCAGGAGGGCCCCGACGATCCCAAACCACATGGAGGCCCCTGCTGCGGGCGCGCCATAGAGGGCTTGCTCCTGGAAGGTCAGCCACAGGAACGCGCCGGGCGCGATCAGGGCCATCGCGTTGATGGTCAGGCCGGTGAGGCCCAGGGTGGGCTTCATCGTCGGTGTAGGTGTCGTTGTATCAGGCATAGGTCGAGGGATTAGGGCTGGTGCGCTTTGGGGCGTGGTTTAGTGGAGCTGGCGGGACTGCGTTGGATTCTGACTGGATGACTTAATGCGGATTTAACGTCCGCGGTTGTGGCATAGCCGCTTGTATGCCAACGGGTTAATTAAAAACTAATTAAGATTAAGCCACCAGACACTAAGATTTTATTAAGTGGCATAGGCCCTGCTTTTGGGGCGGGTCCTCAGCCAACCATAACCCACAAACCGCCGGCAGGCGGCACAGATACAACCCATGACCATCACCCGAAAGAGCCCAGCCAACGAGACCAAGAGCCGGACTGCCTGAGCGGCATCCCGCTTAATTCCCAGCCACAGCCCCTCAACACAATTCCAATGATCAACAAGTTTCTTACCAAGATGAAGGATCCGAAGGAGCGCAGGCTCTTCTACGCGATCTTCGGCGGAAAACTCCTCGGGGTGGCCGTGTGCTTCCTGATGGTGCTCACGGTGTCGTTCTTCGTCGGCTAGGCCACAAAGGCCCGCGCGTAGGCGGCGCAGGCCGTCCCCTCCCCCGCGCAAATCAAGGGGCCGCCGTTCGAAAGACGGCGGCCCTTTTTTTCGTCCGCCCGCCCGGGCTAGCGCAGGACCTGCCCGGCGGAGAGGACGGGGGCACCGCCCCTCCATTCCGGTTTGGTGATCTCAAGGGCCCCGTCGCCCGTCGCCACGACAAGGGGCGACACGCCCAGGATTTCCCCGGGGGCGCCCCGCCGGCCCAGGGCCGCGGCGGAGTCCCGCTCGGCCCACCATACCATGAGGCGTGCCGCCCCGAGATCCGTGAAGGCTCCCGGATAGGGGTCGGTTACGGCGCGCACCAGGTTGAAGATCTGCAGCGAGGTCCGCGTCCAGTCGATGCGGCCGTCCTCCGGCTTCCGCCCCCCGAAGTACGTCGCCCGGGACTCGTCCTGGGGCGTCTCCCTTGCCGTCCCGGAAAGAAGCGCCCCCATCTGCCGGGCCAGCACACGGCGGGCGCAGGGCAGCACCTTCCGGAAGGCCTGCTCGGCGGTGTCCCTCGGGCCGATGTCCACCCCCTCCTGGTCCACAATGCTCCCGGCGTCGGGCTCCCTCACCATCCTGTGGAGCGTCATCCCGATCCGGGGCTCGCCGTTGAGGACCGCCCAGTTGATCGGGGCCCGTCCCCTGTACCTTGGGAGAAGCGAACCGTGCATGTTGAACGCCCCCAGGGGCGCGAGCCCGAGCACCTTCATGCCGATCATGTTCCTGTAGTACGCCGAGAGTATAAGGTCGGGCCGCATGTCGGCTATCCGCGCCATCCACTCCGGGGTGCCGACCCGCTCGGGCGTGTGGACCGGTATCCCGCGATCCCTGGCCGCCAGCGCGGGGGGCTTGAACCAGATCTTCTCGCCGGGGTTGTCCAGGTGCGTGATGAGCGCGATGACGTTGTCCCCGCGCTCGAGGAGCAGCGAGAGGCAGTCGTGGCCCACCTCGCTGTAGCCGAAGAACAGGATCCGGGGGGCGGGCATGCTCTCGGCAGTCCGCCTACTGCGCCTTCTCGATCATCTCCCGGACGTGGTAGCGCTGGCGCACGCGGACGACCTGGTAGGTGCGCCCCACGTATTCCCCGATGAGGCCGATGCCGATCATCGCGACGCTGATCAGGAAGAACAGGATGCCGAACAGCGTGAAGACGCCATTGGTGTCGTCGTGCAGGAAGAGCCGGCCGTAGGCCAGCACGAGCACCATCGCGAAGCTGCCGGCCGCGCACAGCCCGGCAAACATCGTGAAATATTGGAGCGGCGCCAGCGAGAAGCCCGTGATCAGGTCGAAGTTCAGGCGGATGAGCTGGTAGAGGGAATAATTCGACACGCCGGCGTGGCGTTCCTCGTGCCTCACGCCCACCTCCGCAGGGTTTCCCGAAAAGCTGTAGGCGAGCGCCGGAATGAATGTGTTGATGGCGCCGCTGCGGACGATCGCGTCGATGATGGCGCGGCTATAGGCCCGCAGCATGCACCCCTGGTCGGTCATCTCGATCGACGTCGTGGTCCTGCGGACGCCGTTTATCACCTTGGAGGCGACCGTCCTGAAAAGGCTGTCCTTCCTGTTCATTCGGAAGCCGCCAACATAGTCGTGCCCGGCGCCGATCAGCATGAGGAGCTTGGGGATCTCCTCGGGCGGGTTCTGGAGGTCGGCGTCGAGCGTGACGATGACCTGGCCCCGGACCCGCTCGAACGCGGCCATGATGGCCATGTGCTGGCCGTAGTTGGCGTTGAAGTCGATGACCCGGGTCACCTCGGGCCTGGCGGCGAACTGGGCCTTCAGGAGCGCGAGCGACTTGTCTGCGCTCCCGTCGTTGGTGAAGATCACCTCGTAGGTGCGGCCGAGCCCGTCAAGGACCGGGTAGAGCCTCGAGAAGAGGAGCGGGAGGTTGAGCTCCTCGTTGTAGACCGGGATGACGACGGACAGGTCGGGCGCGGTGCTCATGGATTGAGGTGGTTGCCCATGCGGCGCGCGAGGGCGCTGACGACCCTCGCGACGTCGGAACGCGTCATGGCGGGGAAGAGCGGGAGGGTGAGGATGTTGCGGCCGGCGTTCTCCGCATGGGGGAAGTCCCCGTCCTTCCAGCCCATCCGCCGGTAGAGCGCGAAAAGGTGGATAGCCGGGTAGTGGACGCCCGTGCCGATGCCGTCCTCGTGGAGCTCGCCCATGATCGCGGCCCGCCGGGCAGCCATCCTGCCCTCCGGCAGGATGACCTGGAACATGTGCCAGTTGGAGTCGGTGAAGTTCGCGGGCGGCAGCCCGATCCCGAGCGCGGCGATCTCGGGCCGATCGAACTCCTCGAGGTAGGCGAGGGCCAGCTCGCGGCGCCTCGCGGTGAACTCGTCGAGATGCGGCAGCTGCCCCAGCCCGATCCGTGCCGCGATGTCGGTCATGTTGTACTTCCCGCCGACGAGCTCCACCTCCATCCCGTCGTGGCCTGTCCTGATGACGCCCTGGAGCCGGTACTGCTCCGCGAGCCGCGCCTCGCGCTCGTCGTTCAGGACAAGGCAGCCGCCCTCGGAGGTGGTGATGTTCTTGTTCGCGTGGAAGCTAAAGGAGACGAAGTCGCCGAACGAGCCGATCCTCCTGCCCTTCCAGGTGCTCCCGAATGACTGCGCCGCGTCCTCGACGACGCGCAGCCCGTGCTTCGCCGCGAGGGAATTGAGCCGGTCGCGGTCGACGGGCAGCCCGGCAAGGTCAACCGGGATGATCGCCCGGGTCCTGGGCGATATGGCGCGCTCGGCCTGGTCAAGGTCGATCAGCCGCGTCTTCGGGTCGATGTCCACGAAGACGGGCCTCGCGCCGACCTCAAGGACCACGTTGCCCGTGGCGACCCAGGAGAGCGGGGTCGTGATCACCTCGTCGCCGGCCTTCACCCCCGCGATCCGGAGCGCGATCTCCATCGTGCAGGTGCCGGAGTTGAACGCCCGCACGGGCCGGCCGCCAAAGTGCTCGGAGAGCCTCGCCTCGAACGCCTTGACCTGCGGGCCGGAGCTCAGCCACCCGGAGCGGAGCACGTCCGCGACCCCGGCCACGGTCGCCTCGTCGATCGTGGGGCGCGTGAACGGCAGGAACGGCGCGGCGGGCTTCAGGGGGGTTGCGGCTGCGGGCGGGGGCATTGCGGGGGGCATTCTGGGGCCTGACACCAAATCCTCAAGGCTGGTTGCTGAAAAGATAGTGGTGCCGCCCCGTGGCGACCAGGTGGTAGTGGAAGGCGGGGTCCGCGAAGAGCTCGGCCGCGTCCCGGATCCGCGCGACCGCGAACACCCGGCCGGGTCCCGCCCACTCCTGGCGGAAGCGCGCGTCGTCGATGAACCGGGCGTCCTTCTCGGCGGGGTCCAGGAACTGGAGCTCCAGCTCGTCGGTGTAGCGGACGAGCCCGACCACGGCCCCCGTGTAGTAGGTGAAGTCGTGGAAGAAGCCGTGGTAGTGGTACACGCGGTCCCCGGGGTGGACGGCCGCGCGCGCGGCGAGCGCGACCTCCTTGGTGCTCCTCACGTCGATCACGGGCATCGCGAAGAGGAGGACGCCGATCAGGACCACGAGCGTCCCCACCATCGCGGACACCGAGCCGCGCGCGGCGTTCCCGCCTCGGGGGATGAGCGCCCTCGCCCCGCCGACGCACAGGACCGCAGCCAGCACGTAGGCGTAGGGCCTGAGCTCGGCCGCCTGGGCCGGGTCGCGGATGAGGCCGGGCCTGAGCACCGCGACGCAGAGGGCCGCGGCGAGGAGCCCGCAGAGGAAGGCGAACACGCGAAGCCCCGGGCGCATCCGCGCGAACGCGCCCTCCGAGGCCAGGGTGCCGGCGAGCCACCTTCCGACCACGACCGCGACCGGGGGGAAGACCGGCAGGATGTAGGGGATCAGCTTCGACTTCGAGTAGCTGAAGAAGAGAAAGATGAATCCGGCCCAGATCGCCAGGAACCACGCCTCGGCGTTCCCGCGGCGCCGGGCCCAGCCGCCGGCGAGCGCCCCGCGGAACGCGCTCCACAGGAAACCCGTCCAGGGGAACAGGCCCAGGGCGAGGATCGGGACAAACCACCAGAAGGGCTGGTACCGGCCGTGGCCCGTATCCGAGTACCGCTGGAAATGCTCGTAGATGAGGTAGAAGTGGGCCCATCCCGGGTTGCGCCCCGATACAAGGAGGTGCCACGGCGCCGCGATCCCGAGGAAGATGAGGGCGCCCTCGGGCAGGTGGAGTGGCCAGAGCCGCCTCCACTGGTTGAGGAGGAGCACCCAGAGGAACATCACGGCTCCCGTGATCAGGAACCCCATGAGCCCCTTGGTGAGGGTGGCGAGAGCGGCGCTCGCGTAGAGCCCGTAGAAGAGCCATCGCCGGGCGCGGCCGGGCTCCTCGCGCATCCCGAGGATGAAGCAGAAGAGCGTGGCCGCCATGAGCACCGAGACCGCCATGTCGAGCGTCACCATGTGGCCCAGTGCCAGGTAGAGGAGCGAGGTGCCGAGGACGAGCGCCGACCAGAAGCCCGCGTCGCGCCCGTAGAGGCGACGGCCCGCGGCGTACGTCGCGAGGATTCCGGCGACGGCAAACAGGGCCGGGGCGAGCCGCACGGACCATTCGCTCGGGCCGAAGGCGCCCTCGCAGGCCGCGACCGCCCAGTACATGAGGGGCGGCTTCTCGAAATAGGGCACCCCGTTGAGGCGGGGGGTGACCCAGTCGCCGCTGGCGACCATCTCCCTCGGCACCTCGGCGTACCGGCCCTCGTCCGGGTTGAGGAGCGGCGCGCTCCCGAGCCTCCACGCGAGGAGCGCCCCGAAGAGCACGGCGATCAGCAGCAGGTCATGGCGCCAGGATTTGTCTCCGGGCGGTGGGGACGGGGCCGTTTGACTCACGCGCAGGACCTAGGCTCTAAGGGCTATCCACGCAAGTCTGGGCGCGTCCCGGCGGGCGGAGCTCTGTTTTCAATTGAGCCCGGGGGGGCCTTCCGGTCGAATCCCGCCGCCATGCCCGCGAACGCCCGCACCTTCTCCTTCATCTGCGGGCAGGACGACTTCCTTGTGGGCCGGATGGGCCGGAAGCGCTTCGACGAGCTCGCGGGGGCCGTGGCGGACGAGTTCTCGAGCGAGATCGTCAACGGGTTCGCCGCCAACGTCGCGGAGGTAGAAACCGCCGTGAACAGGTTCCGCGAGGCCGTGCAGACCGTTCCCATGTTCGGGGGCCGGCGCGTCGTGTGGCTGAGGGACATCAACTTCCTCGCGGACTCCGTCACGGGAAAGGCCGAGACCACGCTCAAGTGCGTCGAGGACCTCCAGGGTGTCCTCGAATCCGTCAACCCCGAGGAGACGGCCGTCCTCCTCACGGCCTCCCCGGTCGACCGGCGGCGCTCGTTCCCCAAGTGGTGCGAGAAGAGCGCGGACTTCGCCCTCGCGGACGGCGGGGACGACGCCGAGGGCCTCGGCGCGGTCGTCCAGGCCGAGGCGCGCGCGATCGGGATCGGGTTCGGCCCGGGCGCCCTGGAGCTTCTGCTCGTCAAGGTCGGATCCAACACCCGTCTCCTCGTGGAGGAGGTCCACAAGCTCGCGGCGCACGCGGCCGAGGGGGCCGTCATCGACGAGAAGAGCGTGGCCGACCTC
The DNA here is from genome assembly GCA_003151495.1 of Opitutaceae bacterium. GTDB lineage: Bacteria > Verrucomicrobiota > Verrucomicrobiia > Opitutales > Opitutaceae > Palsa-1447. The sequence goes on from PLXR01000130.1 coordinate 14,319, forward strand.
TCGCCGAACGCGGCCCAGGGCGACTTCTTCGAGACGGCGGACGCCTTCTTCAGCGGCGACCTCCAGTGGACGCTCGCCGCGCTCAAGCGGCACTTCTTCGCGGGGGGGGACGCCAGGCCGGTGCTCTCGGCGCTCCAGAACCGCAACCGGATACTCATCCAGGTGCGGGCACTCGCCGACGCGGGCGACGTGAGGGTCGGCCCGCGTGGCGTGGACGGGCTCCAGCGGGCGGGCGCCTCGTACGCCGCGGGCTTTGGCGAGGCCGCGGCGGAGAAGAGCTCCTACAACGTGTTCACCCAGAACCCCTGGTACGTCGGCAAGCTCGCGGGCTCGGGGCCACTCCCGTCCCTGCGCCGCCTGATCGACAACCAGAGGGAGTTCATCAACGCGTTCGAGGAGATCATCCGCAGGTCCGACGGGCAGGAGGAGGTGCTGCGCGACCTAGCCGTCCGCTGCCTCGCGTCCCCGGGCGCCAGGGCGGTCTAGAGCCGGGCCGCTTTTCAAGTGGCGTTCGCGCGCCCGCGGGCTTTACTCGGCGGCTTGCCGTGAACGAGCCGTCCGAACAAGCGCCCCGCGAACCCCTGCTCAACGTCCTGGCCGACCGGTACGCGTCGGAGGCGATGAGGGACATCTGGTCGCAGCGCGGAAAGGTCCTCCTCGAGCGGGACTTCTGGATAGCCGTGATGAAGGCCCAGCGCGACCTCGGGGTGCCGATCCCGGCGGACGCGATCAGGGACTACGAGAAGGTCAAGTCCAGGATCGACCTCGAGTCGATCGCCAGGCGCGAGCGCGTAACGCTCCACGACGTGAAGGCGCGGATCGAGGAATTCTCCGAGCAGGCGAAGCGCCAGTTCATCCACCTCGGGCTGACGAGCCGCGACCTGACCGAGAACGTCGAGCAGCTGCAGATATTCCAGTCGCTCAAGCTCGTCCGCAAGAAGCTGGCCGCGGCGCTCATCGTCCTTTCCCGCCGCGCCGAGGAGCACCGCGACCTGATGATCACGGCGCGCACCCACAACGTCCCCGCTCAGCCGACGACCCTCGGCAAGCGGCTCGCGATGTTCGGCCAGGAGATGCTGATCGCCCTCGACCGGCTCGAGGGCCTGATAGACCGCTATCCCGTGCGCGGGCTCAAGGGCGCGGTCGGCACCCAGCTCGACCAGCTGACGCTGCTCGGCGGCAGGGCCGACAAGGTCGCCGACCTCGAGGGCCGGGTCCTCAGGCACCTCGGCATACCCGCCTCGCTCGGGGTCGTCGGGCAGATTTACCCGAGGGGGCTCGACTTCGACGTGGTCTCCGCGCTCCACCAGGCCGGGGCCGCGGCGTCGAGCTTCGCGACGACGATCCGGCTCATGGCCGGGGCGGGGCTCCTGACCGAGGGGTTCCAGGAGGGCCAGGTCGGCTCGTCCGCGATGCCGCACAAGGCCAACGCGCGGAACTGCGAGCGGATCTGCGGCTTCTCCACCATCCTCGGGGGCTACGTGACCATGATGGGCTCCCTCGCCGGCGACCAGTGGAACGAGGGCGACGTGTCCTGCTCGGTCGTAAGGCGCGTGGCGCTTCCCGACTCGTTTCTGGCGATCGACGGGAGCCTCGAGACCCTCCTCACCGTGCTCGAGCAGATGGACGTCTTCCCCTCGTCGATCGCGAAGGAGAACGAGCGCAACCTCCCCTTTCTCGCCACGACGACCATCCTCATGGAATCGGTCAAGCGCGGCGCGGGCCGCGAGACGGCGCACGAGGCGATCAAGCAGCATTCGCTCGCGGCGGTGAAGGCGATGCGCCTGGGAACCCCGGGCCCGGAGCTCATCGACAGGCTCGCCGGCGACCGGCGGATCGGGCTCGGCAAGAAGGCGCTCCTCGGGATTCTCTCGGAAAGCGCCCGCTTTGTCGGCGCGGCGCCCAACCAGGTCGACGTGTTCGTCGCAGAGGTTAAGCCGCTCGCCAAGAGGGTGAAGGGTGCGGCGGACTACCGGCCGGCCCGCCTCCTCTGATTTGTTTCCGGGCCCTCCGAACTTTTCAATTGCGCACCCCTGTGGGATGCGCTTTCTTGGACCCTCGCTGTCCGCATAAATCCTTATAACTTTTCAAATGGCTGAACTCGTAGGAAACGTCCTGGTGGGTCAATCTGGTGGTCCGACCTCCGTCATCAACGCAAGCTTGGCCGGCATCGTGGCCGAGGCTCTAAACCACGAGGCCATCGAGGAGATTTACGGCGGCCTCAACGGGGTGCTCGGCATCCTCCAGGAGGACGTGGTGGACCTCGCCTCCGAGTCGCAGCAGCAGATCCGCGCGCTCCGCCATACCCCCGGCGCCGCCCTCGGGACCTGCCGCTACAAGCTCAAGAAGCAGCAGGACTTCGAGCGGGTGCTCGAGGTGTTCAAGGCCCACAACATCCGGTATTTCTTCTACATCGGCGGGAACGACTCCCAGGACACGGCCGACAAGATCTCCAAGCTCGCGCAGCAGCAGGGCTACGAGCTCCGGGTGATCGGCGTCCCGAAGACGATCGACAACGACCTGACCGGCACGGACCACTGCCCGGGATACGGCAGCGTGATCAAGTACCTGGCGACGACGGTCCGCGAGATCGCCTGCGACAACGAGGCGATGGGCCAGGGCGACCTGGTCTCGATCGTCGAGGTCATGGGCCGGAGCGCCGGCTGGATCGCCGCCGGAACCGCGCTCGCGAAGCGCCGCGACCACCCCCACGACGCCCCCCACCTTATCCTCCTGCCCGAGGTCCCGTTCAACCAGGAGAAGGTCCTGGAGGACGTGCGCCGGGTGCTCAAGCGCGAGAAGTACTGCCTGATCGTCGTCGCCGAGGGTCTGGTCGACGCGGACGGCAACTACCTCGCCGCCGACTCCGCCACGGACGCCTTCGGCCACGCAAAGCTCGGCGGCGCTGGCGAGGCGCTCGGCGAGATCATCGAGACCGGGATACCGACCGCGAAGGTCCGCGTCGCCCGGCCGGGCCTCATCCAGCGCGCGGCGGCGCACGCCGCCTCGAAGACGGACGCCGACGAGGCCTTCCTCGCCGGCCAGGCCGCCGTACGCGCCGCGATCGCGGGCGAGACCGACAAGATGGTCACGCTCGTCCGCGGGGAGACCGAGCACTACACCGTCGAGACCGGCCTTGCGCCCCTCAGCGAGATCGCCAACGGCACGAAGAAGCTTCCCAGGGAGTGGATCAACGAGGACCTGGTCAGCATGAACTTCCAGTTCCTGCGCTACGCCCAGCCCCTGATCCAGGGCGAGGTCGTGCTGCCGCACGACGCCGGCGTGCCCTTGTACGCCCGCCTCGACAAGGTCCGGGTGGACAAGGTCCTGCCCGCCTACGAGGTCTGATCGGCCCTCGAGGCCACGAACGGCTCCTCGCGCAGGTCGGGCGCCCGCCCGCCCGCGAGGAGGAGCCACCACACCCGCGCGTTCGCGGCGACGACGACGACGGACAGGAGGACGAAGGCGGCCGTCACCGCCGCGTCGACATGGGCGTTGAGCGCCTGGCGCGTGCCCGATGCGGCGCGCGCGGCGCTCAGGAACCCGAGCCTCGGGTCCGGGCTGAAGATCTTCATCCATCCGGCCGTCAGCGTGACGGCCATGAGCCACGCGAGCGGGGCGAGCGTGACCCACATGTGCCGCGCGCGCCCCATCTTGATCAGCACCGTGGTGCCCAGCGCGAGCGCGATCACGGCAAGGAGCTGGTTGGCCACGCCGAAGATCGGCCACAGGGAGTTGATGCCGCCGAGCGGGTCGACGACCCCCTGGTAGAGGAACCAGCCCCATGCGCCCACGAAGAGCGCCGTGGCGCCGACGTTGCCCGCGAGCGACCGGGTGTCCCCGAGCGGCTTCCAGGCCAGGCCGAGCAGGTCCTGGACGAGGAAGCGCCCGATCCGGGTCCCGGCGTCGATCGTGGTGAGGATGAACAGCGCCTCGAACATGATCGCGAAGTGGTACCAGACGGCCATCGCCGTCCTCCCATGGAAGACCCCCGCGAGCATGCGCGCCATGCCGAGCGCGAACGTGGGCGCGCCCCCGGCGCGGCCCATCATGGTCTTCTCCCCGACGCTCGCCGCGAGGGCCGACATGTCGGCGGGCGTGACCGCGAAGCCGAGCGCCGAGAGGTGCGCCGTCACCGCGGCCGCGTCGCCCTTCATGTTGATCGCGAAGTACTGGCCGGGCGCCATCGCGCAGGCGGCGATGATCGCCATGATCCCGACGCACATCTCGGTCATCATGGCTCCGTAGCCGATCGTCCTGATGTCGCGCTCCCGCGCGAGGAGCTTGGGCGTCGTCCCCGACGACACGATCGCGTGGAACCCCGACACCGCGGCGCAGGCGATCGTGATGAAGCAGAAGGGGAAGACCGGCCCGGCGAACACGGGCCCGGTGCCGTCCGTGAACCGCGTGAGGGCGGGCATGCGCAGGTGGGGCCCGAGGACGACGATCGCGATGCCGAGGGCCGCGATCGTCCCCACCTTCATGAAGGTGCTCAGGTAGTCCCGCGGGGCCAGGAGGAGCCAGACCGGGACGATCGAGGCGACGAGGCCGTATCCCATGATCCACCAGGCGAGCGTCGTGCCCCTGAGCGTGAGGAGGCCCTCGACCGCGGTCCCTGCGATGAACTGCCCGCCCCAGGATGCCGCGGCGAGGCCGACAATCCCCGCGGCGGTGACCCAGCCGAGAACCGCGCGGTTGTGCCCTCCCGAGCGGAGCGCGAGGCCCATCAGGAGGGCGATCGGCATGGTCGCGGCGATCGTGAAGACCCCCCAGGGGGATTCGGCAAGGGCGTTCACGACGACAAGGGCCAGCACCGCCAGGAGGACGACGGAGATCGCCGTGATGCTGACAAGCGCCGCGAGCCCCGCGAAGGGCCCCACCTCGTCGCGGACCATCCGGCCAAGGGAGCGGCCCCCGCGCCGGACGGAGCAGAAGAGGATGATGCTGTCGTGGACCGCGCCGCCGAAGACCGCTCCGATCAGTATCCAGAGGAAGCCGGGCAGGTACCCGAACTGCGCCGCGAGAACCGGGCCCACGAGGGGGCCGGGCCCGGCGATGGCCGCAAAGTGGTGGCCGAAGACGACCCAGCGGTTCGTGCGGACGAAGTCCTTTCCGTCCGAATGGGTCTCGGACGGCGTGGCGCGGCTCTCGTCGAGGGTCAGGACCCTCGCCATCAGCCACGCCGAATGGAACCGGTAGGCGATCGCGAACACGCATGCGGCGGCCACCACCATCCAGAGGGCGCTCACCTCCTCGCCGCGGGACCACGCGAGGACCGCGATGCTCGCCGCGCCCGCCGCGGCCACGGCCGTCCACCCGGCGATGCGGAGGATTTTCACGGGGGCGCTGGATTCCGCTCGGGTCATGGGGAATTTGTCGGGGAAGGCGCGGCAGGGTGGCCGATCCCGGCCCACCGCGCAAGAGCGACCAGGCGAACTTGTTGGGTTGCCACCCCTCCGGGCCGTCGCCCATCTTCGCCCGTCCTTTGGCAACGCCAAGCATGCCCCCACCTTCGCCCATTGCCCGGGAAACCCGCCCCGGCCCGTGCCGGGCGGCGGGCGCGATCCTTGCGGCGGTCCTCTGGGCCGCGCTCATCGTCGCCGCGCGTCAGTTCCCGCCCGACGGGCGCGAGCGGGCGAGCCTGTGCCAGTTCCTGGGAAGGTTCCATCCCCTGCTGGTCCACGGTCCGGTGGCCTTCCTGGTCCTCGTGCCGCTCCTGGAACTCGCGGGACGGCGCGCGAAGTGGGCGCACCTGCGCCCCGCGGCGGGATGGATCCTCACGCTCGCGGCCGCGGCCGGGTTCCTCGCGGCCTTCGACGGGTGGCTCCTCGCCTGGAGCGGCGGATACAGGGGCCGGGACATCACCGTCCACATGTGGGGGGGAGTGTGGCTTGCGGCCGTCTGCGCGGCGGCGGCATGGGCCCGGGGCAGCCCCGGCGCGGCGCGCCGCGGCTACCCCGCCCTCCTCGCCGGAACCTTTGCCCTCATGGTCTGGACGGCGCACGGGGGCGGGTCGGTCACCCACGGGGACGGCTTCCTGACGGAAAGGATGCCGGCGCGGATGAGGTCCTGGTTCGGAATTCCCGTGACGCCCACCCCCGGAGCGGCGCCGGCCGCGGCCGCTCCCTCGGGCGTGCTGCACACCGGCCTTGCGAGCGTCGACCCGGCGAACGCCGCCTTCTATCCAGTCCACGTCGCCCCCCTCCTCGAGCGCAGCTGCGTCCGGTGCCACAAGCCCGAGAAGCACAAGGCCGGGCTCAGGATGGACACGCTTGCCCTCCTGCTGGCCGGCGGCACGGACGGGCCCGTCATCGCCCCGGGCAACCCGGGCAAGAGCGAACTCATCCGCAGGGTGAAGCTTCCGGCGAAGGACGACGACTCCATGCCCAGCGACGGCGACAAGCCCCTGGCCCCCGAGGAGATACAGATGATCGAGCGCTGGATCGCCGCGGGGGCGAAAGGCGGCTGAGCGCTTGCGGGCGGGCCGGTTGGCATCACACTGGGCTTTCCCCCGCATGAAGCGAACGCCCGGCCCCGCCCTCATTTTCGCCCTCGCGCTCCTCGCCTCCGTCATTCCGGGGGCAACGGCCCAGGTGAGCTCCTCGCTGGTCGCGGCGGATTCGTCGATCCAGCCGGGCAGGCCCTTCACCGTGGCGCTCCGGCTCGTCCACAAGCCGCACTGGCACTCCTACTGGATAAACCCCGGCACGGGCCTTCCCACGACGCTCAAGTGGAGCCTGCCCGCGGGCTGGTCCGCCGGCGAGATCCAGTGGCCCGCGCCCATGGTCCTCACGGACAGCCGCGGGACCGTGATCGGGAACGGGTACGACGGCGACCTGCTCCTGCCCGTGACGATCACCCCGCCCGCGGACCTGAAGGCGGATGCGACGGCCGAGATCGCGGCGGCCGCGGAATGGCTGATGTGCCTTGAGGAGTGCGTTCCCGGGAGCGCAAAGCTCTCGCTCACTCTCCCGGTCTCCGCGGCGCCCCCCCAGCCCGACCCCGTGTTCGGGGCCAGGATCCGCATGGTCCTCGCCCAGCTTCCCGCCGCCGACCCCGCCTGGACGGTCTCGGCCACCCGCGACGCGAAGTCCGCCGTCCTCACAATCCAGCCGGTCGGCGCAGGCGGCCCGTCGCGGACGGCCGAGGGGCTGCATTTCTTCTCCGAGGACGGCACGATCGCCTCCGACCTTCCCCAGAAGGCCGTGTCCGACGGGAAGGGGGGATTCGTGCTCACGCTTCCGGTCACCTCGGACGGCCCGGGCGACATGGTGCGCCTCAAGGGCGTGCTCACCTCGAGCCAGGGCTGGCACGCCGACGGCTCGCTCCCGGGCATCACGGTGAACGCGGTCTTCGGGGCCGCGGGCGCGGCCGCCGCCACGCCGGCCGCGCCGGCAGCGGGCGGCCTACTCGGAACGCTCGTCCTGGCGTTTGTCGGGGGTCTGATCCTCAACCTGATGCCCTGCGTCTTCCCGGTCCTCGGGATCAAGATCCTGGGTTTCGTCAACCAGGCCGGTTCCGACCGCCGCAAGGTCACGCTCCACGGCCTCGTGTTCGCCTCGGGCGTCCTCGTCTCGTTCTGGGTGCTGGCCGGGATCCTCGCCGTGCTCCGCGCTGGGGGCAGCCAGCTTGGATGGGGCTTCCAGCTCCAGTCCCCGGCGTTCGTGTTCGGGCTAGCGGCCGCGATGCTCGCCTTCGCGCTCAACATGAGCGGCGTCTTCGAGTTCGGCCTCACGGCCACGGGCATCGGGTCGCAGCTGCAGTCCAAGTCCGGGCTCCTCGGGTCCTTCCTCACGGGGGCCCTTGCCACCGTCGCCGCGACCCCCTGCGCCGCGCCCTTCCTCGCACCCGCGCTCGGGGCGGCGCTCGCCCTTTCCACGGTCGAGTCGTTCGCAATCTTCACGGTCATCGCGATTGGGCTGTCCGCGCCCTACCTGCTCCTCTCGGCGTTCCCGGCGGCCGTAAAGGTCCTGCCCCGGCCCGGGGCATGGATGGAGACCTTCAAGCAGGCCATGGCCTTCCCTCTCTACGCCACGGTCGCCTACCTTGTGTGGGTGCTCGCCGGCCAGGTGCCCGAGGCCGGGTTCCTCGCGGTGATGTTCGGGCTCGTCCTCGTCGCCATGGCCGTGTGGGCCTACGGCAGGTGGAACGCCCCCGGCGCATCGCCGGGCAGGGCCCGGTTCGGGACGACGGCATGCGTCGTCCTCCTGGCGCTCGGCGCATGGACGGGCTGGCCCGTCGCCCCGGGTGCGGGCGAGCTTGTCTGGGAGAAATGGAGCCCCGAGGCCGTGGAGAAACTCCGTTCCGAGAACCGCGTGGTTTATGTGGATTTCACCGCGCGCTGGTGCGCGACTTGCCAGGCGAACAAGCGCCTGGTGTTCCACTCCGATGAGGTCCTCAAGCGCTTCGAGGAGCGGCACGTCGCCGCGCTCCGCGGCGACTGGACCAACAAGGATCCCCAGATCACCGAGGAATTGGCCAAGTACCACAGGGCCGCCGTGCCGTTCAACCTGGTCTGGCTGCCGGGCCGGGTCGATCCGGTGATCCTCCCGGAGATCCTTTCGCCGTCGGACGTCCTGGACGCGATCCGCTGAGGGGCAAGCCCGGCAAGTGGAGAACTTCAGCTAAGTTTCTTAATTACCAGGTTGGTTTTTATAAAATCAGGATAGATTTTAAGAATCGGGGTGGTCATTTCGGGTGCCCAAGGTCTTTAAAGGATTTTTTGGGGGACTAGCGCCCGGAAATCGGCTGGGGAATTTTTTCACCGGGGCCGTTGGCGACAGTCAGCGCTGTGCGCTGGTCAGATCATACGGCGGGCGAAGCTGAGGCCGATCCAACCGGACAAGACCCCCATGCCTGCCACCATCAAGCAGACCGTCATCGGCAGCGCAGGCCCGGCCGTGGAGCCGAACAAATCAGCGTGACGGTAGATTTCGGTCGCCAATGTTTTGCTGCCCACGGTGATCGCAAACACCGTCAGGCCGTACGAGAGGCCCACGAACAATCGCTTGAGGGTGACGAGTGAACCGATTCGAGGCCTTGATCGATGGAATTCCGCTTCCAAGCTTCGCCGCCGTTCGGCCGCCTCGTCCGGGCTCAACAGCGGGGGAAGCGCTTCGATCCGCCGTTGCAGTTGAGCCCGCCAAGCTGGTCCCGGCTTGAGCGGGCTGAGTTGCGTCGAAAGCGCCGTGTCGATTGTGAGTTGCCGGGCGTTCCACGCGCGGCAATTCGCGCAGGAATCAAGATGGGCGTTGAGTTCGTCGGCTCGATCCCCGGGGCCGCCCCCGTGGTGAAGTCGGTCGAGAATCCGGGTTTGGGCGTCGCAGCAATTCATCGGGAATCGGGTTTGATTCGGGAGCTCGTTTCGCTTGGCCTTGTTGCGAGCATCCGGCCAAATTGAAGTTTGGTCCGATGCAACAGTGTCTTGACGGATCCCACCGGCATGCCGAGCAGGGCCGCCGTCTCCTCGTGGGACTTCTGCTCCAGATAGAACAGCGTCACGACCTGCCGCTGGCGTTCGGTGAGTCGTTGCAAGAGTTCGGCGACGTCAAGGCTCGAACCGCTGGCCGGGTCCCGCACAGCCATCGCCGAATCGGCCTCAAGGGAGGTGGCCTGATCCGGATCATCCATGGAAACCGAAGGACGGGCCGCATGGCGCCTCAACTCGGTGCAGCATGTGTTACGTGCAATTGTATAAATCCAGGTCGACAGCGCGGCGCGGCCGTCGTAGCCCGGCAGGCCCTTCCAGACCCTCAGGAAGGACTCCTGAGCCAAATCCTCCGCTCTAGCCCGGTTCCGCGTCATGCTGTAGGCGAGCCGAAAGACCTTGGACTGGAATTGATCCACGATGCCCTCAAAGGCCGCGTGAAAATTCCCCTCGTCAAGAAGCTGGCGGAGGTCGAGTTCATGCTCAGGGCAGGCCTGAGTATCGGGATTGTTTGGGAGATCCACGCCGGAGGTCTGCTTCGGGTTGATACTCAATATGCACCCGAAAGGTTTCATTATTCGAAAATTCCGCGGTTTTCAATTCATTGAAACCAGAAGGCCATGGCTGGAGTAGAATAGGGGTGATGAACTTTAACAACCTGCCTACCGTGCTGCCCTTCTTAATCCCAATCGTGGGGATGCTTATTCCTATCGCGGCCATTATTTTCCACTACCTCCAGCGTCGCGACCTGCTTCGGGCTTGGCACGAACAGCGCATGGCGGCGATTGCCAAAGGGATCGAATTGCCCCCGATGCCCTTCGATCTGAACGACGAATCTCAGTGTTCCGCCTCCGGAAGTGCGGCCAACCCGAACAAGAACCTCCTTACCGGACTGATTCTTATCGCGTGCGGATTTGGAGTCGGCGTGTTTCTTCGGGCGATCCGGCCCATGATTGGGATCGACATCTGGGCCGCCGGGGCAATTCCGGCCCTGCTCGGCGTCGCTTTCGTCATCTTTCACTACGCCGGGGGCCGCGCTGCGATACCTCCCGCCGAGAACGATCCGAGCCAGCGCAGGCACTAAAGTGCGCAAATGCTGGAATTTGTGGAGCCAAGCACTTACCGCATCGCGCCCTTGAATCGGCGGCGATCGTCAGGAACGTCACCATTCTGAATCGGAGTTACGAGGGGCGCGTCGGTTCCGATCCCTAGCATCGCTCTGATCGAGACATGGTTTTCGCGCGATACTTGGAAACCGCAATTGTCAGAGAGCAAGCGCTTCGTCGTGAGGCCAACGCTACCAATCCCGAAATTCGTTAAAAACCGCCTGAAATGAGAATCAATCTCGGGTCGGTTCCGGGTATCTTTTGGAGCACTTAAAATCCTGCGGAATAACTCTGAAAACTTAGGTCAAACTTTCCAAAAGGTGGAGAAAATCACCTAAGGTCTTAGATTGTCGCCTAGGCTATTAAGCAAGCACCTAAGATATTAAGAATCGGGGGAGCCAAATCATAGGCACCTCGGCTTTGGCAAAATGAGGGGGTTCGTTCCCAGTTTCCGAGGTTCGGGCGCCGAAACGGAGCCGCCCTCGCTTACGCTTTCTCCCTGAATGCGAGAATTGCGCCGGATGAGCAGCCAACAGAAGATCGAGCCGACTGCGATCGACGTCAGGATTCCCGCCAGTTGGTCCGTCCACCAGCTGTTGGGCACTATTAGCGGCCCGGACTGCAGCGTATTGTTGGCTGCATGGCACAAAGCCGCGGGCCACAGGCTGCCACCCCGTTTCACTAGCCACGCCAGGACGAAGCTCATGGAGATCGTGTGGATTTGAAAGATTAGCGCCGCCTGGAGAATGGGATGTTGCCCGTCGTTGTAACCGGCAAGATTGGCCGGCAGGTGCCAGTATCCCCAGATCAGTCCCACCAGCACAGTGCCCTTGAACAACCCGAATCGGCGCTCAAGTTCTGGCTGGAGAATGCCGCGCCAACCCGCCTCCTCCCCGATGCCCCCTATCAGCATGGTGATCAGGGACCCGGCAGTCACGGAGAGCAAAAGATTGAGGGCAAAGAGTCCAAAGCCCTGATGGCCTACCCCAAGAATCATGCCGAGGTGATGCACCGAATCGATGCCGCGATCATCCCCACCGAGATAGAAAAAATCACTGTTCCAATGACCTAGGTGTGCGGGCCACAGCAGCAGTTGTTGGCCAGCGCTGAACGACCACCCGGTGATCAGTGCGATTGGCCAGAACTTCCAGCCCATCCTTCTGATTCGTTCCCACAGCGACCGCCGGGCCTCCCGTCCGATCAACAAGGAGGCCAACATGGGCGCCCACATTGCGGCGAGCAGCCAGTTGCGTCCCTCGCCGCTCACGCCATGGCTGATGGCGAGTCCCTGAAAAGTCCAGCCGGCCGCAAAGACAAGGCCCAGGAATGTGAGGAGTTTCTTCGTTTTCATGTCGATGCGTCTCCCTTTGAAAGCTGGGACTTCAGGAATTTCACCGGCCCGCTTGCGATCAGGGCCAGTTCCCGGCGCGCGATCCTAAGGAGGAGCCGGTTGCACAACCAAAACAGCAAAAGACCGCTGAAGATGAAGACCGGCATCACCGCGTAGCCTAGCATCTCCCGCATCGAGCCCGGGTCGCTTACCCATCCGAGCGCTCTAAAGCGGCCGTCCGCCCCGAAAAACAGGCCGATATGGCTGTTGCTGAATGGCTTTGAGAAACCGATGACTATCAATGCGAGCCCGATAATCTCGAGGACCGCCAACGGCAGCACGACGAAGATGACAAAGGCGGTTGCCTTCACCCTGCCGAGCAGGGCTGCGATTAGCTTTATAGGGTTATCCCGCGTCGTCGCCGCTCGGAGGGCCTGTGCGTCCACAAAACGGGAAGCATAATCCTCGGCCGAGCCAAAGGAGCCGGGAAGGTCCAGCCTATCCTCTCCCAGGCGCTCCTCAAAATGCGAGCGAAGCTCGCCCACCAGGTCTTCGCGGATGTCGGCGGGCAGCGCGTCCAAACCGCGACGGAAGCGTCGCAGGAAATCCTCTGCCTCGGTTCGGGATGACTTATTCATGTTAGTGTGCCTTTTTGATGACTCCATCTATTGCCTCGGTGTATTCATGCCATGCGGCGACCAATCTCCTTAGGAACTGGCGGCCATTTGGCGTCAGGCTATAATACTTGTGCGCGTGGCCTACATCCTCGTCGACCCATTGCGTGGTAACTTTTCCTTCGCTGCGCAGCCTCGCGAGCAGCGGATAGATGCTTCCATCGCTCACGTCCAAGTTGAGCTCGTTGAGACGCTCAAGCAGTTCCAGACCGTAGGAGACCTTAGCATCGAGCAAAGCCAGGATAGCAAGCTCGAGCGTCCCTTTCTTGAGCTGAGATTTCCAGCTGATGATCTCCGTTGGCACGTTATCTTGCATTACACGTACTCTTGTTTAGAACTATTTAATGTCAAGTCCCCACTTTACATTTGGGGACGCCCGCATCGGAGGTTCGCCTCGAGGCACTACCTTCTCGCGCTGCGCCCCCGCCCGGAATAGCACCGACCTACCGAAGCCACGGGCGACCTCTGGATAGCCTCAACGCGTGTCCGTCAAATCCGGGGAACCTCAACACATTAACTAAAATGCCATTTTAGGCCATTACCTAGGAAACCCCCGGCTTTGGGCCACGGTCTCAGCCGGAAGGGGCCGGAGAACAGGTCGGAGTCCATCCCGCGCGGGATCCAAGTGAAACGAGAGCCCTCACATTCCAGCAATTCGTCTCCCGATGCAGCTTCCCTGTCGAAATGGACTGGCATGCGGCGGCCTTAAGCCTCATACAGCGGGCGGCTTATGTCGGAATCTCATCCAACTCCCGGAGGCGTCTTCCTGAGCTATGCCCGGGAGGACACGGACGCCGCCCGGCGCATCGCCGAGGCCCTGCGCGGATTTGGCGTCGAGGTGTGGTTCGACCAGAGCGAACTCCGGGGCGGCGACGCCTGGGATGCGAAAATCAAGAGGCAGATCCGCGAGTGCTCGCTCTTCGTGGCGGTGGTCTCGGCGAACAGCCAGGCGAGGGGCGAGGGGTATTTTCGGAGGGAATGGAAGTTCGCGATCGAGCGGACGCATGACATGGCGGCCGGGATCCCCTTCCTCATCCCCGTCGTGATCGACCAGACCCAGGAATCCAAGGCGCTCGTGCCGGAGGAGTTCATGCGCATCCAGTGGACGCGACTGCCGGGCGGAGCCCCCACCCCGCAGTTTGTGGAGCGCGTGAGGCGCCTGGCAGGCGATCCGAGGCAACTCCTGGAGGAGACCCTGGGCGCGCGCGCGGGCCCCGGGGGTCAGCCCGCCGGGCCCCTCCCGAGGGCCGGAATCCCCGGATGGGCGTGGGGCGTGGTCGCGGGTGTCGCGATCGCTGGAGCCGCCCTTGTCGTATCGTCGCGCAAGCCCGCGCCCGCGGTGCCGGCCTCCGAGCCCAGGGCCGAGACGAAGGCCCCGGAGGCTCCGAGGGAACCCCCAAGGTCCGGGGAGAAGTCGATCGCGGTCCTCCCGTTCGCCAACATGAGCGACGAGAAGGACAACGAGTTCTTCACGGACGGGATCCAGGAGGACATCCTCACGAACCTCGCCCTGGTCCATGAGATCCGCGTGGTCTCGCGCACCTCCGTGCAGCAGTACAAGGACACGAAGAAGCCGATCGGGCAGATCGCCTCGGAACTCGGGGTCTCCTACATCCTCGAGGGGAGCGTGCGGCGCGCGGGCAACAAGGTGCGCGTGACCGGCCAGCTGATCCATGCGTCCACCGACGAGCACGTGTGGGCCAAGGCCTACGACCGCGACCTGACGGACATCTTCGCGATCCAGTCCGAGCTGGCCCAGTCGATCGCCGTCGAGCTGAAGGCCGCGCTCTCGCCCGAGGAGAAGGCCCTGCTCGAGCGGCGGCCTACGGAGAACACGGAGGCCTACGACCTCTACCTCAAGGCCCGTGGCCTCACCGGTCTCGGGGACCGCGACGAGCAGGTGGCCCTCCTGGAAAAGGCGGTCGCGCTCGACCCCTCCTTCGCGCGCGCCTGGGGCGACCTGGCGGACGACTACGCCTTCGCGGCCTTCAACTATCACGAGGGCGTGGAGGAGACGCTGGCCAAGGCGAAGGCCGCCATCGACCGGGCGGTGCAGCTGGCCCCGGAGGATCACGAGGTGATCAGCAGCCTCGGAACCTATTACTACTACGGATTCCGGGACTACGCGCGCGCCAACGAGCAGTACCAGCGGCTCGCCCTCCAGCAGCCCAACGACGCGGGCGTGTTCAATTCCCTCGGCCTCATCCAGCGCCGGCAGGGCAAATGGGCCGAGGCCCTCGCGAGCATGCGCCGCGCGACCGAGCTCGACGTCGCCGACACGCGGTACCTGAACAACCTCATCACGACCCTGGTGGAGTCGAGGCGCTACGATGAGCTGGCGGCCGCATGGCGAAGAATGGCCGCGCTCAAGCCGGGCCAGATCGACCCGGAATACAACCTGGCCTTGGTCTCGTTCCACGCGACGGGCTCGACCCGGGAGGTTGAGGACTTCTTCGCGCACCTCACCCCGGAACAGGCCAACTCCCCCGAGGGCCTGGACGCCCGCACATTTTGGGCCGACGCCTCGAGCAACGTCACGGAGCTCGTTCGCCTGCAGCGCCTCCATCCCTATTTCAAGGCCGTGCCGTTGGAGCATTGGGAGCAGGACGTCTTTGCCGCCCAGAACCTGTTCCTCGCCGGGGACAGGGCTGGCGCGCTGGCCCGGCTTGGAAAGGTTCCGGAGGATATGCCGGGACGGCTGGAGCGGGAGCCCAAGAATCCCCGCCTTTGGGCTTTTCAGGCCCTAGCAGAGCTGGTGCGGGGCCATCCGAAGGAGGCCCAGCACGCCGCGGAGCGTTCCGTCGAGCTCGTCCCGGTGTCACTTGATGCCCTGGAGGCACCGGCCTACGCGACATATCTCGCCCTCACGTATGATCACATAGGGAACAGGGACAAGGCACTGGCTGAGTTTGCCCGGCTGCTCCGCACGCCTGGCGGCGCGGGCCAGATGAACGTTTATGAGATGAAGCGGGACGTGCGGTACACCCTTCATGGAGACCCGCGGTTTGAGGCGCTCCTTGACGACCCGGCGAGCAACGCGCCGCTGTTCTAGGGCCGATTCGCGCCGCGGCGCCTAGTTGTGGAGTCTGCAGGGCTACAATCGGATCCACGCCGGCGCCGTCCCCTCACACGCTGAACGGCCACGCGCCCGAGGCCTCCTCCCATGAATAGCCGACCGTCCTGCCTCCGATCCGCCAGGTGCGCGGCGTGGCCATGTCGAGCCAGTCGAGGGGTTCGCAGCCTCCGGGCGGCCCCCCCGAGAGGGCCGTCTGCATCGCCGCGCGGAAGACCTTCTTCTTGTCCGGCGTCACGGTCCGGGGATCAACCGAGACGAAGAGCGCCGTCCCGCTTCGCGCGACCAGGTCGAGGTACTGCCTGTCGAGCTCCCACGGCGTCCGGGCGGTGTGCGCGGCGCAGTCCGCATCGCAGACAAAGAACGTCCCATTCTGCGGCATCCTGTAGGCGAGCGTGTTGACGCCCATGCGGCGCGTGCGCTCCCACACCAGGCCGGACGTGTCGTCGCCCGTGCGCTGAACCTCGAATAGGCCCGCCCCCAGGTGCCCCATCGTGTTGCACCCGAGGAGCACGGCGTCACCCGCGGCCGACCGCAGGGTCCGGTAGAGCCGCAGGATCACCTCCGCATTCGTGAGCGACCGGTCCGCAAGGTGCCAGCCCCCGTCCGTGACCTCCGCCCCCATCTCGAAGCCCCAGCGCCCGAGCGCGTCAAAGGTCGAGAAGTCGTGCTTGATGAGCTCATATCCCCAAGAGCGGACGCGCGCGACGTCCCCTCGGATGAGCTCCAGGTTGTCCGGGATCGTGAGATCGAGGGCCCTTTCCGGGGCCGTCACCGGCCCGGACCGGAGCCTCGAGGGAAGATCGACCGTCGTGAGGGCCGTCGGGCGCATCCAGATGCCCGGGCGCACCCCGAGGCGCCTCATGTCAGCCGCAAGCCCAGGCATGTCGGGGAACCTCCCGGGATCGCCCTCCTTCCACGGCCCGCCCGGGCACGACGAACCCGGCGTCCAGCCCGCGTCGATCACGCAAAAGGGCCGGGTCGCCTGGCCCTGGGCGATCTCCGCAAGGAAGGCGGCGTCCCGGCGCATCGCGCCGGCGTCGAAGTCGCGCCCGTAGGCGTAATACCAGTTGTTGTTTCCGCAGACGGGGCCGGCGGGCAGGCGTGGCGCGGGGCAGAGCGCCCTGCAGAAGCGCCGCAGTGCGGCCATCGGCGACTCGCCCTGCGCCGAGCACGAGGACACGATCCGCGCCGCGATGATTTCCCGGTCGCCCATGAGGCAGGGGCTGCCGCCGTTCCTGAAATCCAGCCAGAGCGAGACGCCCTCGGCGTCGGCCGTCCAGAAGCAGAGGGTCGAGGGCTGGGTTGCGACCCCGGCCATGAAGGTGCGGCCACCGGGCGCGCATGTCGCCGCAAAGTACCAGGGCATCACCCTCGAGGGCTCCATGGGCCTCCACAGGAAATCGCCGTAGCCCCGCTCCCAGTGGTCGCCGAGGAACCTTGCCCCTGTCGGCCACGCGACCCGCCACCGAAGCACCACGCGCGCGAGCCCGCCACTCGGGCACTCGACCCGCACCTCCGATCCGGCAAGCTCGACCGAGGCCATCGAGGTGGTGAACCTGCGCCCGTCCCTCGAGGCCTCGACCAGATCGGCGTCGTGCTGCACAAAGACGCGGGCAGGCATCCCGGGCAGGCCCTCGGGAAGGCTCACGCCCGCGCCCTTCGCGGGCGGGCGTGCGGTCTCCGCTCCCAGCGTCAGCGCCGACGCAGCGCAGGCGCCGATCACGACACTGTCGCGCAGGAAGGCCCTGCGGCTGACGCCGTCTGGGGAGGAGCTCATGGGGGTTCTGGGGAATTCGCAACGGGCCCAGCCCCGCCGGAATCCGCGGAGCGGAGGAGGGGCAGCATCGCCACGGATAGGTAGTAGATGAACTGAGTCGGGTAGCTGTAACGGTCCGCCGAGATCACCACAAGGGAGACGACGAGGCTCGCGCCGAGAGGGATGAGCGTCAGCACGAGCAGAAGGAACACGCCCGTCTCGCGGCCCCTGGAGCGCGCGCATTGGACCGCGCTCAGGATGAGCACGGCGAAGTAGGCGAGGCACCATGCCGTGTTCTGGAATATGGCAGCGTGCGCGCGCTGCCAAAGGTGCTGGATGCCCCGGACGAGGCGCTCCTGGCCCGACGCCGCCTCCCCCACCGGCGAGGCCGTGGTCGAAGCGGCCCTGCCCGGGGCCGCAGCGCGCCGCGCGGCCATTTCGTCGGGATGGGATCCGCTCATCCCGTAGAGGGGATTGCCCCGCTCGCGGAACGCGATCGACGACTCGATGTCAAATTTGTACCCGACGTCCCTGTAGTACTCGACGAGGCCGGTCCAGACGAACTTCGCATACAGGACCGGGTGCCTGCGAATCGCGATCAGCGACACCGCCCGCATGTTCGCCCTGCTCCTGAGATAGTCCCCGGAGCCCAGCCTTCCCCATCCCCAACCCTCGCTGAATATCAGCCGGTTGAAGGCCTTCTGGTAGATGAGGTTCAGCCTGTCGGCGTCCCATGAAGTGCGCAGCGTCCGAAAATCCTCGGGCGTGATGTCCTGCCTCGCATAGGAGGCGGGGAGGTCCTCCAGCGCCCGGTTGACGGAGTCCGGCAGCCGCGGATCGGCCTCCCAAAAGAGGGCGGTCGCGCCCACGAGGTTGGCCTCGGCGAAGGGCGAGATGGCGGGGCTGGAGATCGTCGCGAAGTTGTAGGCGGAAAGCCCCAGGAGCAGAGAGGGGAACGGGATGAGGAACGCCGCCAGGCTGCGGACCGGCCGCCTCTGCCAGGCCATGTGGGCGAGGATAAGGGCGTAGATCACGACAAAGTACTCGCCCGCGGGCCTGACGAGGACGCACAGCGCCATGGCAGCCGAGGCCAGGGCGAGCGCAGGCGCGCCGAATTTCCGGAACGAGAGGAAGAGCAGCGCCACCGTCGAGATGATGCAGCTCGTGTACAGGCTGTCGCTCAGCATGGCCACGTCGTAGAGGACGACCTGCGAGCTTCCCAGGAATCCGCACATGGCGAGCGTCGCGGGAAGCGCCAGCGAGGGGCGGAACCGCCGCACCGAATGGACGAGGAAAAGGCTGGAGAAATACGAGAGCAGGTTCTGGACGCAGACAACCGCCATCCAGCGGCTGGTGAAGAGCGTGACCAGCCAGAAGAAGAGGGGGTACCCGGGGGTCCGGAAGGTGAAATGGGGCCAATGGCCCGCCCTGATCGCCGCCACGACCTCGAGGTATCCAGGAGTGTCCTGCGCCGCCTGGACAGACGGGTAATACCAGAAGAACGGGAGCCGGCTCGCCGTGAAGACGGCCAGCAGGATCGCCGCCAGGACCGGCAGCGTCGGCTCCGGAAGCCGGGATCCTCCGCGGGCCTCGCTTCCGGAAGGACTCATCCCCTGCCGCGCGAGCTGTGAAATGCCGGGGACATGGACGTTGTTGATACAGAATCCCGCCCCCTCGGCAAGGCGCCGTCCCGGAAGGACCTACCGCCAGCAATAGCCGAGCCCGACCAGGAAGATGTCAGAGTCCCGGTTGTAGTTGCTCACGACCCGGTCCCAGATGACCCGGGCGATCAGGCACTTTGAGAGGCGCCGTGCGATCGTGAGCGAGACAAGCGGCGCCACCGCGGCGGGATTCCTCAGCCCCACGTTCACCGACTGGCCGGAGCTCGCAGGGTGGTTCTTGTCGATGTAGATGTACGGGCCGACGCCGACGCCGACCGAGGTGCTGTCGTCCAGGAAGCTGTTCACCGGCCAGAGCTGGAACGCGACCCCGCTCCGCCGGGTGACCTTCGGGTCGCCCTCGTAGATGAAGGACGCCGTCCCGTCGAGATGGGGAATGATGCCCTGTCGGTATTCCGCCGCGCCCGCCAAGGCCTTCTGGCTCAGCATGGTGTTGACGACGCTCTGGCCGGCGAAGGCCGTGAACTCGGGCTCCGTGACAAGCTGCGCGTCGGCGGCGTCGCTCTTCCCGGGCTTCTCCCCCACCGGGCGCCGGTGCTGACCGAACCAGTAGCCGACGCCGAACGCGACGGTGGTCGTCTTGATGTCATTTGTGGGGTTGATGCGGTTCACCATGAAGCGGTAGAACCACCGGTCGGAGAGGTAGCCGGTCGCGGCAAAGCTAAAGATGAACGCCGTCCCGTGGAGGTCCATCGATCCCGTCGGGCCGATGGGCTGCGTGTCGTAGAAATAATAGGCGCCGGCGCCCAGGGACAGTGCGACGTGTTCGTTGAAGAGCGGGATGTTGCCCCAGGCCTCCCAGGCTGTGCCATCGCGGTGGTGCCCGATCACGTGCCCCTCGTTGATGTAGGCGATCGAGGAGGCGAAGTACTCGTACAGGTCCTGCCTGTAGTCGAGTTGCCACGCGTAGCTCGAGTTCCTCAGGCCCTGCTCCGTCGTCGTGCCGCCCAGGAACGTCAGTTCCTGCGCATGGAGGAGCGGGGCCGAGCAGGCGAGGGCTAGGCAGCAGAGTTTCCAGGCAGGGATCGGATTGCGCATGGCAGGGACGGGCTGGTAGGTACTGGACCGAGGTTGTGTTAGGTGGTTCGCAGGGAGGATGCCTCCCGCGAGTGGCCCAGGTAAGGAGGCCGCTATCAAGGTGGATGCATCATGAAGCAACGGCGGGCTATCCACGATGGGGTATTAACCTGACTCCCTCCACGAGCCCTCCCCGCGCAGCAACATGGGCGGGCCCCACCCTCGGCCCTGTAGGACAAACACGGACAACCCTATCAGATCACCACGGGCATCAATGGCGTCGGGATTCGCCTACATTGTCCCGATGAAGGGACCCATGATCGCCAGGCTGCGACCACTTTTCGCCTTCATCTCCGCCGCAGTGCTGGCCGCAGGGGCCCATGGCGCCGAGAACGTGAGGCATGGGAACGGGCCGACCGGGGACCACGACATCATCGTCCAGCTTCGCGCGGACGCGGAGCAAGGGAACGTGAAGGCCCAGTATGTCCTGGGATGCTGCTACAACGGCGATCACGGCTTTGCGCGCGAACCGGCCCAGGCCGCCAAGTGGTGGGGAGTCGCGGCGGCCAACGGGATGGCCGAGGCCCAGTTCTGCGTGGGCCTGAGCTGCTTCATGGGGGAGGGCGTCCCGAAGGATGCGTCACTGGCGGTGAAGTGGTGGAGGATGGCGGCCGCCCAGGACCATCCGGACGCCCAGTACTTCCTCGGCCTGAGCTACCACACGGGCCTGGGCGCGCCCAAGGACAACACCCAGGCGATCTACTGGCTCCGGAAATCCGCGAGCCACGGAAGCAAGGCGGCCTCGGACCAGTTGAAGGAAATCACCTCGGCACCGGGCTGAACGGGGACGGCATTCGGGGTTGACCCGTTCAAGGATCGGACCCTGCGGAGAGGGGCGTCCATAGGTCAACACCCCATAGCAAGACAATGGCGGTAGGGCTAAGGTCTATCTTAGGACCACACTACCCTCTTTATGCTATTCATGACCCCAACTTGGTGCTCGTTCCGGAACCTCTCCTCGGACTCGGAGGCTGCCTTCGCCTCGTCCTCAAGCTTGTTCTCGCTCTCGACTCTCGAGGTCACCTGCGATCCCGGATATTGCGGCTTTGCCCTGACCGAGCGAAGGCAGCATGACATGTGGCGCTGGGCGCTGATCAGCGCCGCGGGCCCCGTTGAAAACGAGGGATGGGAGCCCACGGAAACGGACGCCAAGAGGTCCGCCGTCGGGGCCATGCGGCACGTGATGTGCCGATTGGTGACCTTATAGGGGGCTCGGATATGCGCACCGCGTCCAGCCTTGCCGATGGAGTGAGAGCGGCCGATAACCTGTCGGTCGTCTGCTTCGGAGCGTCTGCGGGCAGTCTCGACGCCTACCGCACCATCCTCTCGAAGCTACCGGCGAACACCGGGATGGCGTTCATCATCGTTCACCACCAGCCCGCCGACGGGAAGTCGCTGCTTCCGGAAATCCTGCCCAGCGTCACCCGGATGCCCGTCGTGCTTGTCGCCGACGGAGACCTTGTTGAGGCCGACCATGTCTACGTGGTCCCCGCGGGCAAACAGGTCACCATGGACGGCGACCGGTTTCGCCTCGATCCCCTCGTTAAGGCACGGGGATGGCCCAAGAATATCTCCGTCTTCCTCCAGACCCTTGCCGAGGACCGGAAAAAACGGGCCATCGCAGTCATCCTGTCGGGGTTTGACTCCGATGGCGCCGCAGCGCTCCAGTCGATCAAGGATGAGGGCGGCATCGTCATCGCCCAGGATTTCAGGACTGCGAAGCAGCCCGACATGCCGGAGAGCGCCGTGAAGACGGGGTGCGTCGACTACATCCTGTCCCCAACGGATATTGCAGACCGGCTCGTGCAGATCGCGGCGGACCGCTGACCCAGTCCTCCGAGGAATCCGCCGCCCGTCAGCTCGTTGAAAGTGGCCAAGGCCATCATTTCCGAAGACCAGGCGCCGACACCCCGCCGTTCGTAGCCTTCCTCGATGCGGGCCGCCTGGCGCTTCTTTCTGTTTGTCGGTATAACCGGCTTTGCCCCCCCTGGGAGCATTCGTTTCTACCTCCTACGGGCCGTCTTTGTGGCCGGCGGCCTCCCGATGGGAGGCACGCTGATGCCCAGGGCCGCGCTCAGGTCGATCTCATGGTCCTGCTCCTGCACGATTATACCGCGAATCACCTCGCTCAGCGCGAACTCCCCCATGGCCTCCGCCTGGCGGATGCGCACCCGGTAGCGCTCGATCGTCAGCCTCTCGTTCTCCAGGTCCGCGCTCAGCATCTCGACCGGGACATTCGAAGTCTTGACCGGCTTGGGATGCACTCCCGGCATCCCGCCAAGGTAGTCGATCTGCTTCGCAATCTTGATCGCGTGGCCCAGCTCCTCCGCCGCGTGCAGCTCAAGTTCCCGCGCGATATCGGTGTACGCGGCCCCCTTCAGGACCTGGCTGTACACTGTGTAGGCTATGATCGCCTGGTATTCCCCTGCGAGGTCCTCGTTAAGGAGCCGGATCATCTGCTCCCGGGAGATTCTTGGTTCGGACTTTGTCTTATCTTTGACCATAAATATTCTGGTTTGCTAAAATTTCCGCCTCTCTCGCCCGCCCTGACAGACGGCATCCCCGGTCAGCCATCCACGGAGAAGCCGACCTTGATTGTCACCTGCCAATGCTCCACGCGGCCCTTGGCGATGGCGCCGCGCGTGTCGACCACCTGGAACCAGCGAAGGTTCTTCACGGTCTTGTGCGCGCGCTTCACCGCCCTGTTGACGGCATCCTCCACGGAAAGCGTGGAGGTGCCGGTGAGTTCGATGAGCTTGTAGACGGGATCTTTCATGTTTTCTGTGCGTTGGTCACTCCCGCCTTCGCGGCGGCCCTGTCCCTATTTGGTCTGCGTGTCCGTCGTGGTCGTCGTGGTGGGGCCTGGCACGGTTGTCTGCTGCGACGTGGTCGTGGTGCTGTGCGTTGCGTCGGTTTGGCAGGCGGATAGACCCACGAGCGCGAGGACGATAAGGCTAGGGACGATTAGCTTCTTCATATAGTTTCTGTTTTCTGGGTTATGCGTTACGGCCCAAGGTAGCATCGCGCGATGCCTGCATGGTATGGGGTGTTAGCCCCGTATCCCTGGCGAATTGGGCGCCTTCCGTCCCCGTGGCGCAGGCGTCCCACGCCGGCTGCGGCCGGGGTTTAGGGTAACACCCCATGGGGGCCTCCTCCCGATTGGTCTAGAGTGCGGCCGAATGAAAAACCCACAACGATTCGACATGAAATCGGGCGCCCAGGACGAGATCGAGGGCATCGCCAAGAAGCTCTCCGGCCAGGTCAAGGAGACGACGGGTAAGGCGCTCGGGAACCCGGGGCTGGAGATACGCGGCCACCGCGAGAAACTCGAGGGCGTCATCCAGGACGAGGTGGGCAAGATCAAGAGGGCGTTCGGCGAGTAATCCTTTCCAAGGTCCCCACATACCATGATCTCCACAGCACCCGAAAACACCAGTGTCCGTCTCAGCGAGCGCGACTTCAACGTACTCTTCCGTGAGGCCCGGACCCACAGCGAATGGCTTGACCGGCCCGTCGAGGACGGTCTCCTTCACCAGATCTACGGCCTGATGAAATGGGGGCCGACCAGCGCCAACTGCTGCCCCGCGCGGATCGTCTTTCTTCGCACCCCCGAGTCGAAGGAGAGGCTCCGGCCCGCCCTCATGGCCGGCAACGTCGACAAGACCATGGCGGCGCCGGTCACGGCGATCGTCGCGTACGATCCAAAATTCTACGAGCTGCTGCCGCGGCTCTTCCCCGCCATGCCGGCGATGAAGGACATGTTCGTCAAGTCGCCGGAGTTCGCCGCGTCCACCGCGATGCGCAACGGCAGCCTTCAGGGTGCCTATTTCATGCTCGCGGCCCGGGCGCTCGGCCTCGACTGCGGACCCATGTCCGGCTTTGACAATGCGAAGGTCGACCAGGAGTTCTTCCCCGCCGCCGCGCCCGGGACGGCCGCGGCCGACGGGGGATTCATCGCATCGGGCCCCGTTAAGTCGAACTTCCTGTGCAACCTCGGTTACGGCGACCGCTCGAAGCTCCATCCCCGCGGCCCCCGGCTTGGATTCGAAGAGGCCTGCCAGCTTCTCTGAATCGGGGGGCGGGGACCGTGGGATGAACCTCACCGACGAACTCGGGAAGCTCGCCGACCTCAGGCGGAATGGCGGCATCTCGGAGGGGGAGTTTGCCGAGGCCAAGCGGAAGCTCCTGGCGCAGGGACCGCCCCAGGGCGAGCCTGCCACCCCCCCCGTTCCGGACCCGGACGCCGCCGGGAGGACCTACTGGTCGAGCCGGTGGTCCGCCGGCAATCACATCTTTCGGGACTCGGTCGTCCTTTCCCAGGACGGCATCCTTTTTCGAAAGAGGCGCCTGTTCGGATCGAGCGAGGAGCACGTCAACTTCCGCGCGGTCGCGTCGATCCGGGTCAAGAACGGGATCTTCCTCTCGAACGTCTCCATCGAGACCTCGGGCGGGAGCCAGACGATCTTCATCAACGGCCTGTGGAAATCCGACGCCAGGAGGATCCAGGACTCCATCAGGGTGAACTGAAACCCGGCCATTCGGATCGACAGTCGGCAAGCGGGGGGCCGGGCGACCGCCTCGCACCATTGCCAAGGAATTGAGCCCCTGGCCGATCGCTCTGGACAAACGATATTCGGGCGAGCCAGATGGGACCCGGCCGCAGCCTGCCCCGGAAGGCCGTCAAGGCCACACAAAGCATGAGACCCCGCCTGAAGTTCCTGTCCGCTTCGCTCCTGCTGCTGTCAACCGCCCTGACTCTGGAGGCGCAGCAGCCGCGCCCCATCCGGATTGCAACCGCCGACGGGATTCTCGAGGGGGTTGAGAGCGCCGACGGGAAGGTGCGCACCTTCAAGGGCATCCCCTTCGCCGCGCCGCCCGTCGGCCCCCTACGCTGGAGGCCGCCGGAGCCGGTCCGGAAGTGGACAGGGGTCCGCGATGCCTCGGAATACGGCCCGCGCCCGATGCAGGGCCGCATCTTCAGCGACATGGTGTTCCACGACGCAGGACCAAGCGAGGACTGCCTCACCCTCAACCTGTGGATGCCGGCGGGCCCCCAGGCCAAGCTCCCCGTGATGGTGTGGATCTTCGGCGGGGGGTTCGCCGCGGGCTCCTCGTCGGAGCCGCGCCAGGACGCGGGAAACCTCTCGAAGAAGGGGGTGTTGGTCGTGAGCCTCAACTACCGGCTCGGCGTTTTCGGGTTCCTCGCCCATCCCGAGCTTACCGCGGAGTCCGGGCGCGGCGCCTCCGGCAACTACGGCCTTCTCGACCAGCTCGCCGCCCTCCGCTGGGTCAGGAGTAACATCGCCACCTTCGGCGGCGACCCGGACAACGTGACGATATTCGGGGAATCGGCGGGCTCCGCCTCCGTCAGCGGCCTTGTGGCGTCACCCCTCGCGAGGGGCCTCTTCCAGAGGGCGATAGGCGAAAGCGGCGCGTTCTTCTACAGGAACCGGCCCCTGAAGCCCCTGGCCCAGGCCGAGGCTTCGGGGGTCGGCTTCGCGGCGTCGGCGTTCGGCGGCGCCTCGCTCGCCGCCCTTCGCGCCAGGCCCGCGCAGGAGATCCTGGATGCCGCGCTGAAGATGCCGCGCGGCACGTTCTCGCCGGACGTCGACGGCTACTTCCTGCCGTCGGACTGCCGCACGATCTACGCCGAGGGACGCCAGAGCCATGTGCCGCTGATGGCCGGCTGGAACCGGGACGAGGGAAGCCCGAGTGCAATCTTCGCAGGGGACGAGCCGACGGCCGCCCACTTCCTGGAGCGGGCAAGGGCCCTCTTCGGGGGAGACGCGGACGAATTCCTCACGCTCTACCCGGTCGCAACCGACGCCGAGGCGCGGCGCGCCGCTCAGGACCTGGCGGGCGACCAGTACACCGGCTACGCCACCTGGAAGTGGCTCGAGACCCACCTCGCCACCGGCGGCTCCCCCGTGTACCGCTACCAATTCCTCCAGACGCTCCCGCTCCCTCCCGAGGCGCCCCCGGGGACCGAGCCGTCGGCCCCCCACGCCTCGGAGATCGAATTCGTCTTCAGGGTGTTGTCCTCGCGCAGCCTCCCTTGGCGCCAGCAGGACCGGGACGTGTCGGAGCTCATGGCCTCCTACTGGACGAATTTCGCGAAGACCGGCGACCCGAACGGGTCGGGCCTGCCGGCATGGCCGGCCTATGGAGCGCGAGACGGGTACCAGGTCATGAGCCTGAGCGCGACGCCGGGTGCCTCCCCGGACAGGCACCGCGGCCGGTACCTCTTCCTCGACCGGCTCAATCCCCCGCCGGGGAATCCTTCCAGGTAGGACAGGGCCCGGTGCCGGTCAGGCCTGGTCCCCCTGCGGCCGCTTCGCGAAGAGCCCGGGATCGGGTTCGGACTCCAGGGACAGCCATGCAAGCGCATCCTTCACGTCCCTGAAGGTCATGATGCCCGTCTCGCCCTTCCCGTCCCGCAGCGTGCCGAACATCCGGCTGTAGCCAAACTGCCAGTCGGCCGAGACGACGAAGGCCCTCCTCGACTGGGGGCTGAAGATGGTCCTCTCCGCAAGCATGACGACGTCCCCGTGGGTGAGCGTCGACGTCGTGGCGAGGCGGAAGTCCATGAGCTGGTTGAACCCGGGCTTGAAGGCCGGGTGCCGTGTGAGCCGATCCATGTGGTCCAGCGCGTCCGCGCAGCTGAACTCGCCCCTGGCCATGGAAAACACCATCCCCTTCTCGGCATCGATGAAAAAGTCTGCGGGCATGCTTGGGCGGCCTTGCGGCACCTTCACTCCTGCGGAATGAATTGCATCCTACGATGTTGCGGGTTCGGGCTGCGTCAACGCGATAGGCCCCTCGCCCCGCAGGTTGATGTTGGCGGCGGGTGGGCGGCGTGTACACTGGAACCCCCTCGTGACCCCGATCCCTCCCGCGAAGAAGCCGCACGCACGCGCCGCGAACGCGCGCCCCTAGCGCCAGACCCCTCACCATGAGCATCCAGTACCGACTCAACCGCCTCTTCAATCCCGCGACAAAGCGGTGCTTCGACGTCGCCGTCGACCATGGGATATTCGGCGAGCAGGACTTTCACCTCGGAATCGAGGACCTTCCCCGCGCCGTCAAGGTGCTTGTGGAGGCGGCGCCCGACGCCATCCAGCTGTCCCCCGGCATGGCCCGCCTCCTGCAGGCGCTGCCGGTCCGCCCGAAGCCCGCCCTCGTCATGCGCACGGATCCCGCGAACTGCTACGGCAAGAGGCTCCCCACGCGCTCCTTCGCCTTTGCGGTCGACGAGGCCGTGGAGACGGCGCTGCGCCTCGACGCCGCGTGCGTCGTCGTGAACCTCCTGAGCGTTCCCGGCGCGGACGAGCTCACCGAGCAGTGCATCCGCTCGATCGCGCAGCTCAAGCCCGCCTGCGAGCGCTTCGGCATGCCGCTCATGGTGGAGCCGCTCGTGTTCATGCCCAACGAGAAGGCCGGCGGCTACATGAGCGACGGCGACACGGGAAAGATCCTCGGACTCGTGCGCCAGGCGGTCGAGCTCGGCGCGGACATCATCAAGGCCGACCCCACGTCCAACACCGCCGACTACCACCGCGTGATCGAGACCGCGGCGGGGATCCCGGTCCTGGTCCGCGGCGGCGGCAAGGTGACCGACCGGGAGATCCTCGCCCGCACGTCGGCGCTCCTCGCGCAGGGCGCCGCCGGGATCGTCTACGGGCGCAACGTGATCCAGCACCCCAGGCCGGCCGCCATCACCCGGGCGCTCATGGCGGTGCTCCACGAGAACTCCTCCGCCGAGGCGGCGTTCGCGAGGTTCCTCGCATGACCGCCGCCAAGACCCTCCGGCTCGGCATCATCGGCGGCGGCCTGATGGGCAAGGAGACCGCCTCGGCCCTCGCGCGCTGGTGCAACCTCGAGGATGTCGGGGTCCACGCCGAGCTGACCGCGGTCTGCGACCTCCAGCCCGCGGTCCTCGACTGGTTCAGGCGGATCCCGTCCGTCACGCTCCTCACGTCGAGCGCCGACGAGCTCCTCGCCTCGCCCTCGGTGGACGCCGTCTACGTCGCGGTGCCCCACCACCTCCACGAGGAGCTCTACCTCAAGGTGCTCCGCGCGGGCAAGGACCTGCTCGGGGAGAAGCCGTTCGGCATCGACCTGGCCGCGGCGCGGCGCATACGCGACGAGGCCGGCAGGCTCGGCCGCTTCGTCCGCTGCTCCTCCGAGTTCCCCTTCTGGCCCGGCCCGCAGCGCCTGGTCTCCGAGATCCTGGCGGGGAGGTGCGGGAGGCTGATCGAGGTGCGAAGCGGCTTCCTCCACGCGAGCGACCTCGACCCGGCGAAGCCGATCAACTGGAAGCGCCAGGCCAGGCACTGCGGCCGGGCCGGCGTGATGAACGACCTGGGGATGCACGCCGTCCACATACCCCTCAGGATGGGCTGGATGCCGACGCGGGTCTATGCGCGCCTCCAGAAGATCGTCGAGACCCGCCCCGACGGGAAGGGCGGCTCCGCGCCCTGCGACACCTGGGAGAACGCGCTGATCGCGGGCGAGTTCCCCGGCGCGGACGGGTCCCCCGTGCCGATCACGATCGAGACCAAGCGCGTCGCGCCCGGCGAGACGAACACCTGGTACCTCGAGGTCACGGGCACGGAGGCGAGCTACCGCTTCTCCACCAAGGAGCCGAAGACGCTCTGGGTCTTCCGGCGCGACAGGGAGCAGTGGTGGCAGAGGACCGACCTCTTCAACACCCCCCCGTTCAGGGTCATAACCCCCGGGATCACGGAATTCGGGTTCTCGGACTGCTTCCAGCAGATGATCGCCGCCTTTGCCGCCGAGCGGGCGGGCGTGCTCGGAGGCAGGTTCGGATGCGTCACGCCGGACGAGGCCGTGGCGTCCCACGAGCTGTGGGAGGCCGCCCTGCGCTCCCACGAGTCGAAGTCGGTCGTGGCTCCGGGGTGACCGGCCCCGCCCCCCTCCGGCTCAGCTCACGAAGGAGTAGTCGTAGGGCCTGCGCATCTCGCGCTTCAGGTAGCCGTTCGCGACGTTCGCGTGCCAGCCGACGAAGCGCTCCGCCGCGGAGTCCCACTCCAGCTTGTGGCCCGTGCGCATCGAGATCGCGCCCAGGTGGCACATCGTCGCGGATCGGTGCCCCGTCTCGACGTCGCAGATCGGCAGCTTGCGCGACCGCACGCAGTCGATGAAGTTGCCCATGTGGTTGTTGCTCTTGTAGAGCCGCAGCGCGTCCGCGGGGAGCGGCTTGGTGAGCAGGTGCGGGTCGCTCGCCGAGATCTCGTCGCGGTTCACCCAGATCCACCCGCCCGTGCCCTCGAAGCGGATGCCGTTCCGCTGGCCGGCCTCGTTCACCACGCTCCCGAAGATGGAGTCGTCCTTGGTCGTGTTGATGTTGAGGACGACCCCATTGGAGTAGGTGTACTTCACCGTGTACTCGGCAAAGGTCGTGTACCCGCCCGGGATCGGCTGGGCGAGGACGGTCGACTCGACCCTTCCCGGCGCGAGCAGGCCGATGGCCCAGTAGGCGATGTCGTTGTGGTGCGCGCCCCAGTCGGTCATGGTGCCCCCGGAGTACTCGTACCAGTAGCGGAACGTCGTGTGGCAGCGCTCCTTCATGTAGGCCGTCGCCGGCGTCTGCCCCTGCCAGAAGTCCCAGTCCAGCGAGGAGGGGACCGGCACCGGCTTGAAGGGGCCGGCCCGCAGGCCGGCCGGCAGCCAGACGTGGGCCTCCTTGAGGGTCCCGATGCGCCCGTTGCGCACGAGTTCGCAGGCAAGCCGGAACCTGACCGAGCTGCGCTGCTGGGTGCCGGTCTGCAGGACGATCCCGCTGTCCTGGACGACCTTCACGAGCCTGCGCCCCTCGTCGACCGTGAGGGTGAGGGGCTTCTCGCCGTAGACGTCCTTCCTCGCCCTGGCCGCCGCCATGTTGACCAGCGTGTGCCAGTGGTCCGGCGTGGCGTTGACGATGACGTGGATGTCGGGCCGCTCCATGACCCTGCGGAAGTCGGAGTAGATGGCGGGAACCCTCGCGCCCACCGTGAATTGCTTCGCGGCGGCCGCCGCATGTTCGGAATCGACGTCGCAGACCGCGAGGATCTCCCCGAACTTGCTCGCGTTGAGGGCGTCCCACCGGCCCTGGCCGCCGCAGCCGACGAGCGCGATGCCCGGCCGGTCGTTCGGCGCCGGCAGGCCCGGGGCGTCTGCGGCCTCGAGCTCCTGGCGCTCGACGAACCAGAGCGGCAGGCCCGTCATCGCCGCGATCACGCTGCAGCGCTTCACGAAGTGGCGCCGGGATATGTCGAACGCCTTGGGTGCCTGGGTATGGTGGGGTTGGGCCGGGTTGCTCATGGGAAAGGTTGCCCCGGGACCGCAGCGGGGGGGCCTAGGACCGTGTGCGGTGGCGTTCCCCTTTGCAAGGGGTTGCGGAGCTTTTGGCGCGCCCCTTGACACCGCGCCGGGCCCGCGCCGAGCATCCCCGCGTGCCCGAATCGTGTCGCCTCCCCGTGAAGGCGGTTCCCAACGCCCCCCGGAACGCCGTGGCCGGCTGGGTCGGCGAGGCCCTCAAGGTCAAGGTCCGCGCACCCGCCCTCGACGGGAGGGCCAACGAGGCCCTGTGCGATTTCCTGGCCGGGGAGCTCGGCCTGGGGAGGGGCTCCGTGTCCCTCTTCCAGGGGGCTAAGTCGCGCCTGAAGGTCGTCGAGATCAGGGGGCTCTCACTCGGCCAGGTCCGCTCCCGCCTTGCCGCCCTGGGCTGACGCGGGGGCCGTCGCCTCGATCACCCCCAGGATCAGGAAGTAGGCCGCCCCCATGGCCAGCGCGGCCTCGGGACGCCTCTCCCAGACGCCGGATCCCCGCGACCGCCACACCTCGTCGAGCAGCTGCGGCGTGATTCCGCCGCGGGGAACGGGGACGAGGACCGAGGCGAAGGTCAGGAGCACGTAGAGGGCGATGCTTGCCGCCGCGCGGCGACGGCCGAAGGCAAGGTCCGCGTCCGCCCGCCCCGCGCGCGCGGACCAGAACCTGCCCGACATCACGGCCGCGAACGAGGCGACGATCTCCCAGCTCCGGAACGCGAGGGCGATCGCCACCCCGAACACCGCATACAGGAGGGCGAGCCTGGGCATCCACGCCCCTCCCGCGGATCCCTTCCGCACCGCCACCGCCCCGAGGACGGCCTCCGAGTGGACCAGCACGAATTCCAGCGCCATCATCCCCACCCCGAGCTTTACCCAGCGGCCGTTGTCGAGCGCCCTCGGCCACCACCAGGCGACCACGAACAGGGCCGCCATTGTCCAGCAGGTCGCCGCCGCCCACAGCCGGGCGAGCGCGTCCCCGAGCGAGGGGACCCGGCCCGTGTTGGGTTCGCCGGCTGCCGCCATGGCAAGAGCAGAGGCGGATCCGCCCCCGGGGGCAACACGCGTGATTCCCCGGGGCAGGCCCTTGACGGCCGGGCCAAACCGGCGACATTGGCGCCGGTAAATGCCCGGAATGCCGTCCCGCCCCTCACCCCTCTCCCGCGCGACCGCGGCGCTCGGCGCCGCGCTGGTCCTCTGCCTGACCGTCGTGGCCTCGAGCCCGGACCTCCATGAGAGGCTGCACGGCGCGGCGGCCCCGGTCGCCGCGGGCCACGGCGGGAGCCTTCCCGGCCGGCCGGCGGCGCCCGACGGGGACGACGGCTGCGTGGTCACCCTCTTCGCCCAGGGCGTCGTCCTCTGCCTCGCCCTTGTCGCCCTCGCGTTCACGGGACAATCCGTGCGCCTGCCGGATTTCGCGGTGGCGGACCGGGTCCTCCCGGAGGCCCCCGGCTACCTGCACCTGCCCCCGCAGGCCCCCCCGGCCCGGTCGAGCTGACCCCTCGCTGGGCCCGCCGCCACGGGGTGGCACCGGCCGGGAATCGGCATCTCCCAAATGGCCCGCGGAACGCCCGCGAGGCCTTCGGCGCGGCCATTGCCGCGCGCTCCGCCCGCCTTTCCAAACCCACCATGCACCCTTCCCATGAATCTCAGAAATCTCCTCATTTCCCTCCTCTCACTCGCCGCGGCGGCCCCGGCCCCCGGCCAGGCCGACGCTCCGCCCGGCACCGACACCCGGGCGACGCGCCTTGATCCCGTCGTCGTGACCGACCAGCTGGACGAGACCCGCGGGCTCATCCAGCCCAGCCTCGGCGCCACGTCCTTCATCATGGACCAGCAGCAGATCCTCAACCTGCCGCAGGGCGCGGACGCCCCCTTCAGCCAGGTCCTCCTCAGGGCCCCCGGGGTCGCCGAGGACTCGGCCGCGAACGGCGACCTCCATGTCCGCGGCGAGCACGCCAACCTCCAGTACCGGATCAACGACGTGCTCCTCCCGGAGGGGATCTCGGGCTTCGGCCTCGAGCTCGACCCCCGGTTCGTGAAGAGCATGCAGCTGATCACGGGCTCGCTTCCCGCCCAGTACGGCTTCCGCACCGCGGGCATCGTCGACATCCAGACGAAGACCGGCGGCTTCGACAAGGGGGGCGACGTCTCGCTCTACGGGGGGAGCTACGACACGCTCCGGCCGAGCCTCGAGGTGGGCGGCTCCGAGGGAGGCCTGAGCTACTTCACCGACATGAGCCATGACCACAACGCGCTCGGGATCGAGAACCCGACGTCCGGCGCCTCGGCAGTCCACGACGTCACGGAGCAGTACAAGGCGTTCGCGTACCTTTCATACATCCTGGACCGGACGAGCAGGATGACGTTCATGGGAAGCGCCTCCATCAGCACCTTCCAGGTGCCCGACACCCCCGGGCTTCCCGCGGGGACGTCCCCCGACGGGGCGCCCTGGCTCCCGGTTGCATTCGATTCTTCCAGGCTCAACGAGAACCAGAACGAGCAGAACTATTTCGGGATCGCCACCTATCAGAAGTCCTCCGGCGACCTGAACTACCAGCTCTCCGCCTTCGCAAGGGAGAGCAGCGTCCACTTCACGCCGGACCCCGTGGGGGACCTCTATTTCAACGGCGTGGCCAGCAACGTCCGGCGC
This sequence comes from Opitutaceae bacterium, assembly GCA_003151495.1. Classification (GTDB taxonomy): domain Bacteria; phylum Verrucomicrobiota; class Verrucomicrobiia; order Opitutales; family Opitutaceae; genus Palsa-1447. Next base: position 47,425 of record PLXR01000130.1, read on the forward strand.
ACGCTCTACTCCGCCGGGGTCGAGGGCGACGGGAGCCTCGAGCTCGGCGCAGGCCACACGCTGCGGGCGGGATTCTCGGTTCTCGACGAGTCGGTGGATGCCAGGGCGGTGACCACGGTCTTCCCGGTGGACGAAAACGGCGACCCCAGCGGCGGCCAGTTCTCGATCACCGACAACGGCACGCTCAACGGCGTCTTCGCGGGCTCCTACGTGCAGGACGAATGGAGAATCACGCCAGGGCTCACGCTCAACGCCGGGGCAAGGCTCGACAGGTTCAGCTCCCCGTTTGACTCCGAGGGCCAGCTGAGCCCGCGGGTGAACCTGATCTTCGAGCCCACGGCCTCGACCACGATTCACGCGGGATATGCCCGCTACTTCACCCCGCCCCCGGTCGAGAACGTGCCCGGGAGCACCGTGGCCGAGTTCGACGGGACCTCGAACGCGTCCCCCTCCGGCGTTGACGACCCCGTGAGGGCCGAGAGGTCCGACTATCTTGACGCCGGCTTCACCCAGAAGATCGGAAACCACCTCCAGGTCGGGCTCGACGGCTACTACAAGAAGGCGAAGAACCAGCTCGACGACGGCCTCTTCGGCCAGACCCTGATCCTCTCGGCGTTCAACTACGCCCGGGGTGAGGTCTACGGCCTGGAATTCACGGGATCGTACTCGGACGGCCCGTTCTCGGCCTACCTCAACCTCGCCCACTCGGTTGCGAAGGGCGAGGACTGGAACTCGGCCCAGTTCCTCTTCGACCCGGCCGACCGCGCGTACGTCAGGAGCCACTGGATATTCCTAGACCACGACCAGGCGCTCTCGGGCTCGTTCGGTGCCTCCTATGTCTGGAGGGAGTCTCGCGGCGAGACTCGCGCCTACGTGGACGCGATCTACGGTACGGGACTCAGGACCGATGCCACGGCGCGCGACGGCACGACGATCCCGAACGGCGGCACCGTCCCGGCCTACTACTCGGTCAGCATCGGTGGGGAGCGCACCTTCAAGGGCCGCGGCCATGGGGTCTGGAAGGTCCGGCTCGACATCGTCAACCTGACCGACAGGTCCTACGAGATCCGCGACGGGTCGGGCGTCGGCGTCAATGCGGCCCAGTTCGGGATGAGACGCGGGGTGTTCGAGAGCGCGTCGTACTCATTCTAGGCGGCATCCCCCGCGCCCGCGCGCGCGAACCCGAGGAGCGGCCCAAAGTCGCCCGAGTCCGCCGCCCGGGTGGCCGCAAGGTAGCGGGTCCTCGCCGATTCCCGGCCGCCGGCTCCCGTCCCGGAACCCCAGGTGAGCGGTCTCTCCCCGTGCGCCGCCACGACGATGTCGGCGATGAGGCGCGCGTGCCTCCCGTTGCCGTTCGCCCAGGGATGGATGCTCACGAGGCGGTGGTGCAGCCGGACCGCCGCCTCGTCCACGGGATAGGTGCCGAACCGGAGCCAGGCCTCCGCGTCGTCGAGGAACATCCCGACGCCCTCGGCGATGCGCTTCACTTCCCATCCAGGATCGCGCTCGGCCGTGCGGTACTTGCCCGCGTCCCTCCAGACACCCCCGAACATCCGCCGGTGCAGCCCGCGGCAGAAGGCCTCGGTCAGGAGGTCGCCCCGCCGGAGGACGGGGTCGCGCATCGCCCAGACGCGCGCCGCGTTGATGCCCAGGCGCTCGACCTCGTCGAGCTGGCCCCGGGTCGAGAGGCTCGGCACAAGGCGGGCCTTTTCCCCGGGCGACAGGGGCGCCCCGCCCCCAGCCTCCTCAGGCGGAGCCATCGGGCGGGCCCTTTCCCTTGAGCGCCATGGAGTGGTCGGTCGCCCTCAGGTGCATGGCCGCCGGGTTGTGAACCTGAGCGAGGTCGGCATAGGACCGGTCCCCCGGCCCCCGGGGAACGACGAAGTAGACCAATTCGCAGTCCATCGCCGACGCCGCGCGCCGAAGGGAGCCGATGCTGATCGAGCCCTGATCCTCCGCGGCCTCAAACTGGGCGTAGGACTGGCGCCTCACACCGATCTTGCCCGCCACCTCGCCCTGCGAGAGGCCTATCGCGTCCCGCACAGCCCTGAGCCATCCCCTGGCGGGCCGGTCCGCAACGGCGCGAGCGGCGAGCAGCGGCGCGATCTTCTGCTCGAGCCCATCGAGGACTATTGCTCTGATTTCTGGATCTATGCAGTCGTTAAACTGTTTTATATGCCCCATCGCAAGTTAAAATATGCCCATATCATAATCTTGCAGTACATACACTGCCCATTGTGTTTTAGGCGTCCAATTGCCCGATCACCTTCGAGAATTTGATCTGCACGGCGACGTTCGCGAGCGTGATGAGGCAGCCTCCGACGACCAGGGAAGCCGTTGCCTGTTCATTCGGGTACGCTATCCCGGTCCATGCCGAGAGGAGCGCGGGCACAAACAAGACGAATCCCGACGTGAAGACGGGCTCCGTGCAGTAGATGAGCCCTGCCTCGGTGGAGGTGATCTTCGGCTGCCACCGGGTCATGATCGAGAACGCCCCCACCGTGCACACCACGGTGAGGACCAGGGTCATGGCCACCCATGACGGGGACTCCCATGGCTCGGCGAGCGCCCCCGCGCGAGGAGCGGTCGCCGCCGCGAGCGCCACGAACACGGCGGCCTGCAGGGCGAACATGACATGGGTCACGCGGCCGGGCCGGTTGCCCTCAAACTCCCTCCGCTCGAGCCAGAGGATCTGCCCGGTGTACGCCACCGCGCTCAGGAGGGTCTCCCACTCCCCCCTGCCGAGCCTGAGCGTTCGCCAGTCGAAGTGCCCTAGGATCGCGCCGCCGACCAGCACGAGCGCGCAGCAGGCCCAGACGACGATCCCCGGGTTGCGCCTGTGGCGGAGCGCGATCCACGCGGGGACGAAGATCGCGGAGAACTGCGTGAGGAAGGCCGAGGTCGACCCCTCGGTATACTGGAGCCCGTCGGTCTGCAGCAGCGTCCCGACGCAGGCGAAGGCTCCCATCCCGGCCCCCTGGCGCAGCTCGCTCCGGGTCAACGGCGCGTCCCCGCGCCTGCGCAGGAGCAGCAGGATCGCGGCCGCGAGCACGAAGCGCGGCGCCATCGCGGCCGACGAGACGAACCACGAGCCCGCGTCCGGGACCAGGGAGCGGTTGAGCAGCGTGAGGGCCTTGATGATCGGGAAGCTCAGCCCCCAGTAGAGCGACGCGAGCGCGAGCATCCGGACTGCCCGGGGGCGCTGGGGATTGCGGGGGTCTGTCGTCACGTCCTTTGCCCGTTGGGAAGCCGGCGATCGTGCCCGGTGGGGACCGGCGAGCCAAGCGGGATCGGGCAGATTTAACATGGCAGGGTCCAAGACGGCTCGACAACGGCCGGGGCTGCGGGCACTCCTCACGGGGCGCACCCCCGCACCATGGCGAAACCGGCTGACGAACGGAAGATGTCGAAGAAGGCCTACGAGGCGCGCCTGCCGGACGTGCGCGCGGCGCTGGTGCGGATGCAGGTCGAGCTCAAGTCCGCGAGGTTCCCGGTGATCCTCGTCGTGGCCGGGGTCGAGGCCTCGGGCAAGGGTGACGTCGTCAACATCCTCAACGGCTGGCTCGACCCCCGCGGCTTCGAGACCTTCGCCCTGCACGAGCCCACCGACGAGGAGCGGGACCGCCCCGCGATGTGGCGCTACTGGCGGACGCTGCCGCCGAGCGGCCGGATGGCCATCTATGCCGGGGGCTGGCACTCCGACGCGCTCAACGACGACCCGAGGAGCGCGCGCGAGCTGGCGCTCTTCGACGCCTCGCTCAGGAGGATCTCCCTCTTCGAGGCGCAGCTCGCCGCGGCCGGCGCGCTCATCATCAAGGTCTGGCTCCAGCTCTCGAAGACGGCGCAGAGGGCGCGGCTGCGCGACCTCGAGTCGGACCCGCGAACAGCGTGGCGGGTGACCCCCGAGGACTGGAAGAGCCAGCGCGACTATGAGAGGCTGGCCCGGCTCGCCGAGCGCATGCGCGCGGCGACCCACCAGCCCGGGGCGCCGTGGTACGTCATCGAGGCCGGGGACACGAGGGCGCGCAACCTGACGGTCGCCGACATCGTCCTCTCGCGGTTCAGGATCCACATGAGGGCCCACCGCAAGGCCCCGAGGGCCCAGTCCCGCGCCGCCCGCAGGGTGGTCCCGCTCCGGCCGGCGGGCCTGCGCCGCCTCCTGTCCCTCTCGCTCGAGAACAGGCTCTCGCAGCCGGCGTACGAGAAGAAGCGCGACAAGTGGCTCGGCCGGCTCAACAAGGTGGTCCGCGCGGCCGGGCAGGAGAGGCGCTCGATCGTGTGGGTGTTCGAGGGATGGGACGCGGCCGGCAAGGGCGGGGCCATCAGGCGGCTCACCGACGCCATCGACGCGCGCGACTTCCGCGTGATCCCGGTGGCGAAGCCGACCGACGAGGAGAAGGCCCACCACTACCTCTGGCGGTTCTGGAGGCACGTGCCGCGCGCGGGGATGGTGACGATCTACGACCGCTCGTGGTACGGGCGCGTGCTGGTCGAGCGCCTCGAGGGGTTCTGCTCCGAGCCCGAGTGGCGCAGGGCCTACCGCGAGCTCAACGAGTTCGAGCGCGAGCTCAACGAGCACGGGGTCATCGTCATCAAGTTCTGGCTGCACATCAGCAAGGAGGAGCAGCTTCGGCGGTTCCGCGACCGCGAGGCCACGACCTACAAGAGGCACAAGATGGGGCACGAGGACTGGCGCAACCGCCGGAAGTGGGCCTCCTACGAGATCGCGGTCGGCGACATGCTCGCGCTCACGAACTCACGCCATTCGCCCTGGCACCTGGTCGCCGCGAACAACAAGCGCCACGCGCGCCTGGAGATCATCAAGGCCTCCTGCCGCCAGATCGAGGCCGCGCTCGGGGTCTAGGCGCCCGGGACCGGCGCAAAAAAACCGCCGCGGAGTTCATCCGCGGCGGCAAATATGCGAAACGCCTCCCAGGTCTTAGGAAACGTGGCCCGAGACGAGCTTGGTCATCTCGAACATGCTGACCTNNGCTTCTTGGTGAGCTCCGTGCGGGGAAGGGGCTTGGAGCCGACAACGGCGGAAAGGGCGCCATCGGGAGTTACCGGTTTCATGAACGCGGCGTTAGGTTTGCGAGCGGATTTTTTGGCCATATTGAGTTTTTGTTTTAGGGTGCTTTGCTGTGAAAGCAATGCCTTTCTAGAGCGAAAACCGCCCGCTTTCCGAGAAAAATCTTTTTGAACATTCTGCGCGGCGATCACCGATGGTCGTCGACCTGCACAAACTGCCTGTATAGGGCGGCATAGTGCCCGCCCCGCGCCAGCAGCACAGGGTGCGTCCCGCGCTCGATTATGCGGCCCTTGTCGAGCACGAGGACCAGGTCCGCGCTCCGTATCGTGCTGAGCCTGTGGGCCACGACGAAGCTCGTACGCCCGAGGAGGAGCGTCGCCAGGGCGCGCTGGATGCGCGCCTCGGTGAGGGCGTCTATGGAGCTCGTCGCCTCGTCCAGGATGACG
>PLXR01000130.1:52931-53174 GCA_003151495.1 Opitutaceae bacterium
GCTGCACCATGCCCATTTGCCGGTGGAGCGACCTGCCTGTGACGGAGCGGACCTCCCTCCCGTCGATGGTGATCTCGCCCATGGTGGGCAGGTAGAACTTGGAAACCAGGTTGATGACCGAGCTCTTCCCGCTCCCGGTGTGGCCCACGAGCGCAATCGTCTGCCCCGGCTCCGCCGCGAAGTTGATGTCGTGGAGCACGAGGCGCTCCGGGTCGTAGCCGAAGGAGACGCCCCGGAACTCGA
>PLXR01000023.1 GCA_003151495.1 Opitutaceae bacterium
TGCCATGCACGTCCGTCAGCCGGAAATCCCGTCCCTGGAACCGGTATATCAGCCGCTCGTGGTCTATCCCGAAGGAGGCGAGCATCGTCGCATGGAGGTCGTGGACGTGCATCTCCTGGCCGTCCTCGAGGTGGCGGTAGCCGAGCTCGTCGGACGAGCCCCACGAAAGGCCGCCGCGGATCCCGCCCCCCGCCATCCAGACCGAGAAGGCGTTGATGTGATGGTCGCGGCCCGTGCCCTGCCCCATCGGGGTCCTCCCGAATTCCCCGCCCCAGAGGATGAGCGTGTCGTCGAGGAGCCCCCTCTGCTTCAGGTCCTTCACGAGGGCGGCGCTCGGCTGGTCCACGCGCTTGCAGACGTCCTTGATGTCGTTGTCCAGGTTGCCGTGCTGGTCCCACCCGCGGTGGTAGAGCTGGATGAAGCGGACCCCGCGCTCCGCGAGGCGCCTCGCCAGCAGGCAGTTTGAGGCGAACGACCCGTCGCCGGGCTCCTTTACGCCGTACATCTGCCGGATCGACTCGGGCTCGCCGCTCATGTCGGTCAGGTCCGGCACGCTGGTCTGCATCTTGAACGCGAGCTCGTACTGCGCGATCCGTGTCCGGACCTCCGGGTCGAGGGTCTCCTCCTCGTGGAACCCGTTCAGGCGGGCGATCTCGTCGATCACCTGGCGCTGCGTGCTCTGGCACACTCCGTCGGGGTTGCCGACATAGTGCACGGGCACCCCCTTGCTCTGGAACTGGACGCCCTGGAACCGGCTGGGCAGGAAGCCCGCGGACCACTGGCGGGCCGAGACCGGCTGCTCGCCGCCGGAAGGCCCGCGCGACATGAGGACCACGTAGCCCGGCAGGTTCTCGGTCTCCGCGCCGAGCCCGTAGAGCAGCCAGGAGCCCATGCTCGGCCTGCCCTTCACCATCGATCCCGCGTTCATGAACGCATGCGCCGGGTCGTGGTTGATCTGCTCGGTGTGCATCGACCGGACGATGCAGATGTCATCTGCGATCTGCTGGGTGAAAGGCAGGAGGTCCGAGATCACCTGGCCCGAGAGGCCGCATCGCGTGAATCCGAAGGAGGATCCCCTCGCCAGGAGTTTCGTGTTCTGGAGCTGCGCAAGCTGCTGGCCGTTCGTGAACGAGGCGGGAAAGGGCTGGCCGTGGAGCCTGTTGAGCTCGGGCTTGGGGTCGAAGAGGTCCACGTGCGAGGGGCCGCCCGCCATGTACAGGTGGATCACGCGCTTCGCCCTCGGGGGAAAATGCGGAGAAGCCAGGATTCCCGGCCAGCGCCCTCCCTCGGGGACCCCCGCCGGCGGCGTCCCCGAGAGGAGGCGGGGGTTGACCAGCGATCCCAGCGCGAGTGCGCCCAGCGCCTGCGCCGACTTGCCGAGAAACGTCCGGCGGGACCACTCGAGCTGCCTCAAGCGCATGAAGTCCGGGTCAAAGGGTGGGTTCATTGATGGCGTCCTAGTAGCGGACCATGGCCTCGTTGAGGTTTATGAGGACTCTCGCGACCGAGATCCAGGCCGCGAGGACTGTCGGCTCGAGCGCGGCGGGAGCCTTGTGCTGGCCGACCGCGACGACCTTCGCGGCCTCCTCGGGCTTCTCGCGATAATACCCAAGCTGCACCTGGTAGAACATCCGGAGGGATTCCCGCTCCCGGTCGCTCGGGGGCCGGGCGAGCAGGTTCCTGAACGCGTCGTCGAGGCCCGCATCGAAGCTCTCCGGGGGGTGCGCGCCGAGCGCGCGCTCGGCGAGGCCCCTCGCGGCCTCGACAAAGGTGGGATCGTTGAGGAGCGTGAGCGCCTGCTGCGGCGTGCTGGAGACGATCCGGGACCCGGTGCACTCCTCCCGCGACGGGGCATCGAAATTGGCGAGCATCGGGTGGAGGAAGGTCCTCTGAACGTGGACGTAAACCCCCCGCCGGAACTGGCGCTCGTCGGTGTCGGGGAGGTATTCCCTGTCCGGGAACTGGAGCGCCGCATAGTAGCCGTCCGGCTGGTAGGGGTAGACGCTCGGCCCCCCGATATCGAGATTGATGAGGCCGGCAGCGCTGAGGGCGTTGTCGCGCACGAACTCGGCCTCGAGCCGCCTGGGGGCCTGGCGCGCGAGCAGCCTGTTGTTGGGGTCCACCTCCGCCAGCTCGGGCCGGTACCTGGAGCTCTGGCGGTAGGTCGACGAGGTGACAATCTGCCGGACCATCGCCTTCACATCCCAGCCCTTGTCCATGAAGTCGACGGCGAGCCAGTCGAGAAGCTCCGGGTGACTCGGGTACTCGCCCTGGGTGCCGAGGTCCTCGACGAACGCCGAAAGGCCCGTGCCAAAAAACTGCCTCCAGAGCCGGTTCACAAAGGCCCGGGCGGTGAGCGGGTTGTCGCGAGAGACGATCCAGTTGGCGAGGTCGAGCCGGGTCTGGCGCGCCGGGCTGGTGGTCGCCGCGGCTGCGCCAAGGAGGAACCGGGGCGGCGACGGCTGGACAACCTCGCCGGACTCGTCCTGCCAGTTTCCGCGGGGCAGGACACGGGTCACCACCGGCGGCGCCGCCACCGTGACGGTCGTGAAGGCGCGGCCGTCGCGGCAGGCCGCGATGCCCCTCACGTCGGCCACCATGGCGGCGAAATCGCCGCCGTGGCCCCCTTCCGTCCCCTCGAAGTACTCGGAAGCGACGACCTCATCCTGCTCCGGGGTCGGATCCTTCGCGCCGAGTGCGGCGGCCACCATCCCAAGCGGGCGGGACCCGGGGATCCGCCCGCCGAGCGGCGAGGCAGAGACCCGTACCCGGGCCGCGTTCTCGGTCGTCACCCGGGCCTCGAGCCGGTCCCCCTCCACCAGGACTATGGGCTTCGAAAGGACAAGCACCAGCGACTGCGCCTGCCGCACGAGGCCGGGCGGCGACGTCCATGCCGAGGTCACCGACGTCACCATCCGGCCGTTGAAATAGGTCAGGGTCGGCTGCCCTGGCACCCCGTCCGCCATGCTGATCAGCTCGGGCTTGTCCGTTCCCTGCCGAATCAGGGAAACGTCGAGGGTGACGGTGAACGAGTCGTCGGTGGTGGTCGTCACCCGGCCGCCGTAGGCCTCGTCAGGAAGGACCTCCAGCCGCACGGTCGCCAGCGGTCCCGCGCCCGGGGCCAGGGTTAGGGTGGCCCCGTCGCCGGCCTTGTAGGTCGCAGGGTCATTGACCGGGCCGAACCGGGCGCTCTGGTCGGGAAGGGCCTTCGCCGTGCCGTCCTTGAGGGGTTTCGCGTCGACGATCGGGAGAACGGACCAGCCCGAGGGGTCGAGGGCAAGGCGGGGGGCCACTCCCCGCGCCCAGTCGTGCGCCGCGGCCCTGAGCGCGGGATCCGTGGTGATCGCTGCGACGACCTTCGCCAGCCTGGCCCGGCACCGCTCCTCGAGCGTGGCCTGCCTCTGGCGAAGGTAGGGGCTGTCGACCTCGATCTCGGGCGGGAACGGCGAGTCGTTGGTGAACCCCTTGAGCTCGGGCTCGGGCGTGTAGTCGTAATTCTGGTAGACCCCGTACTGCTTAACGTCCCCGAAGAAGGCCGCCATCGCGTAGAAGTCCTTTGTCTTGAAGGGGTCGAACTTGTGGTCGTGGCACTCGCAGCAGCCCATGGTGGACCCGAGCCAAGTCGTGGAGACCGTCCGCACGCGGTCCGCAGCGTACTTCGTGATGTATTCCTTGGACTGCGCGCCGCCCTCCCGGGTGACCATGTTGAGGCGGTTGAATCCGCTCGCCACCCGCTGCCTGTCGGTGGCCCCGGGGAGGAGGTCGCCCGCCAGCTGCTCCCGGGTGAACTGGTCAAAGGGCAGGTTCTCGTTGAACGCGCTGATCACGTAGTCGCGGTAGGGGAAGTTGTTGTAGAGCTGGTCGCCGTGGAAGCCGACCGTGTCGGCGAACCGGGCAAGGTCGAGCCAGCCGACCGCCATCCGCTCCCCGTAGTGCGGAGAGGCGAGCAGCCGGTCGACCAGCCGCCCGTAGGCGTCCGGCCGGCCGTCCGCCACGAAATCCTCCGTCTCCCGTGCGGAGGGCGGCAGCCCCACCAGGTCCAGGCTCAGCCGGCGGATCAACGTCCTCCGGTCGGCGTCCGGGGACGGGGTGATATCGTGTTCCCGAAGCTCCTTCCGGACAAAAAAATCGATGGGGCTCTGGTCGCCCGTCTCGGCCTGCGGGATCTCGGCCTTCCTCGGGGCCGCGTAGGCCCAGTGGGGCTCGTAGACGGCCCCCTGCTCTATCCATCTCTTGAACACCGCCTGGTCTCGGGCGGTCAGGAGGTGCAGCGATTCGGGCGGAGGCATCACCTGCCCCTTGTCCTGCGAGCTGATCCGGCGCCATACCTCGGATTCCCCGGGCTTGCCCGGGACGATGGGGGTCGAGCTCCGCCCTGCCTTGTCCTTGTGGACCATCCTGGCGTTCTCGGGAAGGTCGAGCCTGAGGTCCGCCTTGTTCTGCTTGAGGTCGGGACCGTGGCACTTGAAGCACGTGTTGGCCATGATGGGCCTCACGTCGCGGTTGAACCGCACGTTCACGGGCAGCGCTGCCTCGGCGGGCTCCGCACCGACCGATCCGCAGGCGGCCAAAGCGGCCGCGATGACGGTGCCCAGCTTAATCATGGGGTGGGATTTTGGGGCGGAAACGGCCATGATCGGCGCAACCACGGCTTAACGAAGTGCTAGTCGGGATGCCACTGCAACCCGAATTAACCAAGACGAGCGCGACCCAACGGACGAATTTTCGGCGCGCCGCAGGTGCGAATTGCCGGGGCAATGATGTTGCCTTAGTCCCCGAGTGCGCGGAAAATTCGGCGGTGATTTCTGCTCAGAAACGGTCCCGCATCCCCGGGGCGATGCGGTTGTTCCCTGTGCTGACACCATCTTCGGCTGCCCAGCATGTGCCAAAAGCCGAGGATGCTGCGACTCGTCATGGGGGGTACGCTGCAAGCGGCGTGAACCCCTGCGGCCGTTTGGCGCAGCCCGTTTCATGCGCCACGTAGATCCGGCCGTTTAGGAACGAGCGTTGCCCGGCCCGTCGCCATTTGGCGTTAACCAACTTCCTCGCCCGCAAAATGATAACCGGCGTCATTCTCGCCCTCCTCGCCTCGCTGGTGTACGGTCTCTTGGGTGTTACCTTCGAGGCTGCCGCCAAGCGGAACTACGCTCCTTGGGACTTTATCTTCTGGAAGCAATTGTCCGGCTCCGTGTTGATCTTCGCGATCGTTGTGGCGAAGGACATGGTGCGCTATGATCCCCGCGTCCTGTTCCTGGCCGGAATCGGGGCGGTGAGCTATGTCCTGACATGCGTGTGCTACCTGACGGCCTCGCGCGAGCGGGACATTGCCGCCAATTGGACGATCCTGAATCTCTCCGTGCTCGTTCCGCTCGGCGTGTCCATCCTCTGGTTTGGTGATAGGTTTACCATGACCAAGGCGGCGGGAGCGGGACTCACGCTTGCCGCCATCATTCTCGTCGGCGGAAAGCCCAACCTGGGAGCGGTGCAGAACGCTTCTCGCTGGACCACCTTTATCTTGGGCGCATTCCTGCTGAATGGTGTGCTCTCCACGCTGTTCCGCTGGGTGCCGGAAGGCCTGTCATTTCTCTTTGTCGCCTACTTCTACTTCGTGAGCTGCCTGTTGGCGTTGCCGTTCAAGCTGCGCGAGAAGCGGGCAACCCGCCCGACCAGGGGCTTGATCGCCCTGGGTGCCGCCGGCGCCGCATCCCATTGCGCAGGGATGCTGCTAACTATCGCTGCACTCGGCTTTGTGGGCAGGATTAGCAAGCAGGCCGGCATAATCGTCTATCCCATCACCAACGGCTTTGTCATCCCCTTGGGTGTCATCATGGGAGCCTTGATCCTGAGGCAGGCGATCGACCGTCGCCGTCGTTTCGGTGTCGCGCTCGGCATGGCCGGGGTGGTCCTGCTTTCCATCCCCTAGCCCGGCATTGTGTCTCCCTTCGGAACGGCTCATCCCTCTTCAACCCAAACCCCCATGCCCGCTCCCACCGCCAAGTCCAGGAGTCGCAGCGCCCGGCCGGGCCAAAGCCCGCAGCCGCCCGACGCTAACCGCATTCGCCCAGGAGACATCAGGATTTCGGAGGTGATCTGCCAGATCCTCCGGATCAACACCGTGGAGAAGAAGACTGCCGGCACGCAAGATACGCTCTTGATACGAATCCGCACCGACACCGGTCTCGAAGGCATCGGCGAGGCAGATGCCTCGCCCGAGATTCTGAAGGCGATCATCGATGCTCCGTTCAGCCATAATATTGCCTGCGGGCTCCGAAAATTGCTCATAGGATTGAATCCCCTCGAAACCGACCTGATCTGGGAAAAACTCTATCGTTCGACCCTGTATTTTGGCAGGCGTGCCGTGGGCATCGCCGCCATGGCGGGAATCGACATGGCGCTGTGGGATATCAAGGGGAAATTCTATTGCCAACCCATCCACCGGCTACTGGGGGGGAAAAGGCATGACTCGCTACCCGCCTACGCGTCCATCCTGTTTGGCAAAGATGGAAGGCGGACCAAGGAGATCGCCGAACGCTGGCGCGCGGCAGGTTATAGGGCGATCAAGTTTGGGTGGGAGCCAATGGGCCAATCCGAGGCACTGGACATAGAGCTGGTTGCCGGGGCCCGGGAAGGCGCGGGACCCGACTGCACTCTCTTGATCGACGCCGGATGCGTCTGGGATTCACGCACCGCCCTGAGCCGCGCCAACCGATTCAAGGATTTTGACATTGGCTGGCTGGAGGAGCCCCTCTCGCCTGACGACATCGACGGCTACGTTTGGCTACGAGACCGCTCTCCGGTGCCGATCGCCGCCGGCGAAGGCGAATGCGGGCGAGCAGCCTTTCGCCCGTGGATCGACCGACATGCGCTGGATATCTATCAGGTCGATCTCGCTCGAAACGGATTTACCGACGCAATGTACATCCGGCAGCGCGTGGAAGAGATTGGCGCCCGGCTCTGCAACCATTGCTACAAGACGCCCATCAGCGTCGCCGCTTGCCTGCACTGGCTGAGCACCCACAAGAGCGCATTCCTTTTTGAGGACTGCGTCGAGGATTCAGCGCTCAGGCATGAGCTCACCCACGAGCGCTTGCAGGCCGTGGATGGCATGATCACCGTCCCCGACGGCCCAGGCCTGGGGATCACCCTGAACGAGGACTTTGTCCAAGCTCACCTTGTCTCGGAATCCCGGGCCTGATGGACACTCACGCAATGAATGGTGCTCAATTCGCCGATCAACACGTCCTCATAACCGGCGGCGGCAGTGGGATTGGCCGGGCTATCGCCCTGGCGTTGGCCAACCAAGGCGCGTCTGTTCACATCGTCGGGCGAGACGTAGCCAAACTCAAAGAAGTCGCCGACCACGCGCCGAGCGCCATCCACTATACATCGTGCGACCTTCGCGACACAGTCCGATGGCAGGAGGTCATCCGCGCCGGACCGCCGTTGGACGTCCTGATCAACAGCGCAGCCATCAGCATCCGCACCGACCCGCTCGCGCCCGGCGACACATCTATGGAGGAGGTCATGGCGGTAAATTTCGGCAGCGCGTGGATTGGATGCCGCGAAGCGGCAACGCGTATGTCCGCGCACGGCGGCGGACGGATCGTGAACATCACGTCCGTCCACAGCCGCATGTGCGAGCGTGGCAGCACGGCCTACGGCGTTGGCAAGGCAGCGTTGGAGCAGCTCACCCGTTGTCTGGCGGTCGAGTGGGCCCAACACGGCATTTTCGTGAACGCGGTTGCCCCGGGCTTTGTCGACACGCCCATGAGCCGGGCCACTGGTGTGAACGAGCTTGAAACCGATTCTTTCCGGGCAAATTTTATCGCATCGGGCCGCATCCCGCTCGGCCGTGCGGCGCAGCCCGAGGAAATCGTCTCGCCAGTCCTTTTTCTGGCGGGAAAAGAGAACACCTATGTAACCGGCCAGGTGATCGTCGTGGACGGCGGGCTTTCCCTCACCCTTTAGGCGAAACAATGAATATCATCTTTATCGGAGCACATCCTGATGACCTGGAAATCCTCTGCGGAGGCACGGTGGCGGCGTGCGTCGCGCAGGGACACACCGTGTGGATGGCAACGGCGACCAACGGAAACGTCGGGAGCCCCACTCTTTCAAAGGCCGCGATCGGGACAATCCGCCGGACTGAGGCGGAAGCGGCGGCAAAGTGCCTTGGGGCGGCGGGGCTCATCTGGATGGATGAGAACGACGAGTTCCTTTTCGACGATGAACGCACACGCCTCAAATTTGTCGACGCGGTCAGGCAAGCGCACGCGGACGTGATCGTTGCGCACAATCCGAACGACTATCATCCCGATCATGTCGCAAGCTCGAAACTCGCCTCCGATGCCCGCATTCTTTCCGCGGTGCGTCTCATCGAGACGACGCACACCCACCTTCCCAAGTCTCCCGAGCTTTACTACATGGATTCAATCGCGGGGCTGCGCTTTGAGCCGCAGTATTTTGTTGATATCACTCCATATTTTGCGCTGAAGCAGCAGGCGGCGCAATGTCACGCGAGCCAGAACGCGTGGCTTAAGAGCATCTTCAACACCGAACTAACGGATCATATCAAGGTGCATTCCGCCTTTCGCGGGCTTCAGTCCGGGGTGCAGTATGCCGAGGCGTATGTTCAACCTAGCTACTGGCCCAAGACTGGCGCCGGCTTGCCGTTTCTCAGACGCTGAGAGGGAGGATTTCCCATGAACAATTCTTCGATCTGGCCGGAACGATTCCGCGGTCAAGTGGCGGCCGTGACGGGAGCCGCCGACGGACTTGGTCGCTCCATCGCTGACCGGCTGCTCGCGGAGGGAGCAATCGTATGGTTTCTCGACCGTGACGAGGCTCGGGTACGCGCCGCCTCGTCCAGCGCCGGTCAGAATGCTCATCCGTTCGCGGTCGATGTGTGCGAGGAAGCCGGTGTTCAGGCCGCGTTTCGGAACATCACCGCACAACACGGAAGATTGGATGTGGTCGTGAACAGTGCGGGAATAGTCGGCCCGAACGGTCGCAAGATCACCGAGACGCCGACCGCCAGCTACGAGGAGGTGCTGCGGATAAATCTCCTCGGCAGCTTTCTAGTGACCAAGCATGCGCTGCTGGAGATGCAGCCTCGCAACTATGGCCGCGTCCTCCTCATTGCGTCGATCGCGGGCAAGGAGGGCAATGCGGGCATGTGCGCCTATTCCTCCGCAAAGGCAGGCGTTATTGGCCTGGTCAAGAGTGCAGGCAAGGAGTTCGCGGAGAGCGGGATAACAATAAACGCCTTGGCCCCCGCGGTCGTGCGCACGGCCTTGGTCGACGGCATGGATTCGGCCCAAGTCACCTACATGACGGAAAAGATTCCCATGAAGCGCTGCGGCACACTCGAGGAGGTGGCCAGCATCGCCTGCTGGATCGTATCGCCCGAGGCCAGTTTCAACACAGGATTCACCTTCGATCTCACCGGCGGACGATCCGTGTACTGAGGGTGAGCCTCCTCCCTTTGGATTCCCGCCAATTCATCGCCACTACCCGCCGTCCGCCCGGCGACGCGGCTCTTCGGAATGATGCCGGGGGGCGATTGGCGATCGAAACAGAACCCGTCGGCTTCCCAGGGCCCCGACCGGGGCTCCACTGCTACCGGACGTGAAAACTCCTATCGCAAGAAACAGCGCGATGTGCGCATGCACCCAGAGGACGGAGCAGGAGTGCGGGTTCTGGTGCTGCGTTCAGCGTGAAAGCCCATGAACGGCACGGCGCTGAAAAGGCACGCGGTCCAGGGTTTCGCTGCCATAACTCTGCGTAACAAGGACGTGCACGCGACCATTATCCCGGCCTTGGGCGCCCGGATCGTCTCATTGCGCTCCGCGGCGGGCACGAGAGAGTGGCTCTGGCATCCGGAGGACGGACGCGGGCTCTTCGTCTGCGCGGAGAACACGCCATTTGAAAACAGTCCGCTTGCCGGCATAGACGAATGCCTGCCGTCCGTGCTCCCCTGCGCAGTCGATGGAGTCCCCATCCCGGATCATGGAGAGGTATGGAGCCGCGCTTGGACGTGCGAGGTGGCCGAAGATACCGACCGTGCAGTAACGACAACGATAGCGCTGCGTTCCCTGCCGCTGACATTCACACGACGGGTTAGTCTCTCCCGCAATGTGATCCACCTCGACTACACCCTCTTGAATACAGGTGCGCGTGCCCTGTCTTATCTCTGGGCGCTCCACCCCCTGTTCACGCTAGAGTCGAAAGACGAAATCGAGCTTTTTGGCGAGTCCGGGGTAGTCGTAACGGGGGCACAAGGCTCCGTGCTTTCCACCGGCGATCGCGGTTCCTGGCCCAGCCCGCGCCTCGGCTCGCGTCTTGATCGCGCCGACACCGGTCCCGTGGCGGGAGGGCCGGAAATGTCCTATTGCAAGGCGTTCCTCGACTCGTCGCGGGCCGCGGGCATCGCACTCGTGGACCGAGCACGCGGCGAGAGGTTGACGCTCACCGTCGATCCCGTGGAACTCCCCGCGTGGGGCTACTGGGTGACCCGCGGAGGCTGGCATGGGCACACCCACATCGCGCTCGAACCATCCAATGCCGCAGCCGACAGCTTGGCCGAGCTAACCAAGGGTGCTGCTGCCTCGACGCTGTCGGCAAAAGCATCCCGGTCTTGGTCCGTCAAAATCAAGTTGGACACAGACATCTGAACTGAAGCGCTAAGGCAGGAGGCCACCTTTATTTGGTGGATCTTCCGATAGCGTTCCCAGTCAAAAGGTGGCTGCGGGACGGACGGGATTCGAACCCGCTTTTCTTATGGACTCATCCCTGGCGAGATTCGCCAAGGCACCTGCAATCCTAATTGTCGCAAACCGTGCACCGCACAGAAGGAGCGTCAAACTGCGAAAGGTTCACAGCCTCAATTCGGCGGAGCCGATCGGCAAAGCACCGCGGGCACGCCGAAAATTGCTCCAATCCCCAGGTGTCCGCGAATACCCGGCCCCGACCCAAGGCGAGAACGGCCCGCTGCGCGGCCTCAAGCCCCTCGAGCGTCGGCGGCACGAATTCCCCTGAATCGCGGAGCCGCTCCATGGCACCGTTTCCCACGCGCGTCGGGATCAGGGTCACCGCCGAGGCGCCGCAGGAGAACGCGTACTCGGCGGACTTGACCGTCCACTCCAACGATGCAGGTCCCTCGATGAACGGCGGATTGACCAGAAGGAACACCCGAAGCGCGATCCCGCTGCCCCCAAGGAATTCCGCTGCCCGCGAGAACTGCCCCAGGTCGAACCCCTTGTTCAGCATCTTGAGGACGTCCGGATGGGCGGTCTCGAGCCCGAGGGCGACCTCGAGCGACCCGGAAAGGGCGTCGCGCAGCTCTAGGGCCCGATCCCCCACGAGCAGGGGATGGGATTCCACGACGGTGTGCCGCGCGAAGCAGATATGCCGAGCGATCGGCCCGTAGTCCGAAGGCGGAATCGCAGCCGGGTCAAAAAAGCTCCCGCTGTTGTAGAGCTTCACCTGTTCGGGAAGGGCGCCCGCCTCCGACCATGTCCGCACGGCAGATTCCACTTGGTGCGCGATCGCCCCCTGCGGTACGGATTCCGGCGTCGTTCCCTTCCAAAGGTCGCACATCAGGCAGCGCCAGCGGCATTCCCGGTTGGTGATCAGAACCACCCCGGAAGAGGCCAGGGTGCCGGATGCCTGGCGCTCCGTCTCCAGGAAGACGCCTTGGGGCTTGTACGGGTCGAGGACGCCCGGCCGCGGGGGGCGCTGGCCGAGTATCCAGGCGTTGCGGCCTCGCGCCGGGTACACCGAGGCCACCCCCCTCACGAGTAGATTGCGAGATATTGCCCGCGGTAATCCGGATCGGGCGGCGTCATTCGCTTGCGCAGGCTTTCGACCGGGATCGCGCCATGCTGGAATCGGCGCTTGGCAAAGATCGGCATGTCGACTCCGAAATGGGCCCTTATTCCGCGCCGGGCAATCTCGCCCTTCAGGGAATAGAGCCGGTCGACCGACATGGCGCTCAGATCGGCGAACGGGATGCCTTCGGCGACGGCGACCACCGCCGGCCGGGTGAACGGGCTGAAGCCCTCAAAGTCGAAATGTCGCGCGGGCGCATAGGTGCGCACGTAGCTTCGGCTGAGGCCGCCGCTGTACGTGAGCGAGTGCTTGATCCTGCCGACGCCCCAGCCCTCTTGGTAGAGCATCAAATTGTTGACCACGCTGCGGATCGTCAGCTCGGGGTTCTCCTCGATCGGGTAGTCCTTCATATTCTCGTCGCCGCCGTCACCGTCCGCTAGGTGCCTCCACTCAGGGTAACGGGACCGGATGCCCCTGCAAAGCGCGAGCCCCATCGAGGCACACTCGACGTCGAGCGGCTTGTAGTCCTCGAGAACGCGCAGTGTCTCTCCCACATCGAGCGAGGCCGGATCCGCCTCGATTGTCTCGAGGAAAAGGCCGAGCCCCAGCCGCTCGAGGAAATCGCGCGCCTGCCGCAGGTCGGGCCCGTCGCCGAAATCGAGCGTGAACGCCTTGAGCCGGACGGGATTGAGCCCGAGCCTTAGCATCATGTGATAGACAGCGAGGAAAACGCAGCCGCTGTCCACGCCGCCGGAGAAGCATACGCCGACCGGTTCGCTTTCAGGCACGTCGCCCAGCCACTTGCCCACCTCGTCGGCCAATGCGCCGATGTAGGCCTTTCCGATCGCGTCGAGGTCGGGGGGCAGGCTGTTGCGCTCGGGGTCGAAGAACCTCGTATAGGTGGGGTCGGGATCCGGGCAGCCAATCAGCTGGAGCTCCACGACGTAGTGCGCGGGCACCATCCGCGTGTAGCTCGGGTGGAACTGGCGTTCCAAGCCCTCGCTTTTCAACTGCCTGTAGATGGCGTCGATGCGGTCGGCGACGATGAGGGCCGGGCCTTCGCGGCGCTTGGCGAGGAAATAGCGCATCGGCCGGTCAAGCGATCGTGCCATCCGCACCCGCTTTCCCTCCTTGGCGACAATCGCATAGGATCCGTCGATCTCGCGAACCGAGTCGGCCGAACCGCGGAGGATCCGCTCCCTAGCCTCTTCGAAGGTCACGTTTCTGAGCCGAAGGGTCGAGGGATCGATCAGGTCAACAAGGCGTTCGATGTAGTCGTCCATAGAAGAGGGGATTTTTTGCGAGGAGCGCGGGTCGCGCCGGAACGGGATCCGTACGGATCCGCGAATCCCCCGGAGGTTGCCGCCGGCGCGGCCCTCTATCAATCCAAAAGGCTCCGCAAAAAGACCACCGCGTGGAGAATCCAGGCATTTCACCCGATCCACGGCTCATCACCTCGTTTCTGGCAACCGCCAGCGACACACTTGCATTGAGTGCCACGCTTGGCTAGCCCTCGATGCCCGCGACCTCATCCGATGGAACCCACAATCCTTCACGGGTTTCCCTGCACCCAGCCCGAATCCCGATTGCTCAGACGATCAGGCCCCATAGCCCCGCGGGCGGACCCGGCCGATGAGGGCTGCGGGGCCCCCACTTCCGACTCACCGAACCTCCCATGCGCAAGCGCCTGATCTGGATAGCCTGCGGGATCCTGGCAGTTGGGCTCGCCCTGGCGACGCTGTCGATCGCCCGGGCACGAAATGGCGGGCTTGCTTTCACCCGGCTTGTGACCCGCGGGAACGGGATGCTGGAAAAGGCCGATGCGGGCGGGGCCATCGGCGCATACCTGGAGGCGCTGCGCCTCTCTCCGGAAAGCACCGATGTCCGGCTAGACCTCGCCAACGCCTACCTGATTGCCGGCCGTCCCGAGGATGCGGCGCGGATGTGCCGGGAAACCCTTGAGCTCAGCCCCAACAGCGCTGCGGCGTATTACCTACAGGGATGTGCGCTCCTTCGCGAGGCCCGGCCCGAGCAGGCAGCCGAGTCCCTGCAGCAGTCCTGGAAGATTGAGCCGGCGGTGACGGCCCTCGACTTCCAGATGGGCATGGCGCAGGAGGCGCTCGGACAGACTTCCGATGCGATTCGCGATTTCGAAAGCGTGACTCGAGCCGTTCCCGACCACCCCTCGGCGCACTTCCAGTTGAGCCAGCTCTACCGTAGGGCGTCCCGCGGGGCCGACGCGGACCGCGAGCTTGCCGAGCACCAGCGGATCCTGGCCAGGCGCAACGGGGCGCCAGTCACCCTCGATGGGCTGGAGCGGTGCCCCTACACGCGGCCCCTGGCGCCCTTTGTCCTCGCCCAGCCAGATCCCCGAGGGATCCCTGTCCGCTATGTGGAGGACACGGCTGCGGCGTTAGGCGGCTTGGCCTCCGACGGGCGGGGACCCCTGGCTGTCATCGATTACGACCACGACGGCCGTCAGAGCCTCTTCGTCCGTCAGGCCCGCGGGGGATTCGCGCTGCTCGACAACCGCGGTGGCCACTTCTCGGTGTTGGGCCGGCCCCTGCCGGCGCCTGCGGTGTCCGGATATCGGGCGATCCTCACGGGCGACCTCGACAATGACGGCTTCGATGACGTGGTCGTCCTCGGCGAGGAGGACTCGCGCGTATTCAAGTTTTACGCGCACGGGCGCGTGCGCGATGCCACCCGGGCGGCGGGGCTCGAGGGGCTCAAGGCAACATCGGGACTCCTGGCGGACCTGGATTTCACGGGAAACCTGGACATGGTCGCGGTGCGGCCGGACGGCGCGGGCTTGGCGATCTATCGCAACCTTGGTAACCTCTACTTTGACGGCACTTGGAGCGATTCCGGCCTGCCGGCGACCTTCCAACACACCGTTCAGGTGACAGCCGAGGACTGGGGAAACGAGGGCCTGCCGGGGGTCTTCATCGCCCGCTCGGGCCAGCCGGCTGCATTCTACCAGAAGAGGCGCGCAGGAGCCTTTGAGCCAAGCAACCTAGCATCGGGATGGCCTGTCGGGTCGGTCTTGGCAACGGGCGACATGGACAATGACCTGCATCCTGAAGCCGTGATCGCCACGGAGAAGACGGTCGAGATCGTCGACCGGAACGGATCGCGGGTCGCGAGCCTGCCGCTTTCGGGATTCAAGGTCTCGGGCCTCCTCCTGGAGGACATCGACAACGACGGATGGCTGGACATCGTGGCCTACGGCCCCTCGGGGGTGCGGGCCTGGCGCAACGCAGGCCACGAGGGGTTCACGGATGTCACGCGCGCGATTGGGCTGGGCGACGTGGGTCCGGTCGACGCCCTTGTGGCCGCCGACTTCGCGGACGACGGTGCGATCGATCTCATCACCAGCTCGGAGGCGGGACTCCGATTCTGGCGCAACCAAGGGGGCAACAAGAACCTGCAGCTCAAATTACGCCTGGTCGGAAACCGGTCCAACACGAGTTCGCTCGGGGTCCGAGTCGAGGTCGTTGCCGGCGATTGGCGGACCAGCCGCTCGGTGCGCCGGATGCCCCTCGAAATCGGCGTGGGCCAGCACCGGCAGGTGGACGCGCTCAAAGTCCACTGGTTTGACCTCTCTACCGCGGAGGTCGACGTGCCGGTCGAGCGCGGGATGCACTCCGTCGTCGAGCCGAAGCTGCCGAGCGGCTCGTGCCCGTACCTTTATGCCTGGGATGGCCGGGAATTCCGGTTCGTGACCGACATCCTCGGGGCCGCACCGCTCGGGCTGCCGCAGGACGAGAAGAGGTACGTGCCCGCGGACCCCGAGGAACTGCTTGCTCTTGGGGGCGAGGCGCAGTTTCCGCCGCACAATGGTCGCTACGAGGTCCGCATCACCGACGAGCTACGCGAGGCGCTTTACCTGGACGAGGCCCGTCTCGTCGCAGTCGACCATCCCGTAGGAACGCTTGTCGCGGCGACGAGCAAGATGCACGCGTCGGGACCCTTCCCGGCCCACGAGATCCGGACCCTGCGGCCGATTGCGGCGCCCCTGGCGGCAACCCGGAGCGACGGCCTGGACGTCACCGAGGCGTTGGCCCGCGCTGATGGCGTCATGGTGTCTCCCGTCAAGCTGCGCCGGCCGCAGCTTCGCGGACTCGCGGAGCCGTATTCAGTGACGCTCGATTTCGGCCCGCTCCCGCCGCGTCGCCCGCTGGTGCTCGTCCTGACGGGCTGGCTGCACTTCGGCGGCGGCATGGCGAACATCGCCGGGGCCATCGATCCCACGCTGCCCTTTCCCTTTCCGCTCCTTGAGGCGGAGCTCGGCGACGGAACATGGCGCAAGGTGGAGGCCGATGTCGGGACGCCGGCAGGCAAGACAAAGACGATAATCGTGGACCTGGAGGGCAGACTCCCCGAGGGCGCAAGGCGGCTGCGGCTTTCAGCCGCATTTGAGATCTACTGGGACAGCGCGCTCCTTTGCGAGAAGGCCGGGGAGGCGGAAACGAGCCACCGCGACGTGCTTGCCGCCCGTGCCGAACTGCACTGGCGGGGTTTTAGCCGCTATGCCCACCTGCCCGAGTCGCTCCCTCTCACGCCCGTTTACGGTGACGTCTCTCCGGTTCCCCCTTGGGACCGCACGACCGCCGGGTGGTTCACCCGGTATGGCCCGGTCGACGACCTCGTCGTGCAACGGGACGACCGGCTGGTGCTCCTGGCGGGTGGCGACGAACTTGCCGTCTCCTTCGATGCGGGCAAACTGCCGCCACCCGCCGCCGGCATGACCCGCGACTTTTTCCTTCACGTGGTCGGCTGGGACAAGGATGCCGACTTCCACGTGGGCCAGGGTTGGCAGGTCGGGCCCCTTCCCTTCCAGGGCATGGACGACCAGGCCTACGGGCGGGAGCCCAGGCCCGGACGGCTCGACGATTCCTGGGTGAAGGCCTACAACACCCGATGGGTGGACCCCATCGTGGTGAAGCCGGGAGGCGCAGAGCGCGCAATTCCCTAAGGAAGCCATGGGAGAAGGATCGATCCTCGTTGCGCCTGCCCCGTCCGGGCGCGGGATATTTGTGCGCACGGCGGCTTCCGCTCTTGCGGCGCTTGGCCTCGCGGCGGTGCTGGGAGCGGCGCCCCCATCGGGGGGCGGCATAGAGGAAAAGCCGCTCGCCCAGCGGCCCGTTGCGGGAGGTGGGCCGCTCTTCAGCTTGGTGCCCGCCGAGGAAAGCGGGCTGCGCACCGAGAACCGTTATGATGATCCGGAGATGTGGGGCAGAAGGGCCCGTGAGCTCGAGATCGGGGCGATCGGCACCGGCGTTGCGATCGGCGACTACGACGGCGACGGGCTGCCGGACGTCTTCCTGGTCAACAAGACGGTCGGCTGCCGCCTCTTCCACAACCTTGGCAACGGAAGGTTCGAGGATGTGACGGAGAAGGCGGGAGTCGCCGAGCACGGCGTGGACGAGAAGAATTGGAAGCAGGGTGCCACGTTTGCCGACGTGAACAACGACGGGCTCCTCGACATCTACGTCTGCCGCTTCGGCGCGCCGAACCTGCTCTATATCAACCAGGGCGACGGGACGTTCAAGGAGGAGGCCCACGCGTATGGGCTGGATCTGAACGATGCGAGCGTGATGGCCTACTTCTACGACTACGACCGCGACGGCCGGCTGGACGTGTTCATCCAGACGAACGTGCTCGATGCGAAGCGGCATCCCGAGGGCCAGCGAAACCACCTCTTCCACAACAACGGCGACGGCACCTTCGCCGACGTGACGGCGCGCTCGGGGGTGGCCCCCGGACCTGCCCACGGGAACTCGGCGGTGTGGTGGGACTACGACGGCGACGGGTGGCCGGACCTGTACGTTGCGAACGATTTCGACGTTCCCGACGCGCTCTTCCACAACAACCGCAACGGCACGTTCACCGACGTCGCCGCGCAGGTCCTGCCGCACACTCCGTACTCCTCAATGGGTTCCGATTCGGGCGACATCATGAACACGGGCATGATCGACCTGATGGTTGCGGACATGGCGGCGATCGATCCCGAGGAAGACCAGCGCGCCATGGCGGGAACGAGGAGCCGGATGCGCGAGCCGGACGAGGGTTCGGGGGAGGTCCGCCAGTTTCCCGCAAACGCCCTCTACCTGAACACCGGCACCGGCCGCTGCCTCGAGGCGGCCCGTCTAGCCGGTCTGGCCGCGACCGACTGGACATGGGCCCCGCTCTGGGAGGATTGGGACAATAGCGGACGGCTCAGCCTATTCGTCACGAACGGGATGTTCCGCGAGATCCACAACCAGGACTTGATAGCGCGGCGGATGATGGCGGGCAGCGAGGCCGCCGGGGAGCAGATCATCCGCAACAGCCCTGAGTTTGCGGAGACCCATCGCGCGTTCCGCAACCGGGGGGACCTGAACTTCGAGGACGTCTCGCAAGCCTGGGGCCTCGACCAGAAGGGCGTGAGCTTCGGGGCCGCCTGCGGCGACCTTTACGGCGATGGCGACATGGACATCGTCTACACCAATTACCAGGGAGGGGCCACGCTCCTGCGCAACAACGGGGGCGCGGCTCACCGCGTGGTCATCGCGCTTCGCGGCACCCGGTCCAACCGGTTCGGCATCGGATCAAGGGTGACGCTCGAGAGCGCGTCCGGCATCCAGGCGCGGGACGTGACGCTAGGGCGTGGATTCATGTCGAGCAGCGAGCCCATAGCGCACTTCGGGCTCGGAGGCGACGCGACGATCCGGCGCCTGACGGTTTCGTGGCCGAGCGGCGCCGTTCAGACCTTTGAAAACCTTCATGTGGACCGGCGGTACACGGTCACCGAGCCCACGGTCCCTCCACAGGGGGTTCTCCCGAGGGAACCGGCAAGGCCCACGGCACAATTCTCCGAGGCCAGCCGCGACCTCAACCTGTCGTGGGCCGCAGCGGAGGATTCGTACGACGAGTTTCTCGAGCAGAGGCTCCTTCCGGAGAGGCTCAACCGCCGCGGTCCGGCGCTCGCCATCGGAGACATCGACGGCAGCGGAAGGGATGGGGTGTGCATCGGGGGCACCACGCGTGATCCCCTTAGGGTGCTCCTGCCCCGCGGAGACGGAACATGGGCGCCCGAGGCATCGCCCGGGCTGGCGGCGCCTCCCGGCGTCGACGACGGCCCCCTTCTCCTTGTCGATTCCACGGGAAGCGGGCGGCTCGACCTTCTCGTGACGGCGGGCGGGACGAGCCAGCCGGCAGGAGCGCCCGAGTACCAGCCGCGCCTCTACCTTAACGACGGCCATGGACACTTCCTGCCGGCTCCGGAGGGCACGATTCCCCCTCTCTCCATCAGCGCGGGCGCGGCCTGCGCAGCCGACTTCGAGCACTCGGGACGCCTCGGGATTTTTATCGGCGGACGGGTGCAGCCCGGGTCCTACCCCGCGGCCCCGCAAAGCGTGCTGCTTGCGAATCGCGGGGGCCGGTTCGTGGACCTGACCGATTCAGCGGCGCCGATGCTGCGTAATGTCGGCATGGTGACCTCGGCGCTCTGGTGCGACGTGGACGGCGACGGCTGGCCCGACCTCCTTCTGACGCTGGAGTGGGGCCACGTGAAGTATTTCCACAATGAGGCGGGCAGGAGGTTTGATGACTGGACGGAAAAGGCCGGGTTCGCCTCCGCGGGAACGGGCTGGTGGCGGTCGATAGCGGTCGCCGATTTCAATGGCGACGGGCGCCCCGACTTCGCCGTCGGCAATGTCGGGTTGAATACTCCCTATCGCGCCGATGCCGGGCGCCCCACGCTCCTGTATTATGGGGACTTTGGGGGCCGCGGCACTAGCGAGATCGTGGAAGCCTTCACCCGGGGCGACCGGATCTACCCAACTCGGAGCCGCTCCGATCTCGGGGCCGCCATTCCTTCGGTCTTTCGGCGCTTCCGGTGGAACAACGACTACGCCAAGGCGACGCTGCAGGAGATCTTGGGAGAGGAGAGACTCGCCTCGGCAACACGCCTGGCCGCCACGGAGCTCCGAAGCGGCGTGCTCTTGAGCCAGCCGGACGGCCGTTACCGGTTTGAGCCCTGGCCGCGCATCGCCCAGATTGCGCCCGCCGACGGCGTCGTGGCCGGGGACTTTGAGGGGGTCGGCCATGCCGGGATCTTCGCCGTGCAGAATTCCTACGCCCCCGCGCCTGCGATCGGCCGATTTGACGGCGGTTTGAGCCAGCTGCTCCGCGGGGATGGCCTTGGCCACCTTGCGCCGGTGGCGCCGCTCGAGAGCGGTCTCGTGGTCCCCGGGGACGCGAAGGCGCTTGCGGTGCTAAGCCTGGGCGACGGCGCATTGCCTGGCTTCCTGGTCTCCCGCAACGGCGAGCCCACCCTCGCCTTCCGCAACAACGGCGCCGTTGGCCGCCACTTTGTCCGGGTCCTTCTCAAGGGCCTGCCCGGCAACCCCCAGGCCGCGGGCGCGAGCGTCACCGCGGAATACGCCGACGGTGCGACGCAAACGGGCTATGTCAGTGCGGGCTCTGGGTATTACAGCCAGTCGTGCGCGGCGGTGTATTTCGGATCCCCGGACCGCAACCCGATCCGGCTGATGCGCGTACGCTGGCCGTCAGGAGCGACCACGGCGTCCCCCGCCTACGCAGGAGCCGTCCCTGCGACAGTCCAATTCTCGGAGCCCGGGCCTTGAGCGGGCTCGCATGAGCGTGGCAGAACCCCCTCTGTGTGTCCGCCATTCGCCCCGCTATCTTGGCTATCCGCCACACGGAGCTGGTCATCTCGAGGGCTGGTATGCAAACCGGACGAAACCCCCAATGCCCCTTGAAGGAGACCGCATCTGTTGTTCAGACGCGGCGGTAAACGCAGCGGAGGGCGGGGTGAGAACAGCGGCATCAGCAGATCTACTGCATGCGATTAGGAGACTGACTGCTCGGATCATCGCGAGCTTGGCATTTATGAATTCGTCCAACCAAGCCATTGGTCCTGCAGCGCGGGCATGCATGATGCTTCTGTTTGCGGCGCTGGCTTTGCCGGCTTGCAGCCGGAAGGCGCCTGAGTCCACAGGCACCCAGGCGCAGGCGCCCACCTTTGGCGTGACCCCTCCGGTCCAAGCCGGGGCCGACGACCTTTTTGAGGACGTGACCGCGAAGGTGGGAATCAAATTCGTCCAGCAATTCTGCGACACCCGAATTGCCAACATCATCGAGTCCAACGGGTCGGGCATCGGCGTCTTCGACTACGACAACGACGGCAATATGGATCTCTTCTTCTGCAATCCCGGCCCGCTGGCAGGCGTGACGCACGAGGCTCCGGGGACGCCGCGCCAACCGTGCCAACTCTACCGCAACAACGGCGACGGGACGTTCACGGACGTGACCGGGAAGGCCGGCCTCGGGGGCGCAGGCTACGCCGTGGCGGTTGCCGCGGCGGACTACGACGGGGACGGCTGGACGGACCTTTACGTCGTCTGTGTCGGCAAGAGCATCCTCTACCACAACAACCACGACGGGACGTTCACGGATGTGACCGAGAAGGCCGGGGTCGCCGCCGAAGGCACCGGCATTGGCGCCACCTGGATCGACGTCAACCACAGCGGCAGGCTGGACCTCTACGTGGCGCACTACCTGAGCTTTGATCCGAATTACAAGCTGTACTATGACCCGACAAGCTACCCGGGCCCGCTGGCGTATAAGCCCGAACACGACATCCTCTACACAAACAACGGCGACGGGACCTTCACCGACGCGAGCGTTGCGTCGGGCATCGCGGCCCTGCCGCCCCACCGCACGATGTCGGTGAGCGCATTGGACCTCGACAGGAACGGACACCAGGACCTCTACCTGAGCAATGACGCCACCCCGAACATGCTGCTCATCAATGACGGCCATGGGCATTTTCAAGACGAGGCCCTGAAGCGGGGCGTCGCATTCAACGCGCTGGGCGAGGCCGCCGGCTCGATGACCGCGGCGATCGGCGACTGCGACGGCAGCGGGAACCCCTCGATCCTGGTCTCCCGCCTGGGCTACGGCTCCCTGTACCTGCGCTCGGCCCAGGGCGACTACGTCGACCAGATGATGGCCTCGGGGCTTGGCACGCTGACGGCACAGTACGTCGGCTGGGGATGCAACTTCATCGACTTCGACAATGCGGGAAAGCTCGATGTCTTCATCGCCAACGGAGATGCCTTCCGGATGGTGGGCTGGCAGAGCCTGCTGTTGGAAAACGACGGGCACGGCCATTTCAGCAATGCGGTCGAGAAAGGGGGCGCCTATTTCCGGACGCCGGTGCGGGCCCGCTCGAGCGTGGTAGTCGATTACGACAATGACGGGAGGATGGACGTGGTGGTGGGGCTCATGGGGGACCGCCCGGTCCTGCTGCACAACCGCGACCGGTCGGGCAACCACTGGATCACGCTTTCGCTCCGCGGGACGCGCAGCAATCCGGCCGGATGGGGCTCGCAGATCGAGGTGAGGGCCGGGGGCAGCACCTATTCGCAGGAGTGCCGCTGCCCTTCCGGCTTCCTGAGCCAATCGGACCCCAGGGTGCACTTCGGAATCGGGCAGGCCCCAAAAATCGACCAGATCCGGATCACCTGGCCGAGCGGCACGGTCCAGACGCTCACCGACATCCGGGCCGACCAGATATTGAAGGTCACCGAGCCCTCTTCCCGATGACTCGGAAGACCAGCGCTTCGCTTTTGCTTGGCGCCGCGGTGCTCCTTCTGGCGGCATGCGACCCGCAGGCCCAGCAGGGTTCCATCGTCCTAACCCAGGTGCCCGTGGGGGCGCCGGCCCCGCAGGACATGACGGTGCTCGACGCTAGGTATCCGCCGGGGAGCCGGGTGGTCCTGCTCAGCCCTCCCTTCGGCGCGCAGGCCGTGCGGGTGCTGTCCGAGGGGCTTGAGGCAGCCGGCGACCCATGCGTTTCCTGGGACGGCCGATGGGTCTATTTTGCCGGAAAGGACAAGGACCGGCAGGGTTGGCAGATCTACAGGGTCGCCGCGGGGGGTGGCAGCCCCGAGCGCCTCACGGACGCACCCGGCGGGGCGATGGATCCGGCGGTCGCCGCCCACGAGGAGCTCGTCTACAGCTCTCCGGTCCCGAAGGCGGGACGCCTCTGGGCGTCCCCGGAGCCGCCTAGCCTGTACGGGATGCTCCCCGGGAAGGCGCCCCGGCGCCTCACCTTCGGCCCCGACGCAGCCGTGAACCCGACCGTGCTTAGGGACGGGAGAATCCTTTATGTGGGTGCCGCGGCGAGCGACAGCAGGCGGGCGCAGCCGCACCTGTGCCTCTATACGGTGAACAACGACGGCACGGAAGTGACCGCCTATGCCGGCCAGGACGACGGGGTCGACACGGTCCGGCGCCCCCGGGAGCTTGGCGACGGCAGGATTGGCTTCCTGGCATCGCGGGGGCATGAACCGGGCGCCTCGGAATGGGCCGAGGGCGTGCGCTCGGCTGCGCCGTTTGCCACCCGGGCGAACCTCCTCCCCTTCCCCGGCCAGGGATGCCGTTCCGTGGAGCCGACACCCGAGGGGGAACTGCTCGTCTGCGCCGACGTGGCCGGAATGGTGGGCCGCTCCATGACCGCCAATGCGGCGCTCTTTCGCGTCGCCCCCGGGGCCGCCGAGCTGGGCGCGCCCGTTTTCGACGACCCGAGCTGGAACAGCATCGAGGCGACCGGAATCGCCCGCCGGGATGAAGCCGCCGGCCATACGACCACCGTCATGCCTGCGGCCTCCCAGGGAACAATCCTCTGCCTGAACGCAAACGACAGCTGCGAGCCCGCGACCGACGGGACCGGCTCGCCCGCCGCCCAACTCCGGATAACGGCGATCGTCGGCCCAGGCCAGCTGCGTGTCCTCGGAACCGTCCCGGTGGCGTCCGATGGCTCGGTGCTCGTGCGGCTGCCCGCCGGGGTTCCCCTGGGCCTTGACACCCTCGACGGGGCGGGCCGCGTGCTTCGCCACCAGCCCCCTGTCTTCTGGCTGCTGCCGGGAGAGAACAGAGCGTGCGTCGGCTGCCACGAGCGGCGCAGCCATTCCCCCCGCAACGTGCGGCCGCTGGCCGTCCAGACCGACCCCGAGAGCATTGGCCTCGCGGGGAAAAGCTACTCCCGATGAATCTGAAACGCTCGCTCTTTGCCGTCACGACAGCGGCCCTCGCGTTTTCCGTGGTGGTCCTTGGCGGAGGGTATGGGCTCCGGGCCCACCAGCGGATCAGGTCCGGGCGCCCCGACCTGGGGCTCGTCTCCTGCACCCACTGCCACCAAGGGAGCCTGAACAAGATGCCGTGGGCGAAGGCGCGGCCTCACCATGATTCGCCCGGGGGAATGGTGCTGTCCCCGGACGGGAAGAGGCTGTTCATCGCCCTCGATGACAAGGACGAGGTTGCCGAGGCCGATGTCGCCACGCTTGCGGTTCTTCGGCGGGCGAAGGTCCCCGGTGGCCCGTTCGGCCTCGCCCTCGACGCTCAGGGGGAGCGCCTTTTCGTCGCCTGCCAGCATGTGGACCAGGTTGCAGTCCTCGACACGAGCGACCTCGCCGAAAAAGCCCGCGTCAGCGTGGGGGTCCGTCCGACCGACATCGCCTTCTGCCCGACGCGCGGCGGCGAGCGCCTGGTCGTCACCAATTCCGGCAGCGACGACATCTCCATCCTATCGCCCTCGCCGCTGGCCGAGGTCGCGAGGGTCGCGGGGGGGCGCGAACCCTATGCCGCCACGGTGGTGGACGGCGGCCGCTGCGTCTACGTCGCGAATCGCATGGCCGTGCACGACGGGCAGCTCGCCCCGCCCGCCTCCGAGGTCACGGTGCTCGACCCGGCAAGCGGGCACATCGTGAACCGGCTCGCGCTCGACTCGGCACACATGGCCGAGGGGATCGCCGCGGTGCCCAAGAAGGGATGGGTCCTGAATACGATGATCCGCGTGCGCAATCTGGTCCCTATCACGCAGGTGAAGGACGGGTGGGTCATGGCGAGCGGCCTGGCGATCTCGCAGGCGGACGGCGCCGTCACACAGGTCCCCCTGGACGAGGCCAATGCCAGTTTCTCCGACCCCTCGGGGGTCGTTGCGAGCCCCGACGGCCGGCGCGCCTTCGTCGCGTCCGGAGGTTCGGACGTGGTCACCGTCGTCGACCTCGACTGGCTCAACTCGTGGCTCTCACGGGCCAGCCCCGCGGACCGCGGTGACGCCATCATGGACATGGCATTCTCCTATCACTACGTGCTCGCGCGTATCCCAACCGGCTGCAATCCCAAGCACCTGGCGCTTTCCCCGGACGGCAGCCGGCTCTTTGTCGCCGAGAGGCTCGACGACAGCGTCCTCGTCGTCGACACGGCCAGCCTCAAGCCGCTGGGCCGGATTGTGCTGGGCGACGGGGGCAGGAACGACCCGATCCGGCAGGGCGAGCGGGTCTTTACTCGGGCGCGCTACACCTTTCAGGGCGGCTTCGACTGCAGATCCTGCCACGCCGACGGGCATGTCGACGGGCTCTCCTACGACTTCGACGGAAGCGGCGTGGGCGACAACCTCCTCGACAACCGCAGCCTGTGCGGCGTGGCGGGTACCGAGCCGTTCAAGTGGAACGGCAGGAATCCGACGCTTCAATTCCAGGACGGCCCCCGGTTCGCCCGGGTGCTCATGAGAACCGATCCGATTCCGGATCCGCAGCTCGACGAGCTGGCAACATTCATCCTCCACCTGCCTCCCACCCGCACAATTCCCTGGGACCAGGTTGGCAAGCCCCTCACCCCGGCGCAGCAGCGCGGGCGCGACCTCTTCTTTGCGACGAAGCGCCCCAACGGCACACCGATTCCGCGCTCGCGCCAGTGCCAGGTCTGCCACCGGCCCCCGCTCTACACAAACCGCTTGATAGCCTCAGTCGGCACCCAGGGGCGGCGCGACCCCAAGGAGGGTTTCGACACGCCGCACCTGATCGGAGTCGGCGCCTCGGCCCCCTATCTGCATGACGGCCGCGCGAGGACGCTCGAGGAGATCTGGACCGTCTACCAGATCGACGACCTGCACGGGGTCAGCAGCTATTGGACCAAGCTACAGCTCAATGACATGGTCGAGTATTTGAGGACCCTTTAGCAATCCCATGAAAAACCGTCTCAGTCCACCGTTTGCGATCGTCATCGGCCTGGCCTCCGCCCTGTCGCACGCCCAGGGCATGAACGCCCCCGCGCCGGCTCCCGGCGCCGGCCCGCTGCCGATCCCTGTCGTCTCGCGGTTCGAGAACTTTGGCGAGAAGGACGGCATTCCTTCCCACAAGGTCCATTGCGTCCTGAAGGCGAGCGATGGACGGATTTGGATCGGCACCCCCAATGGCCTGTGCGTCAGGCAGGACAATGGCACGTTCCGCCGCTACGGCACGGAGGACGGGCTGAGCCATCTCACCGTGCTGAGCATTGCCGAGGACCCCGCAACGGGGGACCTGTGGATTGCCACGCTGCAGGGGCTCACCCGGCTCAGCGGGGGCAGATTCACGGCCTTCACGCAGACAAACAGCGGTCTTCCCAACAACGTGGTCTACGGCGTGGCCGTGGCGGAGGGCACGGTCTGGGCAGCGACCGCGGCGGGGACGGGAGCTTACGATCTCAGGACCAGGGCCTGGAAGCCCTACGACCAGACCAACACCGTCATGAATGAGCCCTGGTGCTACGCGGTCGCGCCGGGGAAGGGGGTCATCTACCTTGGCGTCTGGGCTGGCGGCGTCGTCGAGCACGATCCGCACACAGGAACCTTCAAGGCCTACCGCGATCCCGACGGCGAGTTCCACATCGCGCTCGCGACCGACAGCGGACCCATCGTCGACGTCACCTCCTGGGTGGCCTACGATCAGGGAATCCTCTGGCAGGGCTCCTACTTCGGCCTCGCCCGCTACAACACGGGCTCGGCAACCTGGCGGACATGGGTCCAGGACAAGACCCCTCTTCTCTCAAATTTTGTAAACACGGTCTTTGCCCACGGCCGCCTGGGATGGGTCTCCACCGACCGGGGGGTTTCGGTCACCGACGGGGACAATTGGGTCAACTACCTTGTGGACAAGGAGGGTCGGGGCGTCGTCCGGATCTACCGCCCGGGCAAGCCGCCCGAGACCCGGATGATGACGA
Source organism: Opitutaceae bacterium (assembly GCA_003151495.1). Taxonomy (GTDB): domain Bacteria; phylum Verrucomicrobiota; class Verrucomicrobiia; order Opitutales; family Opitutaceae; genus Palsa-1447. The sequence goes on from PLXR01000023.1 coordinate 26,887, forward strand.
CGGCGCTTCCCGACGGATTTATAATGGCGGTATGGGCGGACGATCACGAGGCGTGGTTCGCCACATCAAACGGGCTAAGCCACGGCGTCTTCACCGTGTCGTCCGATTCATCGGCGCTCACCTCAAACCCGTAGGCGCAACCATGAGAAACACCCTCTTTGCTATCATTGCCGCCTCCATCGCCGCTTCCGCGGCCCTCGGTGCCGACGCCCCCCCCGTTTCCTCGGCCGAAGGCAGGGACAATAGGGTGCCCGGCGCGCTGCCTGCCGCCCAGGTTCCGGGCACAACGGCTCCCGCAGCATCCCGTTTCATCTATGCCACGCCGGAGGAGGAGTATCCGCCCTACGGCGGCCTTCCCAAGGAGCTTTGGCCATTTGCCAACACCGAGCCCTATTACAGGTATTTCGTCACCCGCATGCCATTCCGCGGACCGGGCCGCGACTACCCTCCGGAGGCCAATCTGAAGTCGCTCAGGATCGGACTTGTGGATGCCCCGAAGGTCGGGGCCAACTGGGAACGGAGCGTCCGGACGCGGGAGGGCATCGTCCTTGCCATGGAGGAGGCGAACCTTGAACGCGGGCCCGGCGAGCTGCCCTTTGATCTCATCGAGCACGAGGGAATCGCCCAATGGGGCGGAGCCGCCAACCTGGCGGCGCAGCTCGCCGACGAGAAGGTTCTTGCCTACCTCGGCACCATCGACGGAACGGATGCGCACGTCGCCCTGCGCGTCACCCTCAAGACGGAGATCGTCATGGTCAACACGTCGGACCCGGACCAGACCCTCACGGAGACGCAGATACCGTGGCTTATCCGGGTCCTGCCCGATCATCGGCAGGAGGAGGGAAGGCTCGCCGAATTGATGGTCCGCACGTGCGGCTGCAAGCGCATCGCGGTCCTGCGCGCAGGGAACCGGTTTGCCCGTGTCGGGGCGCACCAGTTCGAGGATTTTGCGCGACGGCTGGGATGTCCTGTGGTGCAGGAGCTGCTTTTCAGCCCGGGCGCCACCGACATTCCTTACCAGATCGCAGCGATCAAGGAATCGCAGCCGGATGCGATCTTCTTCCTTGGCGAGCCGAATGACATCGGCCGATTTGCCAAGCAATTCCGCCAGGCGGGCGTGAAGGCCCGCTTCTTCGGGACCGACCTCCTCATGGAAGACGGATTCCTGCAGAATGCGGGCGATGCGGCCGAGGGCACGACGTTCACCTTCTACTCCGATCCCACCCGCCAGGACCCGCTCTGGACCGAATTTTCGGCCCGATTCAAGAAACGCTGGGGCCACGAACCCGACACCTATGCCGCCTATGCCTACGACGGCGCTGAGATTCTCCTCCATGCGATCAGGATCTCGGGGCCGAACCGGTGGCGCATCCGCGACGGGGTGTACAATCTGGACTACTACCAAGGGGTCACCGGCTGGATGAGGTTTGACGGGACGGGCTCCAACACGGCTCCGGTGTGCATAGTGCGCTACGAGAAAGGCCGCCGCGTCTTTGAACCCCAGGTCGAGTTCGCACCGCCATCCAACGCGGGCACGTTGACCCGCTCACCCTGAGCCCGATGGCCCCCGCTTCTCGGATGCGTCGACCCTCGAGAGGCCGGGCCGGAGCCTTACGGGTTCAAGGGTGGCCGCGCGGCGCTGAACTGAAGGGAGGGAGCCCGTCGTGCAAGAACGACGTCTAAGGGCTGGACTGTGCGTGGTGGCGTGGATGCTCCTCGCGCCGCTTGCCTGCGGCGCGGGGCAGCGCGGCCTCAAGCTCGGGATCATTGCACCTTCTGACGAGACGGATTCGCCCAGCATCCTCCGCGGGGCCCGGCTGGCCGTTGAGGACGCGAACGAGGCGTCGGGAACGGCGGTGGCGCTCGAGGTGAGAAGCGAGGCCGGCCAGTGGGGAAGCGCTGGCAACGACGCCGTCGTCCTGGTCGGCGAAAGGCATGTCGATGCAATCATCGCGCCTTCCGATGGGGCCGCCAACCACCTGATCCTCCAGGTGTCGGGCCGGATGAGGGTGCCCGTCGCCAGCCTTAGCTCCGACTCGTCGGTCATGGAAACGGGAGTTCCGTGGGCAGTGTGCGTCGTACCAAGAGCCGACCTGGAGATTGAGGCCCTGTGCAGGGCGCGGGTGCTGAACCCGCGCTCGCCGGATTGGTGGGCCATCGTGCCCCCGGACCACCCGGGGCGCGCGGTCCGCCACGATCTTGCGAGGGCCTTCCGCTCGACCCGGGTCCGACTGGGTCGTGTCCTTGAGGCGGGCACGCCCGGCTCGGAAATGGCCTCGATAGTGCGGCAGATCGTCGCCGCGGCGCCGGGTGGGGTGCTCGTTTGGCTGCCGCCCTCGCAGGCCGGGGCTTTGGTGGCCTCCTTGCGCGGCGCAGGCTACGGCGGCACGCTGGCCGGGCCCTGCTCGACAGATTCGCCGGACTTTGTGGCGGCTGCGGGCGCTGCAGCCAGTGGAGTTCTGGCGGCGGAGTTCAAGCAGGAATCCGGAGTGCGCGCCCGAGCAGGCCGGTTTGAGGAGCGATTCATCCTGAGATACGGGATGAGGCCGGATTTCAGCGCCGAAGCGGCGTACGATGCCGCGCGAGTTCTCGTCGAGAACCTGCGCCCTGCGAAGGAAGATGCCGGCTACCGCCAGTTTCCCCCGGCGCATCCGACCGAGGGGATTGCGGGCGCCATCCATTTCGACTCATCCGGAAACCGAGCTGACGCGCTGCAGGTTCTGTCTTGCCAGGGGGGGCGATTTGTGGCGGTTCCCTCCGAGAAGAATGATCTTCAATAAGCGTCACCTTGTCGTGCTTTCGGGCGCGCTGTTCCTTGCGGCCATGCTGACGGGCGTTGCCCTGCACAAGATCGAGGCCGGCCCAGACCCCGGGGGCGATTCAACGGGTGCCGCGGATGTGAAGACCCTATCCAACGCAGGGATCAGCCCCAAGGATCAGGCCGAAGCCCTGCACCTGGTGATCGCCGCGGACCGGGAAATGTACTGCAGGACATTTCTAGCAACCCATTCCACTCTCGCAGCGTCGCAGGAGGCCTCGTCCGCGGGCCCGGTCAGACCCTCGGACTGTCCCTCCATCGCATTGCGGGAGGCAGCCGAGTCGGTGCAGATCAAGGGCGCAGAATTCAGCTATGCCCTGCGCTCGCTTACGCCGGTCCATACGCGGAACGGGCCGCAGACCGAGCTGGAACAGACGGGCCTGGCTTTCCTGGCGAGCCACCCCGGGATGAACTACTACGGAGAGGAGATGCTGGGCGGGCGGCGGTATTTCACGGCCGTCTACCCGGATCTGCCTGCGGCGGCCACGTGCGTGGACTGCCACAATCGAATCTCCGCACAAGGCTTGAAGCGGGTCAGGGCCGGCGATGCCCTTGGCGGGATAGTGGTGCGCGTCCCCTTGGAGTTTTGAGCCTTCATGCGGACGGATTAGGCCCCTGCTACGTCGGAGCGGTTCCCCATCATCCTACATATAAATTAGATAGGAAATGGCGGGATGGACTGGACTCGAACCCGCAGTTGTTGTCGCCGGCTTCCCGGGAGCATCCGTCAACACACCGATTTGGTGGCTCTTCAGCGGCTCCTCTCTAACCTAAAACGATTGGCTCTTTGTCCCGGATGTGAGGGGTGGCAGCCGGTTGGGGCCCGGGCTGCGATTCCGCTTGAAGTCGAGCCGTCCATTGCAGCGCACCAGGAAACCCCCGAAGCCGCGACGTCGGTGCTACCGAGGGGCGGCGCGGGAAACCTCTTCTGGGTGCGCACGCAGGAAGACCTTCAGGTCGTCGTCCAGCCCCGACCACGTGACCCGGCTTCCGACCGCGCGGTACAGGGTGTGAACCAAAGGGTTTGAATGCCGGACCAGATTGTGGAGCGGCACGAGACGATGGCCCAGGTCCAGCTTCGCCCGGTAGCCGGTCTGTCCACTTTGGATCTCAGCTGCAGAGACCCCGTGCGCGAAATCCAGCGCGGCCTCAAAGAGCCGGAAGTAGAGGTAGGTCTGGCCGGCCCGGCCGTAGTCGATCCCGATGAACTTGTTGACGACACGGCTGCCCAGAAGGAAGACCAGCATGAAGGCGACGAGGGCGCCCGTCTTTGCGTCGCGCTGGACGATAAAGCGCGCCTCAGGGCGCTTTCGGACCGACTGGAAGAATTTCAGGTCGAGCCTCTCGAACTTGGTGCGCCCCTTCAGGTAGGTCTGGACAAAGAGGCCGTAGATCTCGGCGAGCTCGGAGTCGCTCGGCGACAGGACCACACGCGAGTCGAGGGCAAGCACGGCCTTCGAACGCTTCCATTTCTTGCGTAGGTTGTGGCGCTGCATTCCGGTGAGCGACCGGAGATAGGCGTCCAAGTCCCGGCCCTGGAGCCTAAGGAGCGTTCCCGGGAAACTCACCATGGGAAAAAACCCGCCGCGTCCGCTCAAGGAGGCTAGGCCTGCAAGGGACCTCGCCGGAAAATCCTTGAAGACGATCATGGGGGCCCCGAGCTCAGAGGCCTTCGCGAGGAGCGCGGATCCAAGCACCCCGGCCACATCCCCGAGCGCCACGCCGTCCGCGAGGCCAATCGTGCCTTCGTCCGAGCACGGCGATCCCACGAAGAGTGTCCGCTGGTAGGCGATCCGGGGAAACCACTGCGATAGCCGGTCCAGCACCCAAGCCACGGCACGCGGGGCGACGAGCGCCACGGGTACGTTGTGGACGAAACAGGGCGCGATCCCTAGGGTCCGATCGCCAGACTTCACGAGCGCATAGTGGAACTCGAATTGACCGGACAAGCCGCTCGTCTCGAGGGTCTCATACCAGAACCGGCCTTCGAGGGGCGCGGGAAAAAAGGCGTCCCACAGCCCACCGTCGATCTGCGAGGCTGAACCCACGAACTCCACGCGCAGCGTGTTCCATGCGGCGTCCATACTCACCAGGCCAGGAAGGCCGAGCCCAGGATGATCAAGGCAACGCCCGCGAAGCGGGTTCGGCCCACGACCTCCCCGAGGAAGACGCGCGAAAGCAGCGCCACGCCCACGAAGCACAGGCTCCCCAAGGGGAACGCCACGCTCACGTCCAGGCGGTGAAGGGCGAGGGTGTAGAGGAATACCTCCAGGCAATAGGCCCCAACTCCGAGCGTGATCCATGGCGCAGGCCTGCCCAGGGTCGCGATCCTTGCGGCTCGGGCGCGGTACGGCGGAGCCAGGCACGCGGCGCCTCCGGTTGCACCGACCTTGAGGAGGAGTTGGGCCACGCTCTCGACGGCCATCGCGGCCACGACGAGCGCAAGGCCCGTGGATGACCCGCTCATACGCGGGTTCTCCCTTGGGCGTCCGAGGTTCGGTGGGACGTCCTGCTGACCAGAAACACTCCCGCCAGGATCATGCCGACGCCGCAGAGCCTTGTGGGGGAAAGATGCTCGTGGAGGGTATGGCTCGAAACGGTGAGCACCGTCAGGTAGCTGATCGCAGTGAAGGGCTGCGCGTAGCTTAGGTCGGCCCGCGCAAGGACGCGCATCCAATTGAGGAGTTGGAGCCCGAAGGCCAGCATAGCCACGTAGAAGTACGGTCCCGACAGCGCTCCCAAGACGGTGGCGCCTAAGGAAGCGCCGTCGGGGATTCCGGCGACCGCCAATTTCCAGGTGATCTGGATCACCGTGTCCAGCACCACGGCCAGAGCGATGCCGGCGATCACGGCCCTGGGGATGCGGGGATTGGGAGAGGTCATGCCGGTTCGTCGGGGAGCGAGGGGTATTCTCTCAGCGGGCCCTCGGCCGGGGCAAGGACCATAGGCATTCCCTGCGGCGGGTCCCGACGGAATTTAATCCCCCTGGTCTCGCCACCCCTTTGTACCCCAGTGTCTGTCTTCCCTTCAGGGATGGCGCTCCATTTGTCCCCGGGCCTGGTCCGAGTCGGCGAACGGATCAACAAACAGGCTAGCGGGGCCCAGTTGGACGTCACCCCACCTGACGGGGCGCGGTTCAATATGGCGCCCGTCTCGATCCACTGTCGGATCTTGGCGATCTCCTCCGGGCTCAGATACGGGAGACCTCCGCTGAATAGAAGTCTACGTCGCACCCGGCGTGCTCTCCTCGCTAGAGCAACGCACCACAACCTGACTGGTCGTAACCGGATCCGAACGGAGCCGATCCCCGCGATGCTATTTTCGAAGGGACGCCACGCCATCCACCCAAGCCGCGCGCATCCGCTCGATCGTTTCGGCGGCATGGGGATCGTGTTGCGCCACGCCGTCCATTTCCTTCGCCGCTGCGTCGACGGATTCCGCAACCTCGGAGATGATTGTCCGCGCGCCAAGGGCCGTTAGCTGGCAACGCTGCATTCCAAATCGCTCAAGTCTCTTTTTCTCAGGCCAGCGTTTGGTCCCGTCCCACATGAGGGCGAGAGTGTCATTGGGGATATATGCTGTGGTTGTGACCACGTCATATGTAGGTGCCAGCCACACAGAGCCCATGGCATCGTCGTAGAGAACGCCAAAATTCTTGCGATGGGCGTCGCCGTTGCGCACGGCAACCGACAGTACGAGAGAGCGGAAGAAGCGTGCCAGTTCGGCTTGCGTTCCGTCGGGACCTCGCAGGACGCGCGTTAGGCTACTGGCTAGCTGCTCGTAGGAGCCCTCATATTTGTCGCGGGAAAGCCGGCCAGCGATGGCGCAACCGTCCTCAAATGCGAGATAGTGGCCATCCGGCTTCACGTCGAAGCGCTCCACGACCAGGATCCGGCCGTCGTCGGAGAGTTCGGCCGCTGGAACGTTTAGCCCGGCAAGACGCGCAGCCTTGAGACAGAGGAACTCGTTTGCCGCGAGCCCGGGATACTTCGCTGGGTCGAAGGTCTTGACGAGATGGGTTGTGCCATGGGTCGTGACCCGCGCTCCAGTCTCGATCGGACTGAGCTTGGCCGATTGCAGACTTCCATCATCCCGCATTAATAGCTTCGGTTGTACGCCCGCCACTCCGGAGTAGCGGGCATAGCGCTCCAGCAGGTCCCGGAAAAGGTCGCCAGTTCCACGATGCTTCAGGAGGCCGCGCAGGTTCTGTGGCGGAACCTCCTCGAGATTCGACCCAGACGGGATAAACTGCAGACGGCCGATCAGGGAGCGGCCCACCACTTCGAGCAGGGCGAGGTCGTCGAAGATCGGCAATGCCTTGGCAAACATGCTGACGATCGCGTCCCGCAGCGGGCCCTCGGGCAGGCTCATGTCAAATACAGGATGAAGCACGGTTGGCCGTTCCGCGAGGTAGGAGCTTTCAGTCACCGGCATTAGCAAAGATACTGCCTGGGCGGCGGGCACGTGCTCGTCGTAGGCAAAACGGTTGACCGGGTCCTCGCGTGTGAGTCGGCCCACGGGCGCGCGGTTCACGTACACGTTAGCCATGGTCGGAATCCTTGCTCAATTTGGCCAGCGTGGTGTCCGTCTCCCTGAACGCTGCCTGGCGCTCTTGCTTGTTCTCGGCATAGGCCTCGTGCAACGTCAGCGGCGCGAGACGGCGCTGAATCGTCACTTCCAAGCCGAGGCGGTCGCAAATCTGAGACAGCTTGCGCACGCCCAGCTCGGAGATGACCCCTGTCTCCAACTGGGAAATGGTCGCCCGGCTCATGCCAAGGCGCTTCGCCAGGTCAGCCTGGGTGATCTTCGCCTGGCGGCGGGCGTTGCGAATGAGAGTGCCTGTTTCTGCAAAATTCATGTATTGTAAATAATACAATAATGCTATTTTTCGAGTAAATCAATAAATTTGTTTTATATACAATACATCTATCACTGCCACGATGAATCAATAGATCAGGGTCATAAGCCCATCACAGGCGAGCAGGGGTCCAAGTCACGGGTCCGAACCGGAAAATTTGCCTATGCCTTCCGCTCCGTCTCCACCTACCGCTTGCGTGTCATCGCCCAATGCGGATAACCCATAACCTCGTCCGTCTACGATTCCTGTCCCCCCCCTTCATGGCGGAGAGCCGGATAATTTTACAAATGGCGGGATGGACGGGACTCGAACCCGCGACCTTCTGCGTAATGTCCCGGGCTCGGTAAGAATATCGGTCGTTTGGTGGCTCTTTGGTGGCTCTTTTTAAGGCAGATTCCCTTATGAGGACCCAGAACGGCTCAACTGTGCCAGCGAGAAACTCCACCGCTTCTGGAAATCAGCTAAAGGCCACCGTGCCTTCAAACCAATCTCCAAAAAGATGGTATTCCAGTACTCGACCGGAGTCGTAAGGTCGCCCCTCGAAAACTCATTCCAAGGATCATTGTCCAATCGGTAACTGCAAAGAAGGTCATTCAATCGGCGGACCTGACGCTTTTTCCTGATCGGATCGCGTACTCCATAAGTCGAGAATTCCAAGAGAATGCCGGCAGTCACGGCGCAAAGTCGGAGGCGTGGCCGTGCTGCTTCCGGCGCACTGGATATAACTAGCGCCGGATTATATGGAATGAGACCAAGCAAAGGGGTAATGACTTCGGCAACTGTCGTATCGGGATGCATTACTGCAACGCTCACGAGGTCCTCGAAAAGTCGATAGGGCGCCGAAACTCCCTTCCGGTTTCCCCCTAAGGCGAGGCCATAATGTTGGCGAAGAATCTCGAGTGCGTCAGCGGGTGTGATGTCAGAGGTTGCCATGATGCAGTCCTTACCTTTCGTGAACGAAGGGCAGAAAGCTTCTAAGTTCGACGTCCATGCGTTTCACCTCTTCAACAAGAAGCATCTGATTAGTGGCAACATAGCCCAGCGCGTCTGGGACTCTTGGCGCCTCAAGCCGGAAGGCCGCACGGCTGTTCTTGTGAAAGAAAGTCTCAGTGCGGTAGGGCAGACCCCAATAATGGTAGTCCCGGGCCGTAGGCACCCATAGGATTCGTCCTAATTGCGGGCTACGAGTCATAACACCTAGGCCGTCATAGGCTGCGGCGTACGTGGACGCGTAGAGTGCAAAAGAGACCGACGTCTCCGTAGACGATCCGTGATGCCTCGTGACGCGCACAAGTGCAGACGCCCTTATGGGGGTGGGTGGAGGTGAGCTGTCGGTTTCTATTTCTAGAATGTGCCCTAGCTGCCCGATTCTCCCGGAGTCTGGCATTTCGATGGCGAGGGCGAATGGCACATCTAGTGAAATGGAGCTGCGTTCCAAAATGCTTACGATAGAGTGCATGTGAACCCCTGGTCTTTGATGTTACGGTTCCACTCTCGGCAGAAAGCGCATTTTGCTCGCTGGCCGCTCATGCTGACCATTAATGCGTCGGGATCTTCGCCAATGAAGGCCTCTTGGTAGTCGCCGATCGGGTCCATCCTCACACTGGTCGGGACGAACAACCACGCGGTAGCCGACAAATCTCGGGCGATGATTCCGAGTGGTGCGAGTCCCGGGTGGTTCGAGAGTGCGTACACCGAAAAAGTGACTTCGGGATCTGCCATCAAGTCTCCGTGCTGAACAAAATAGTGAGCCAACGAAAAATGTATAATCGCCCCGGTTGGGGCCGGCGGCGGATCAAAGACCCTTTCGAGTACGAGAGGCATAAAGCCCGAAGCTTGGCGACGCACGTGAATGACAGGAGTGGTCATTGCCAACTTCTCTTGACTAAGGATATCCAGAATGACGTTCATGCATTTTGTTCCTCACAGCGCCTCTGCATTGAGCGCGAAGCGCGCAATGCAGGGCTTTCTTTACAGTTAGACGACCTCTCCCCTCTTTCTGTTGTTCTAGCCGTGTCGCGTTTTAACCGGCTACGATTCTCCGGTCCGGAGGCGATTTTCCCATCGCGGCGAATGTATTTTCCGACCAGCTGCCATAGAGTCGCAAGTGCTCACCGGCACGCGATCCCCGAAGGGCTGCAATGCCAGCGTGTACATAGGTCATAACCGTAATCCTTTTGCCGTCGCTGTTGGTTCCCCTGGCAAGAGCGAATGGCTTCCTGTTCGAATTCTCCTTCACGACGACATCTTCGGAGAGAGTTAGAATGACGTTTGAGAGTTTATTCATGTGAATTTTCTGAGGTTTAGGGCTTGGATTGCGATTTTTGGGAAACTAGGGACCGCGACTGACGCGATCCCGAGCGGCAGCATCGAAGTTAGGAACATGATACCAATGAATATCGGGACGTGCGTGACCAGGACCGAGAGCAGAGTGAACGCTATAGTCCCACGGATTGCTAACCGCAGGACGTTAGACGCTACCGAAGCCACGACAGCCTCGTTGATTCCACGGACCCTTGCGCGAGCTATGAGAGCGCCAAGCGACCCGTTGAAAGCGACGAATTCAAAATAGGTGTGCGTGGTCATCAGAATGGGTCGATGACTCCAGGTAACGTTTAGGCACCACATGCCAGTTTGGATCGCTATAGCTATCCCGAAGATGACAGCGGCCCCTCCGAGAAGAATGACCTCATCCCGCAATTGAGGGATTCCTTTCCCTGCCTTCCAGATTTCATGCGTTGCCCAGGCGGCGGCCGACACAACGCAAACGATGGTGAGCATCACCGTGGACAAGAAGGTCACGGCCGCGATGAATACGACGACGATCGCAACACATATGAGAAGGCCGATGCCAAAATCCTGAGCGGTACTGTTATTGTGCATGGCGGGTGGCTGTCAGTGGTTGAGGAAGCGTTTGTCGGCACATTCACAGCGATCGAGGCGGACGCAGCCAAAGACTGCTCCCCCGCGATGCGTTCAAATTCGGTGGGAGCGACCCCCCTTATTGCGAAGCTGGGGATCTAATCTAGGCCCAGCCGGGGCCTACCGATCCCTAAAGGTGTCCACCTTTTTAACTCGAATTCTATCCGCAGTTATAACCATCGAGCGCCCTGCGCCGATGCGGTCGAGTTTAACGTTTACGAAGCAAAAAACAAGATTTTCCAATTCGTCGTGTATAGTCCGGTCCGCAAGGCGCTTTCCGCCGGGCAAATACAACAAGAACAAAAAATCATACCAAATGCATACGAACGATTCCGATGGAACCGCCGACCCACAGATACCCGACGAAACAACCGAATCAAAGAAGAAATCCTCTGAGGCGTTCCCGTTTCAGTTTCCGGCTTTCTGGCGGGGGCCTTTGGCTCAACTTAACCTAGACGGAGCGATCGAGCCGGGACGATACGTTGCAGGTATCTCGCGCTCGCATGAAAGGGTGTCGGTTACGATTCACATCAGCGACTCTGATCAGTGTTTATCGGTGATCTGTTTCCAGTGGAAACATCATGTTTGGGATGTATCGACGATATGGCGCAGCTATGCGTCAATGATTGGCTATCAGGGATACGTTGATCGGCTTAGGGACGACATCGAAAAAGCGGTTGATGGTCTTGATATTCCCGGAGCGCAGATCTCGGGCGAGCTTCGCGGCGAACTCGTCCAAACGGTGCTACTCATGAATTCATGGATAACGCAAAGGGACAGACGGCTATTTGTAGACAATATTGATTAGGCTCATTGATCGCCGGAGGCACGGTAAGCCGGTCACGGCCCTTGCCGTCCAGATGAGTCGGGACCCGTTAGCTCGAAGTCGATGAGTTTGGGGCGGGGGACAGCGCCCGCGACGTTTGCCTCACACACCAAGAAATATGCGGAAAAAAGCGGCAGTCCTATCTGGGGACTGCCGTTTTTGATGCGGTTTTGGCTGATCTCTTGGGCATCGGCGTGGGTTTGGGCTCAAGGCCCTCTCCGGCGTCTGTCAGCATCCGCAGGGCCCATTGCCGAGTGGCTGGGCGGCGACGACGGTCAGACGCGAGACGTCGCAGCTTGTCGGCCTGGATAGGCTTTAGGCGCTTCGGGTCGTTGGGACTTCGGCCGGGCATCGTCAGACCTTGAGAAGTTCGCGGCGGTCATTCGCGATACTGTGGGCAAAGAAGGGATTCACGATGCGCAGACTGGAGTACTTCGTCATGATCTGCACCTTGATCTTGGCCGCGTCGGATAGATCGGCTTCGATCTCGCCAAGCTCAAAGAGGGAGGGAATGTGATCTGCTTCTCGGAACTCGATGATGAGGTCTAAGTCGCTTTTGGGCTCGGCTTCACCGCGAGCAAACGAGCCAAAAATCTCCACGCGCACAATTCCGTGTTTCTGGCAGACCGGAAGGAGGCGCTCGCGCAGTGTCGCGAGGGACGGTACCGGTGAGGCCGGGACGCCGGTGTCTGATGGCGGAGTCCTAATCATGTTTGTCCGTAGTGGACGATTTTCGGGCGTTCTCCGCCAGCGCGGATGTCGTCCATGTCGATGCCGAGGTTTTTCGCGGCTATATCGAACGGCACGAAGTGGGGCGGACCGGCTTTGCGGAGCATATCCATCACTTCGCCTTTTGTTTTAGGCTTTCGGGCCATTTCCATCAGGTGATAAGGGGCGATAGGCTGGCGCATGAACCATTCGCCGGCGGCCAGATAGTCACCGAAGATCGACATAGCGAGTTTAGCGACCTCCTCGTCGATCATGTGTGCCGATTTCCATCTTGGATTGCGGGCGAGACGAAGAGCATCGGCGATTTGATGAGCTACTTTTGGTGAATCAGGCATGGATGTCGTGGTTAGCGGATCTCGTAGATCTCGATTAGCGCGATGCCGGATTTGCCGTTGGCGTCGACGATCTGGGCCGTGTAGGCGCCGGGAGGGAGCGTGGCGACGATGGCGGAGTCGGCGGAGCCGTTCACGAGGGCGAAGGCGCCGATCTTCTTGAAGTCGGCGGCGGTGGCTTCCTCGATCACGATGGAACCCGTATCGCCAGCACCCGAGGTCGGAATGGTGTTCCAGCCCGTATTGGCGCCGATCAGAGTGCCGCCTGAATTGAATAGGCTTAGCACCGGGTTCGGCAACGTGCCCGTCAGGTTGAACGTGTTCAGCGTGGGTCCGATGGCGCGGATGACGACCGTCAAGGGCGTGTTGCCGCCAATCACGAATCCGCCGATCAGGATATTGGCGCCGGTGCCTACATTCGCACGAGCGGAGATGTTTACAAGGCGGTCCGTCGGAGCGCCGTTATCGGCGTCGTAGATTTCGGCGAGAGCGACTCCGTTGTTGCTCGTGGCGGAGATGACCTGAGCGGTGTACGCCCCAGGGGACAGAGTCTCATAGAGGACGTCGTCGTGTGAGCCAGCCGTCAGGCCGAATGCACCCACCTGCGCCTCAATGGGCGCGACGGATGGAGCCCACGTGAGGGTCGAGTCGATCGCCGTGCCGCTTGAGGTCAGAAGCGTGAGCTTCGGGTCGGGCAGGAAACCGGTGATATTGAATGCTCCGAGCTGGGGACCAATACCGCGAATGAGCAGGGCCTTCTGGTCGGGGCCTGTGGTCACGAATCCTGCAATAAGCTGGTTCGCGCCGCCAGCGCCACTCTGGGAGTTCGCACGGCTGGAGAGATTTACGATCCAAGCGTCGGTCGTCACGCTGAGCGTGCCGGCGTCGGTCGAGGCGCTCCCGGCGGAGTTCGTGACGACGACGGTATAGTCGCCCTCGTTGGCTGCCGTCGGGTAGACGATCTCAGTCGCACCTGTGGCGCCGGGGATGGCGACGCCGTTCAGATTCCACTGATAAGAAGTCGGAGAGCCCGTGGCGTTAGCCTGGAGCGTGATCGGCGAGCTGCCGTTCACGACAGCGCCCGACGGAAGCTTTGTTGCGACCGAGACGGACAGGCCTGCGGGCGGAGCCTCTAGGGCCGCTGCGATGAGCCCGATGTTCGGCGTGCCGATACCCGTGATGCAGTCGTAGGTTGGGCCGACGGAGTACGCACCGTTTGTGTCGACGGTGCCTGCGGGTAGGGCCGTTTCGCCGGGTGTATTGGCGAATACCCACGTGGTCTTGCCCTGCGTGACGTAGTTCATCGCACCGGTGCCGGCCAGTGGGTAGATTTTCGAGTTGAGAAGTCCCACTGCTGCGTGGCCCTTCGCCCCGAGATTTTCATTTAGGATGGCCGTTAGGGCTGCCCAGATGGGGGCGGCCTCGCTTGTGCCGGCGGCCTGGTTATCGTGAGCACCATCGTAGATGTAGAATCCGGATCCGTCGGCGCCATCGGCGGCGGCGGCAACGTCCGGTACGGTACGCATGGTCCCGGAAGGAACGCCCGGACCGGTCTGCCAAGACGGGCGGGAGAAGATTGAGCTAATCCCGCCGCCGCTGCCACCTCCAACATAGTTGGTGCCATTGTTGGGTAGGGTACCCTGAGTCCATGCGAGTTCTGCAAGGACGCCCGTAACGGGGCCTTGGTTGTTCCCTGGACCGCCGGCGTAGTTGAGCTGCTCGGCCGTACCGCCTGTGCCGGTGACGTAGGGATCCGAAGCAGGGTATTCCACGTTGAGTGGGAAAGAGGCAGAGTAGCCGACCCCGCTCGGGGAGGGGTTGCTACCGCCGTCGCCCGATGCGGCGAAGACTGACACGCCCTGTGCCGCGAGGGCCATGAAGTACTGGCTAATGTTTGCCTGTTCCGGCTGGAGCGAGCTAAACGAAAGTTCGTGAATGCTCGGATTGTTCGGAAGATCGGCTAGGACGGCCTCTGCGACCGAAGTAATGTCGGTCAGGCAGTAGACGCGCACCTTGGCGCCAGGGCAAAGCCCAGTGGCGATCTCGACGTCCATCGTGACTTCGTAGCCAGCGGTGATACCGCCGGACATATCGTCATTGAAGGGCGCGAAGCCGCTTGGATTGACGACGGTCACGTCGGCAAGAGTGTGCGGTGAACCAATTTTCGCCCAGTAAGTCGTGAGATCCGTTGGGCTAGGCGGTGCGGCGAATCCGAAGATGGCAATCGTCTGGCCCGTACCGTCGCCAACACCCGTCGCTCCATAGTTATCCAGCATATACTGGGGGCCGTAGTAGGTCTGGTTCGCGCCGATTGGCTGATACGTCGTCGCAGGGCGGGCGTGATGCTGGGGCTGGAGCTTGAGGACGCCCGAAACTTTCGAGGCGATCTCGGAGGGAACCGAGGCTGGGGTGACCGCGGCCGTGTACTCGACGTCGTCGGATCCAAGGACGCGAGAGAGCTGTGTCTGGAAGGCCAGAGCAGTGATTGAGGCCTGACCGTGCGTCTTCACGCTCATGTGGGTCATGTTCTCGGGCTCGACGGTAAGACCCTGGGACTGCGCCCAGAAGGCGACTGTCTGCCAGTCCTCGTGGGTCGGGTAGTACGTCGTCTCCATCTCCTGTGGGGAGATGACATCGCCCTTTGCGATGCGGGCCTTCAGCTCGTCCTGGTTACGCAGGTTAAGCGTAATCATGGCGGGCTGATCGGCCGCGGACTCTTCTGGAGTCAGGTCACTTAGCACGATGACGGAGCCGTCAGCCTGAACAGAGTTTATGACGACACGAGCGGTTGGCTGAGGCGTGCTGGCAAACGCACCCTGCGAGATGGTGACTGTGGTAGCGAGAGCAACAGTCCTGAGGTGCAGGGTCCAACGTGATACGATTTTGAGAGGATTTGCCGGGATACAGAGGCTAAGGAGTGATGGCATACTGCACGATCCGTTACGACCGCGGGTGGCAGGGAGCCGAAGGTGACCAGACAAGCGCGTTAGGATCGTAGGTCGCTACCGGGCGAGTTGCAGGAGTCGGCCATCGCGAGGCGTTCAAGTAGGACCATGATTCATTCCGGTAAATCTGGGTCAACGCATAACCGGGGACATGTCCCCGCTTCTTGAGCGACGTATGCGATAGTCTCTGGGCCTCTTTATGCCCAAACCACGTTACGTTCCGGAGAGGCGAAATGATCGGAACTCATGCGGCCGGATTGTGGCGCGCCTGAGAGCAGAGCAAAAGTTGACTCAGCAAGATTTGGCGGGACGCCTAGCTGCCGTGGATTTTGACGCTTCAGAGGACGTGGTCAGAAGCATCGAAAACGGGCAGCGCGAAGTTACCGACATAGAACTCAAAATTTTGGCAAAGGCGCTCAGGGTACGGGCCGACATTTTATTGGGCCTCTAAGAATTGAAGCGGGGGTGACAACTGGAGATTCTATTGCCCTCTTAAGCTCGAATTCCTTCCAACCCAGTCCGATGCCTGGGGTCACACCCAGCCCCAGTCATTTTCAATCATTCTCCTCCGTTTTCTACCGCTTGCCACCGTTTGCTAGCGTTTGCTACCGTTTTCAATGTGAGCGTTCTCTTGGAGGCTCACACGACCGATAATGAACTTCATTCGAATCCTTGCCCTCATGGTCCTGCTGTGCGCAACAGCTTGGCTGGTCACCGATCCCAAATGGGAGTCTATCATTGGGTTTTTGACCGCTTTGGGAGCACTAATTGCGGCTGATGTAGATTTCTTGAAACGTTCAAAGGCTAGTGAGCAGGGGGTTACTGTGAAGAACTATGAAGCATCCTACATTCCTTCTTCGCAAAGCGCCCCGCTGGTACCGCAATTTGCAGCATCTCCAGAACAAGACAAAATCTTGAAGCTTCTCCGGAAGGGACCCTATCACCCCGCAGATATAGGCCGCTCAACGTCTATGTCGGAGCCAGACGTTCTCTGCCATTTGGGGATACTGGAGAAAAACCTGCTTGTTAAAATCCCAATTGAGGTAGACGGAAAGGGTACGGCCTATATCACCCAGGCCGGGAGAGAATACGTGCTCAATCAAAAAAAGAATGAGGGCACTATAGTATCCTTCCCGGATGGGGAGACGGAAGGCGGGGTGGACCTGGTAATCATGAAACTCCTCGGGAGAAATGGAGAAGAAACAGAAGACAATCTCACCGGAGCGATTCGGCACAACCTGTCCACGACAAATCGTTACATCACCTGCGGTGTGAAACATTCACTACTGAAACGGGAGCAGGTTAAGATGCAAGATGGCGTGAAGATTACTGAGTTCGGACGCCGATATGCCGAAGCGAAGAAATTGAGATGAGACTGGGGCGATCGTTTGGGGGACACAATTGGCAGCATCGAGACTAGCTTGGCTTCTGAGCCCCGTTCCGGCTCGACCGCCGGGAAGTCCCAAGATTTAATGACCCGATGAGCCGAGTCTCCAAAGTACTCAGCGGGACCGTAGTGGCCCTTTCTCTCGCAGTGCTATTCTTGGTGGAGCGATCGCCACATTCCACCAATTCCAATGCCCAGAATAACGCTTCGGTAAACGTAGGGAATTTAGCTGCACCAACAAGCATAGCCGATGGCATCCTGGATTGGCGACAGCGGGTCTCATGCAATTTTAGCATTGTTGCATTGCTAACAAATCAGTCCGGCGTCTCTGAAAGAATAATAACCGCGCCCAAGAGGATCTCCCCATGGCTCCCCGCAAATCACATGATCTAACAGAGGAATATCCACAATTTTCCCTGCTTCGCAAAGCTGCCGCGTGAGTTGGATATCGTTGGCGCTGGGAGAAGGATCGCATGAGGGATGATTGTGGACGCCAATGAGCCCGGTAGCTCCCGAAACAATGGCCACGCGGAAGACCTCTCTCGGGTGGGCCAGTGCGCAGGTCATGGTTCCGAGGGTTACTAAGTGTCGCCCCTTTGGCATGTTACGTCTATTTAGTATGATGCACCAGAACTGCTCCTGCTCAGCATACTCAGTGAATGCCCCTCGCATGTACTCGTACACCCGCTCCGCTCGGTTCAACGGTTCAGTCCGACCGGCAATGTCGATCGCTTTATAGGAGACCTTAACGTCAAAAATTTTCACGATGGCGCTTTGAGATGAAGCGGCCACGCGATCCGACGGATCACAGCGCGGCCGTTTCAGTACCTGTCGTTCTATTCCTATCAATATCTCAGATTTTTCGAGTACGCTTTCGCTGTCCCATCTTGATAAGCTTATTAATAAACTTTGCCTCGAGACTCCGCGCATCTTTCCCGAAATGAGCCCGACGATGATCGCCGGGGCAAAGTGCGATCACGTTGCCGACAGTATCCTTACCCTCGTCGCAAAGCGCGATCACATGATGCGCCTCTAAGTACGCACTTCCGCTAGAGGTTTCGAAGCCAATTGAGCCGCAATGTTCGCATGCTCCTTTCGCCCGTTTGAGAACGTAAGCCCGGACCCGACTGTCCCTCCTAATAAATGTCGCCATTCGTTTTGCGCGGTCGGCTATCCCATTGCCAGAAGGGGCTTCACCCAGATCGTCGACTGCGCTTTTTCTATTTCCTCGGTAAGCACCAGTTTTGACCAGTTCCAATGCAAGCACCCTACCCTTATGGCGTCCGCAGATTTGGCCGCGCTTCTTAAAGAGTTTGAGCTTCACGAGCGCCTGACTGTCGATTGATTCGATCGTGCGAGGACTAGTCCGAATGTCTTTGGCGACACATTGAAGGCCGAAGACGGCAATCTTTCGCCTGAAGGCCAATTCAAGAATCTTCTTTTGCTCGATCGCTCCGTGTCTCTTTTTTCCGGGACGCTCCGTCGGAGTCAGTTTCGATATCCCCGAGCGAATCTGATCTTTCCAAATGGTGAAGATCGCACGGGTCTGGTCGTGGGACATGGCACACCAAGACCACCTCGGGTTCTTCACCCGGCATCCCAGCATCTCAAACAGCTCATTGCGCCCAAGCTTCTTCATACTCCAACTGGTATCTCCGCATTCTTCCAGCGGCCCTTTTCATTGTCGCTTGGAACATGAGGGGCGATCTGCGCCGCTGTCCGCTCGAACAATCGAGCTGGCTCGACGGCCATATCCCAGACGTGGAAATGGTATGCGGCCCCTACCTTTAAAGCTTGGTCCCATTCGTGCCGGGTAAGCTGGAATCGAAGCGGGGAGGATATGGTGCTTTTAACCTCTATCAGCCTCGCCGTGGGCAGGACGGCCCCAGGGTCGTACGAGTGAATATCGTATCCAGCTTGGTTGTCTTCGATGGCGGTCCAACGCGGTGTGAGAGTTATCCCGAGTTTCTTCAATCGCCTCTCCTCATGTTGATAGCTTAGGTGCTCTGCCTTGCGGGCACGAATTAGGCGCTCCTGATCGTTGAAAAGGCGAACCTGGCCGGTCACGCGGTCCCACCATCCAATGACGGCCCAATCAGGATTTTCATCCAAGAGGCCGGCGCTTCGAAAACATTGCTGCTCGTCACGTGAAAGTTTTTGGGCAAATTTCTGGCGCCCGTAAGTCATCATCTTTGCCCACGTCGGCTGTTGGGTGAGGACGATTGTTTCGATGCACTTTTGGTAGAACCCGAGTCCCTCTTGCGTGGCATCGCAATGCTCCGTCAGGCCATGGAGTTCGAAGGCCGCTTCAAAATCGAGTCCTGCCGAATCCGCATCCACCCGAGCGACCAATCCAGCAACTTGTTGAATGGTTAAGCCAGGGGACAGTCGCTGCTGGATCCGCAAGACGCGGAGAGCTTCAAATGCCCCCATGCTGAAGATGCGCGGGAATTCGACATTCACGCTTCTTCCTCTGTATCGGCTTCCTTTCGCCCCTCCAGTTCAGCAACAAGATCTACTAGATCCTGCAACTCGACATCGTAGTCCACCGGATCGTCGGCATTTTCCTCATCGAGCGCTATTTGATGGAGATCGGGATCATCTAGTAGTTGCTGCAAATTCCGAAGCTTTGTCGCCAGTCGGCGACTGACCGAAAGGTCGATGCTTCCGACCCCGACCGGCGCTTTCGTCTGATAGATGTGGATGTTTGTCTCGACGTCATCCGGGAGTCCGAGTCGATGAATGCGGTCGATCGACTGCAAATAGTGGGTGGTGACATAGCTGCGATCGAGGTAGATCGCGTCGTGGCACACCGTGTGCAGGCTGATCCCCTCCCCCGCAGCGGCCGGATTCGCGATCAGGATCCTGCACGCGGGATCGGTGTGAAATCTCCGAAGGCGCCACTCGCGGGTCAGTGGATCGCTTTCCTCGCCGGCTGGGATCGCCCCAAAAATGGAGACCGGGTTGAGATCTGCCAACATCCGCTCCAGCTCGAATATCGTGTCGGTAAATATCGTCCAGATGACCGTCTTTTTACCCTCAATGGATAAACGACGAGCGTGCTCGGCGACGGCCTGCATCTTCGTCGATGGGCCTTCGCCCAGGACCTCATCGACTATACCTGAATTTAGTCCAACAAAATCACCCGCGATTGCCCGGAGCGCTAGAACTGGATTCGCCGAAAGCTGGAGGAGGCGCATCACAGATCGCCGTGCTCCGAGGTAATCTCCGCCGCTTGGGCCTCCTTTAATGGCCACAGTGAGCTGACGCAGTGTCTCATCTCTCACAACACCATAAAGGGCCATCTGCCCAGGCGCCATTTTCACTTGGTAGAATAGCCTTTTTACAGGCGGGAGACCCAGTTCGTGCTTCGTAGTGCGGACATAACGTCTGCCGAGGACGTCCCTCGGCGCCTGGCCACGCTGGATTTGCAAATCGAGTCCTAGTCCCGGCCACAAGAAGCCCAGTTGGGATGCAATATCCTCTGAGGATTGGGGCATTGGGGTCCCTGTAAGAATGTCGCGACGGACCGGCAGGCTGGCGATACTTAGAAGGAAGGCCCCTCTCTGGGAGCCGATACCCGCTTTCATCCGATGTGCCTCGTCCAATACCAAATGCACAGGCGTCCGCGCAAAATAGGCTGAGAGAAGGCCCTGCTGCCGCACCATCAGGTCATAAGTCATCAGAAATCGCGTAGCGCCGGACCGAAGCAACCGATCGACCTCCTCAGGCGAACCATCAAGCACGGTGAATGGCTCGTTGTCGCCGTCGGCCATGCAGTCAGTTGCAATCTCTCTCCACGCGGGAAACGCCGTCTTCGGAGCAACCACAAAGAAATGCTGCCCTTTCGCACGAACCAACAGATGAAGGGCAAAGGTGACGGTTGTTTTTCCGGAACCCGGGACTGAAAAATTTGCACCATGCGGCAAAGACAAGAGGCGTTCGAGATCGCGCAGTTGAAATGGCTTGAGCGCTCTCTGTGTGAATCCCTTCGCAGCAAGGTCCGAAACGATCTCCTCCCTTGACCTCCTTAAAGTCAGTGTATCGCGAGCGCCTCGGGCGAGCCGCATCTCTTCACCGAACTGCCTGATTTTCGCTGCCGCCTCGCCCTTGGGGGCAAAGCGAAAGCCCAGGGATTCCTGCGCCTGCCGTGTTCCATATTCGCGAAGTATCCCGAGGATTTCCGGCCAGGGCATCTCGATTACCGTGTCCGAGACATTTACCTGGCCAATGGTAGATACGGCCCTCGCCTTGAAACGATCCCAAGCGGAAGAAGGCGCAGTAACATCGCCTCGCTCCAAGCGGCCTGAAAGGCGCACCGGGTCATAAGAAATAGAGATCGCGAGCGGGGCCGTCATCGAGAATAGGCCGCAGCGATCTACGATGGGGTCTTCGCGACGGTTGCCTGCTTATACTTGGCTAGCTTCTCTCGAAGTTCCCCAGCTTTCTTGATGATGGCCTCAAGCTGACGGTCTATGGTGGCGTGTGTCGCCGGGAGCGCCTTCGAGATATCTACCTCCGCTAACTTGGTGTGGGCTGCGATGACTGCCTTTTCCGCGGCCGATCCTGATTTCTTGTCGCGCTCGGATTCCAAGACTCCTCGGCAGACCTCGATGAGCGTCTCCGTGGCCTCCTCTCGACGAGCAGGGTCGCGCAAGGTCTCCAAAACGCTCTCATAGGATGTACCCTCTTCGTCCTCGTCGAGATCCACGTCGAATTCACCCTGCGCTGGTGCCTCTGCACTCCCGTCGGCACCAGGCGCCGACGGAGCAGCCTTATCAAGAGGCACGCCCAGATCACTCGCCAGACGATCTAGTACGTCTGCTGCGCGCCGGCCGAAGGTGAGGTTGAATGCATAGAGACGATCATCCAGCTTCTTGCGATTGTCGTAGAGCGACCAAGCTATCGTTCGACTAGCCTCTTGAAGGTCCCGGTCCTTTCCCTCAAGCAACGCAGGAAGGTCCGAGAAGAACTGTTCACCGTCGTCGCGAACCCGGGAATATTCCCCCTCGGCTTTCGCCCATTCCTTGAGGTAAAGGTCGGCCTCCGTCAGAGCTAAGAGAGAATTCCGAATGTCCTTCTCCTTCCTATCGAGGCGATCCGCCACTTCGGTCGGGGTCCGTCCCATGGAGATCAGTTTGGTTATCAGACGGCACTCCCCGACCCAATCATACTCCAACTTCGTTTCCCGTTTCGCCTGAAGGGACGCCTCAATATCCATTATCTCTTCGGGCGTCGCATCAGAAGGCAAAACCATGCAGTCGACGTGAGAGAAGTGCGCTCGTGAAACGGGATCCTCGACGAAAAGCTCCCGCATGCCGGCGAGGCGCCTGTTTCCATTCACGACGACACCAGTATAGGAAATAAGGAGCTGCTCACGCTGCCCCTCCTTTTTCAAAACGTCGACGACGGGCGTGACCGAATCAGCCCGTCCGGTCCCGGCCAATTTTGCCAGGATATCGTGCTGAAGTTGCTGGACGCTCTCGTTCTCCTGTCCTGACAGAAAAAAATCAGTCGGTTTCCCCTCTCGCACGACAAACTCCTTCTGGTCCGTATAGGTGCGGCAGTTCTCTACGCGATATATGGGAAGGCCAATGTCGATCCGAACCACCTTAAGCTTTGTCTTTTGGTTTCTGAAATAATAGAAATCTTCCTCTCCCTTGGGCGCCAAAAGGGCCGCCCGAATCTTGGCCTCTCGCTCAAGGCGACTGACGAGCTTCACTTGGTATGGCATGATGTTGTACTCTTAGTTGAATGCGACCACTAGTATCGGGACCGTGATGATCCGATTGAACACTTCTAGCTCGCTGCATAGGCGCTCGGCATGAGCCACATTGCTGGAAATCTTGTCGGCACATTCCTTGGTCGGTAGCGCCAATGCAGCAGCTTGGATACGATTGGCCTGATACAAATGCTGAAGCTTAAGAAGATCGTATGGCGCCCTGCTCATGTTCCCGGTCTGCAACTGGAAGGCCAAGTCATCATGAAGAGCAAAGACGGTAAGCCCTAGCCCTTGCTCGATTTTCACGTTTGTTGCCCATCCCGCCGTTTGAAACTCGCCCAACACATGGCGGCGTATCTCTGGCGTACACCGAAGCCGCATCTCGACCTCTGGAGCTTCAAAAACGTCTGTCAGCCAGTCCTGCAACTCCCGGCGTTTCCACTCCGCGCATGCATTGTGGTGGTCGTACGTATAGGCAAGTTTCATTCCGAAATCAGGTCACCCGGTTGATACACAGGCTTATTCATCGGACGTGTCCTGAGGCGCCCGGACCGGAACGCTTCAATACGGTCGCGAGCGATCTTAATGTACTCGGGAAACAGGTCACAGCCGTATGCATTTCGGTCGTTCATCAAAGCGGCGACCGCCGTCGAGCCGGACCCTAGATAGGGATCTAAGACGTTTTCTCCCTTCGATGTCAGAGCAAGTATCAACCGCTCGACCAAGCCCACCGGGAACTGGCATGGGTGGCTGGTCTTTTCCACGTGGTTAGCTTTAACGTTCGGAATATCCCAAACATCCGAGGGATTCTTTCCAAGAGGATTGCTCGAAATCTTCCCATGCTTCGGCCCCTTAAAGTACTTTTTGCCTGGATATTTTGAAGGCACTCTTACGGGATCCAAATTGAAGGTATAATCCTCGGTCTTGGTGAACCAAAGAATGGTTTCGTGCCTTCCCGAAAAGCGTTTCTGACAATGTAAGCCATGTCCGTAGGTCCAAACTATTCGGTTCCTAAGTTGCAGTCCA
Organism: Opitutaceae bacterium; assembly: GCA_003151495.1. Classification (GTDB taxonomy): domain Bacteria; phylum Verrucomicrobiota; class Verrucomicrobiia; order Opitutales; family Opitutaceae; genus Palsa-1447. Next base: position 50,452 of record PLXR01000023.1, read on the forward strand.
TGCACCCGAAAGAGCGGATACAGTGCGATGTCCAACGGATAGATTTCGCCGTCCTGGACGTAGTTGCCGACCTGCCAGCATATGGAACCGTGCGGGTGGAGCACCCTGACTGCTTCGGCGATAGCCGCCGCCTGCTGCTCCAGGTACGATTCAAGCGAGCTGCGCTGTTCGTAGGCCTTCCCAACGTTATAAGGCGGAGACGTCACGATGAGATGGATCGACTCCCCTTGGAGTCCTCTCATAAAAGTCAGGTTGTCAGCGCACTCGATATTTACCGTCGGCTGCTTTTTGAAATGCAAGACGTTCGAGGGGTGCTCCAGGCGTCTGGCGGCCGATTCGCGCATGGGTATTTGTCTGGTGAAGGGTGGCTTATTTCAACCTTAAGCGTCCGTCGGAGGCAGAAATTGGGAATACTAGAGAACCTATGTGGCCTTGGGCGACGGTGCGGCCATGGCACCCCTCCGTCTCCGGCGATGCAGGCCCTCCCGAGGTTCATCAGCTACGTCGTTCTCCGCGTCACTCGGTAACTTCCTTTCGCGATAGACTGGCCCGAATTTCAACACATTAGCCTGTTGCTGTGCCTGGAAATCGCGCTTGCGTTCCAAGTCAGCTTTAAACGCGTCGGGCCGGGCAAAAACCAGTTGCGCCGACCCCTTAAGACGGTCCCGCCAATTTATGAGCGCCCGTCGCGAAGTCCCAGCCTTCCGGGCTAGTTGCACGGCAGAGATCTTTCCCGAGTGCAGTTCCAAAACGAGTCTCATCTTCGTTTCAGGCGAGAAGTGTTTTTTCATAAAAAAAGCGGTTTTCGAAAGAATTTCCCTTGTCACTGCTATTTTGGGCTCTTCGATAATGTGCACACCTATTCGCTCGTTTACGAGCGAGATTAACGTTTTACTGTAAACATTCGATTGCACGAAGGCGCAGGCAGTTTAGCCAGGGGGTCGGTACGATGTGATAGGCCCCCTTTAGGTGGTCATAGCGAGAACGGAGACCACCTTAGCGGCGATCCGAGGAACTGAATTCCAAACCGGTCTCACCTTGGCGGTAAGAAAGGTGTCCGTACGGCAGCGCGACCCGGGAGATGGAGAATCAACGTGGGCGTCAAAAGCCGGAAATCCATCGGGCAAAATACTTCAATGTTCTGAAGAAAATTTTGTGACGGTGACCGCTTTGTCACCATCAGAAGATTTATGATCGGTCCATATACAGAATTTCAAAATGCGGTTGGCAGGGGATTCGTCCCGAGCCTTGCGGGACTTGGTCGATCGGGGTCAGCCCCTGGTGCCGATATGTTGTCGGAGCATTTGGGAGGAAGGCGGCAAGTAGACGGCAGCCGTGCATGCCGACGCCAAGGGAGCCTTGATGATAATCGGGCGCGGCTGGTCTGTCCACGGCCACTGGGGGCCTCAGCCAGGGCCCGGGCGGCCCTACGGCGGCGCCGGATGGCGCCGAGCGGGCTAACTTCGATAGGGCCGCGAAAAGGCGTCCGGAACGGACGTCCGGGGCCCCATTTTGGGGTCTTTTCCGAGAAGGAAAAGATGTCGACACCAGAGGGAGTTATCCCATCGGTAGCGACGAAGAAAGAGCCCCTAGGGGGCGTGGTCCTGCAACGAGTCATTTTTGACTCGGGGCAGGACCCTTTCTGGCATAGTGCTGCCCCGAATATTTCGAAGGGCGCACACGGTTGGAGCGTGGCACCTTCGGATGCCACGGCTAGGAAGGCCATTTGGGCCTGCCTAGTGATCGTAAAGGTCGGCGATCACGCCGCCGTGTTTCGTGCGAGTCGTGACGAGTCCGTAGCGCCCAGATGGGCGCATACGGGTCGGCGATGCCGATCCCTGGGCACTGGGGGAGGCAACCGATGAAGCGCGTTAAAAGATCATCGAAACGTGCGAAGATTCACGGGGATGTTGGCAAACCGAAGGCGAAGGCGGTCGAATCCACACCGCGCCTGTTGGCCGACTATTGGAAGCATCAACAACAACAAAGAGTGTGGCGCATGGCGCGGAGCGCTCCGGCAAAAGCTCGGCGGGCGATCGAGATCAAATGCTCTGCTGCCGATGAGGCGGAGGAGCGTGCCTTGGGGCCGGAATTAGGACTGGTACTGAAACCAATGCCAACCAGGGCAGGAGGATGGGAGGAGGCCGACGAAGGCTGGCTGTCGACGATGCTCGAAGAGATCGAGATTCGCCGAACACATTATTGGAGGAAGCATGGCAAGGGCTTCAAAGCCGAGGAAACACCTTGGGTGTGGGCGGAGTTCGACGTCCAGATTGCTCCGCATAGGTCGAAAGGGCTATTCGTCGCCCAGGCGAAAGGTGAAGGAGTACTAGCCCGGGTGTTTTTACAACGGGCCTGCCGCTTTGCTGTGTCGCTGGCGGAATTTGAAACTGGCGGAATGGCGGTCGAAGCTTCCTACATTCACCCCAAACCGTGGGCGAGCCATGTGCAGCTCGTCGTGTCGGGCTTTACCGACCCAGTACCCCGCCCGGACGGAAAGACGGTTCGAGCCGGGGCCAGGACCATGGCATGTTTGAAGGTGGGAGGACTGGGCTTGTCCGCGAACCGACTCTTTTCCTTCTTGGGGAAGTCCTTACTGGGCGCGAGAGCCCAGGCAAAAATGGGGTTCGATCTAGCCCGATTGACCGGCATCAAAGATCCAGTCGCCGGGATCGAACAAGCCATTTCGAGGAAGTCAGCGAAAGCGGGTCCTCTCGACCAACGTTTCCGCGACAAACTCGATGACTGGGTCGAAGCCGAGCTAAAGAAACCGGAGTTCCACCCTCTGTCGCCTCACATGGATGAGGGAGAAGCCCTCTATCGCGCCCGTATTGACGAGCAACTGGCCTACATCGCAAAAGAAGAGGAGAACGACGAGCTTCGAGCCAGGGTAGCGAACTTGGAACGTCAATTGAGGGCACGTAGCTATGCTATCTTGGCGGCTCCAGGAAAAAACCAGGCTATTACGCCGGCAGAGTGGACGGAAGAGATGATGATCGACTGCCTATACGAGGCAGCAGAAGCCCTGCTCAGTGGAGATTCCGATCTAACGTCGTTACAGCCGTGGAAACGCGAGATCGTGGAAATCAAGCCGGCAATGAGACAAAAAAGGAACTCGGCGGGACTTCTCGTTAAAGGACCGTCTGGCGCGCCCGAGATGGAGACGAATCCTTTTGCCGGTATGATCGGGCTCACGGTCGTAGCGTATTGGGAAGCCAAGCGGCGCAACTTCGATCAAGCCATCCTCGTGGGGGGAATGCTAACCAGAGGAGAAGGACTTTCTGACTTACCGCTGATTCCATTCCCGGCCGGCCAGCCGGCCTCGGTATCGGCAACTACCCGTTGAAAATGAACACATCATCTTCTGACAAAAGTGTAAAACGACCGACGGGCTCTTGTGACCGAAGGTCAAATAGCCCTACAGAGATTATGGAAACATCAAACGTCTCGAATTCAGCAAAATCATTATATCATGGACTAGTGAAACGGATATCACGCCAGGAGCGATGCTCTATGGGTGTCGCTCGCGGACTAATGGCATTCGAGCGTAGTAAGCTATACCAGCTCACCGACCCAGACATCGAGAGCCTAGCCGAACGTGAATGGGGATTTCGACGGAAGGATACTCGCGACTTCATTAATGCAGCCGAGGGAATTGAAAAACTGATCGAAACCGCGAAATCCATTCCGCAGACAGCGAAGGGCCAGTTCGGCTACCTGCGTCTATTGAAGGACTGGGACAACTTCTCAGCAATCTGGTCCCTCTTGAGTTTTGACGCATTCCTCCGTCCGCAGATTGCATTTCTTGCCTGCCAGACCTGTGTTCACGGATTTCCGACACGAGCCCATGTCGAGCGCGCAGCATCAGAAATAGCTATTCTAAACCCAAGGCCGCCTAAGGCTGCCGTAGCAAAGGCAGATGATATAGTAGCGAAGGTTCGAGCAGGCCAAAGACTTGGCCCTCCGTACTCGTACCTTCGAGGACCTTAGGCATGACACCTTCTCCACATGTATAGTTGGACGAAGAGGCCAATCCGGAGGCACAAAGCCGTCCCAAATAGACATGGATCAGCATAGGAGATCCAATTGCCCACCGCTATAAGAGGCATTCCGAAACGGTATCCCGCCGTAACCACACCCGTTGCGAACAAAGCATCACGGGAATGGCAGGATGCTCTCTGGAAACGATGGCCAACAAAAGCAGATTGGCCCGGCACTCTTGATGTCTACGAAGGGGCAGCCTATCGCCGCGTGAGCCCAGATACCGTGAGACGGGCATTGATCGTTGGGCGCGACAGGAGGGCCCTTTTGCGACATCAACGCGTAGGGAACCTCTATCGAATTGATAAGGATGATCTGGAGCGCTTCGGCCAAGTAGAAAGCAGGCACCCGGCTGCTGAGGTTGGGCGAGCCCCTTCCAGCTAAAAGCACAGTGACAAATCCATGTGCAGCGGTAAAACTATGTTCTTCATGGCGACGTATATGGATCTGTGCCAAACGCTCGACAAAGCTGGCTTCATGTCCAACGCCATCGGCATGTGTCGCCGGGAAGTTCGGGCCGTACGGCAGCGCCAGAAGTCGCGAGTCGATAAGTTTCTAATCGACTCAAAGACTTTTGATTCCTTTCAATCGGGACGAAATCTGAGCCAAGCTTTCAGCGAGGAGAATTCGATCCCCGGTTTCTTGAGATGGACGCATGACCTTCGGGCGGGAACGCTTCACCCGCCGTTCCCGGTTCGCGTAGATCGAGATTCGAATCTTGTTCGTCAGCAAGAGTCACTCGCCTATGGCGTTTTGGATGACGTCATAGATTGTCTATTCTATCGGGACCGGCATGGAAGCGAACATCATTGGCGCAAAAGTGGGCCCACATCGGCAAACGACGCCATCGAGGCAACCAATTTAGAAGTAATCGCCGCGAGCGCTATGCTCAGCAATGTCGGCTCGTTGGCCAACAAGGGCCGGCGAATCGGACAAGATAAGTATCGCAAGAAGGTTTTGGAAAAATGGGGATGCTGTGCCGTTACCGGATGCAAACATCAGGGCCTTCTAAAAGCGTCTCATATTCATGCGTGGCATTTGGCGACGACCGCCGAGCGCTTCGATGAACACAATGGACTGCTTTTGGCTGCCCACATAGATGCGGCATTCGAAATTGGCCTAATCAGTTTTGCAGACAACGGACGCATGCTCTTCTCCAAAAACTTCACAATGGCAGATCGCGAGTCACTAGGGCTGAAGAAGAACTCGCGCCTCAAAGGCCTATCGAAGGCTTCCCGTGTCTACCTGAAACGCCATAGAAGCAGGCACCATTTCAATACCGATGCTTAAGCTCCTTGATCTGATCGAACTGAGCGGCCTGAAACTGACGTCCTACAGGATCCATTGCGCGACTCCTTCAAGTACCGCAAGCGATCCGATGGCAGCATTCCTCGATGGTTCGTTTGAACAATGGCAGAGCTGGCAGTCTATGCAGAATTTCAAAGGAGCGCATATCTTGTCACTGATCCAACGGCACAACACCAAATGGCTTTTTGCCGGCGTATGGGATGTTCTGGGTCACCCGAAACAGCTCAACCAGCCATATTTCCATTATGAGTATCAAACGAAAGAGCGGACGGAAACCGCTGACCTTGCAGGTCGAGTAGTCGTTTCGTTTCGCCCCACCGGAAGAAAACGTTACCTGATCGGCTCTACCTGGGGTTCCAAGCTCTTGGTAGATCACATTCTTCCGACCAAACAATCGCTGAAAGATTTTCCCGGATTCCAATCCGTGCTTCTTTCACATAGCGAACTTCGCCGCATTATTCGCGAAGGAGTACAGTCGTGGCGTATCGCCCTACAGAGTGTCGGCGGCATTTATCTAATATACGACAAATCCCGAGGCGGCCATTATGTTGGAAGCGCATTCGGCGCAGATGGTATTTGGGGCCGGTGGTGCAACTATGCGGGTTCTGGTCATGGCGGAAATGTAGACTTAATCAAACTGCTCAAGGAAAATGGACCTGACCACGCGGACAATTTCCAGTATTCGGTTTTGGAAGTGCTAAATCCAATGACGCATGAAAAAGAAGTAACTCGACGAGAGACGCATTGGAAACAGGTGCTTGGCTCTCGGCAGCATGGCCATAATCGAAATTAGGCATTTCGCTGCTGCGGTCGTTCAAAGATCATTGGCATTCTTCCAACGCACTCATGGATAGAGAGCGAATATTCCCTGATCAATACGCCCGTGCTTTCGAATTCGGCTGCCAGGTATTTCATGGGGAGACCCGGTTAAAGGATGCGGTACAAGCGCTCATCCGGATTGGCATGAAGGGCAGCACAGCCGACGAGATCATAAGAATCACTGGAAATCTGCTGGAAGGTAAGACCTACAAGCGCGGCCTAAGCTCTCCGGCTACAGATGCGGCTTTGGAGAAGATACTAGGGCTCTACGGCAGAGAGGCGCTGCGAAAGGCCGTGCGAGCCCTTGAGGGACAGGTCGCCTACCAGCAAGAACTAGGGGCACCTATGATTGCACTCTCGGAGGTGCTTGCTAAGTACCGGCGTGTACTCGCGGCAACGTCCGGCGATGTGATTTATCCTGACGAGGTCCGGCGATCCAAAACATTTCGAGAGGGATCAACTAAGACAGTAACCGTGAATGTTTACGAACGCAGCTCTGAGGCACGTGCCATTTGCATAGCCCATTTTGGCGCGTTGTGCCAGGTCTGTGGAATCAAGTTCGAAGACACTTACGGGGCAATTGGGGCTGGCTTCATCCACGTTCATCACCTGAAGGATCTAGCTTCGATCGGAGAAGAATACGTAGTGGATCCCCTGGTCGATCTACGGCCCGTCTGCCCGAATTGCCATTCGATGTTGCACATGCGGAAGCCAACTGCCTACTCCATAGAAGAGTTAAGGGCGATCATGGCGAAGGCGACCTGAGGGTAGCCACGAGCATTAACCATTGCGATAGCCAGCGGGATCGCTTGAAATCCGCTCATGCTGCTGAACTCGGTGACGGTGGGTAACTACCGATCATTTGTCGAAAAAACTAAGTTTGAGCTGCGTCCACTAACATTGGTTTTTGGACAGAATGGAGCTGGCAAGAGCGCTTTAATTCGGGCTCTTCCCCTGCTCGCAGCCTCGATGGACGGACGTCCAGGCCAACCTCTCGCACTGGATTCTGCTGCGAATCGAGGCGCTCGCTTCCAAGATATTCTCGCGGCAAGACCCATCAGAAAAGATGCCATTCTTAGGCTCGAACTTCAACTTGGTGGCGCAAACGCCGACAAGCCACCGCTCTCAGTCCAATGGGACTTACGCGAGATACCTGAAAGAAAGCAGGTTTTCGTGGATCGCATTTATGCGGTTCAATCGGATTTGCACTTTGAAGCTAGGATGGCGGTCCTTGATGATATCAAGAAACTAGGGCGTTATTATGATGTTACTTTAGGAAATGAAGTTTTTGCCGGAATCGAAATGGGGTTCGACGGTTTATTACCGAATGTGCAAGAATTTTTGAGCGGAAAATGGGGCGCTTCTCCAAGCGCCTCCGTGCTGTTTCGAATCCTTCAGCTCCGGCAGCTCGCCTACGAAACGCAGTGGCTTACCTCGGTGCGCCTTCCCCCTCCCCGTTTTAGCCTTTATAAAGGCTTTTCGCCGCTACGTTTATCATTCGATGGAAGTGCAGCGGCAGACGCGCTTGCTTACGATGAGTTGGTCGGAGGAGATGTCTTGCCGTTGGTATCGTCATGGTTTGAGAAAAACACTAAGCAGACCCTTCAAATACAAAAGGCCAACGACTACTTCAGCCTGGTCCTCGGCAAAGTGACTGACAGCCCATTTGTCGTTAATTTTGCCGACGCTGGCGAGGGCCTGATCCAAGTATTACCGGTGTTGGTCGCCTGTACGATGGCTGCAATTAAAGCGACCGATGCCAGTACTTCTGTCGTCGCTGTTGAGGAACCGGAATGTCATCTGCACCCGAACCTTCATGCACCTTTAGCGGAACATTTGTGCATGTTAATTCGCAGGAACAGCAACGTGCGTTATGTTGTTGAAACTCATTCGGAGATTCTCCTGCTGGCTACCCAAATCGCGATTGCACGAGGTGATATTGATCCATCCCAGGTAATCGTCTATTGGGCGCGGCAATCGGCTGACGGGCGAAGCTATCTTGATCCCATAACATTCGATCTCACTGGAAAGCCGCACGGAGATTGGCCGCGAAGTGTATTCAAAGAGGACGTTGCCAAGGCGAAAGTGCTTTTCGAGCTGCAACATAAAGAGTGGCGCAATGCGAGTAGTCATACTTGACGCTGTTTTTCGAGATCCGGGAAACGATTTGGCGCTAATTCAGATCTTTCTGAGTGGATACGACCTGCGCCATGACGTCGTGGTTGCGCCACCTGAAAGCGTAATTTTTGACGAATGGTTGTCCGAAAAAACAACTGGCCCCATACGCGCAGCAATTACCCTTGCGATAGAGGCTGGCTTTCAGAGTCACGCTTCGACTCCCTCAGATGTGTGTGTATACGTGAGAGTCGAACCGAACGATGAGTACGCAGGTTTGAACGCGCATTTGTCGGCTACCGCTGCCTGTGCGCTGCTACAACAACCATTCCGTATCCTGGTCGAGAACGACAACGCCGACATGAACTTCTTCAGGGCCTTTTTGCCCGTCAGCATTCGCCAAAGGTTTGAACAGTTCTTGGCTAACCATTGGATTGAGTTCCAGCACTGCGGCGGTATTACCTCTCTTACAGAAAGGGTCCGTGCAAACAGAACCAACCACGCATGGAGAATTAGGGCCTTTGCTCTGTTTGACAGCGATGGACTAATACCAGGGCAGATAAGCGCCAATGCATCGGCGGCTAGATCACAATGCGAAGGGTTTGTAGCGTTTCACATGTTAACGGCGCGAGCCATTGAGAACTATTTGAACGACATTGCCCTCGATAGTTGGACTCGAACTGGATCTGCCTCTGATCGACCGAGGAATAAGGCGAGATTTCGTGCCTTTAGGAGGTTTGACCGCGGACAGAGGTCACACTTCAATATGAAGCGGGGATTCGACGGGGACGTTGATCATGATCAGTTAGCGACGGTTGGTAATTTTTATGCCTCCGTTACGCCGGTCGACCACACCACGTTGCAACACGGTTTTGGGAGGGATATCGCTGCCATGTACGACACGGATTTGTTTCCGGAGCTTAGAAATCAATGCTTCGATTTGGCCATAGACGCCCCTGAACTCTCTCCGGCATACAGTCTCTTGATGAATCTCATTTGATGAATACGACCCCCACTTTTCTGTCCGAGCCGCAAGTTCAATATCTATACCAACTTCTCGAGTTACTTCAAAAGGGAGGTTTACTAATTCCTAGATTCCAAAGGGGCTACACTTGGTCGATCGACCAACGGCTCGACCTATTGCGAAGCGTCCGAAGCGGAATTCCAATCGGAAGTATTCTTGTCTGGCGAACGACTGTGGATGTTCCTGCATTCGACACGGTAGGAGGTCACGAAGTAAGACAACCTGTCGTTCAAGGGTCGCCTAGACAATACTTGCTCGACGGCCACCAAAGGCTATCGACGTTACTCGGCGCCCTGTTTCCTGGCGAACCTAGATCGTTGCCAACACCAGAAAGCGAGTATTTTGCTGTAAGCCCAGAGTGGGCATTTTTCTATGATTTAGAGACCGACGACTTCACTGTATCCGGTAGCCAATTTCCAGATCGCAAGACGTTGATTCCAACACAGGCCTTATTGGACAGCATCTCGCTAATTAAGCTTCAGCGAAAATTATCTGATGAGACAAACTCGGAGGAACTTATCAGTCGCGCTGATCGAGTCGCCAATGCTTTTAGGAGCTACAAGATTCCTGTCATACCAATCACCACGGATAATGTGGATGATGCCACAATGGCGTTTCAACGAATTAACAGTAGTGGTACGCCGATGGCGGACATTGATATGGTTGCCGCGCTTACTTGGACTTCTAGCTTTGATCTCAAAGACGAGGTTGAAGCGGTTAAGCAGGAACTTCGCCCCTTAGGATGGGCTGCTTTTGATGATAAATATATTCTGGCGATTGTGCGCGCAGGCCTAGATCTAAAGATTCTCGATCCGGACGCGGAACAGACAAGTCGGAGAGTTCGGTCACATCCGACACTCATTAGGGAAGCTGGCAACTGCTTAAAATCAGCCATTAGTTTCCTGGACGAGTTTTGCAACGTTCCTTCGCCAGGCCTTCTCCCCTATAGCTATCAGGCTGTTATCATCGCATCAGCTCTGCGTGACCATTCCAAGCCGTCGAAGGTTCAGGTGGACGCATTGCGTAGATGGTTTTGGTGGACCACTTATACCGCATTTTTCTTGGGGGCCAGTGATAACAAGGTTCGCGGCGCGTTGTCAGAAGTTAGAGAAATCCTGGAAGGAACGGAGGTTCTCTCCAAAAACGATGATATTGTTGGCCCATTACCGCTCAGATACGATTTCCGCTCAGCTAGATCAAAGGCCCTGCTAATTCTATTAGCCAAATTGAATACTGGTGGGCAGGTAGGTAAAATGCAGGGTGCAAAGCAATTATTCCGTGCATTTGAGTCAGAGGCCGTGGCAAGCCTTTGTATTAGCCGTGACCCGAAAAACAAGGAAGGCCTGAGCGGACCACAGAACAGGTTTATCGCTGCACCTGAGGAGCAAGAGGCATTTAGAATCGGTATGTTTCTGGGAGATCATACCCCCGAAGTGTTAGCGAGCCACGCCATTACACCTGAGGCCGCACAAGCTTATAGCGATTCTGATTATATCTCGTTTCTTCGGATTCGACGCTCATCGTTAACGGACATTGAGGAATCCTTTGTCACGAGCATTGGAATGAAGTATTCAAGGTAAGCTTCTAGCCTTTAATACGGACGGCGTTTACCCTGAACTCGTCCGATTAGTCCAGAATTCGAGATTCAGATTTCTGAATCAAATTCTCTGAGTCTCATTTTGCGCAGATTTTCCAGCACTCCATAACTTCCTTTCAATTTGTATTCTGATGATTCCCTTTGGCTCAATCTGTGGAAGTATTGGCTTCGCAACAGGGACCGGAAGAATGTTGAAATAGGCCCTCCCCTCCTCCTCTGTGACACCGGTACCTCGATATGAATTGTGAAGCGTTTCAGCAGAACCTCTATGGCGAAGAATTAGCGCGGTTCTGTCGGCACTTTGATGCATCGCAATATGAAAGGTGCAAAACGTACGACGGCGGCCGTTCCAGGGCCATTGTTTCAAAGCCTTCTTAGCAGCGGGAAGCTTTAACAGCGTTTTAATCGGCAAGAGCGCGAGCTTGTCGGCCTGGGCTTGATCGTGAATCGAAGTTAGTACTCGAACTCGGTACCATCGTGGGTCGCAATTTGAGGGCCGAAGAAGCCCATTTCTTGGGCCATATGCAGCCCACCAGGACCAGAACGATTTCTCTAGAGTATTTATCACTTCACGTTTTCCCGTCTTAGCGATAGCCGCCGGGATTTTAATCTCTTTGGTCTGAGGGAGCACAAACTCCGCCCGAAAATCGGCCATTTCGTCGTCAGCACGAACACCCGAGATCAGTTGCACGACTTCGTGTGCCACCATTTCAGGCGCATATCTTTCTAACGCCCTCAAATAGCGTTCAGTCTCAGTGAGCGACAAGAAGCCGATCTCCTTTGGCAACTCCTGCGGCAGCATTCGCTTCTTAATTCCCGTTAGCGGACTACTTGAAATTAACTGTTGGTCTCGAATCCAACCGAAAAAAATACTGAGTGAGTTCTTATGATTGCGGACCGTACGAGGCTCAAAATTTTCGAGTCCAAGAAGGTAATCGAGCACTTGCCTCTGGATGACTGTCTCTGGAAATCGCGACCCAAAGCCGGCTTCGAGAAATGCGCCGACCCGAGATTGGAGGTCACTCAGGTGTCGCGTGGTTTTCTCTTCCGCCCCCTCTTTGGTCAATATGCCCAGGAGCTTCTTAGATTCGTGGATATATCGCTCTAGGAGGGCCGCGCAGTTCTCTCCAGGAGTTTCGGGATGGTGCAGCCTCCAGAACCTCGCCAACTCACTAATTGGAACGCCCCCAGCGATCTTTAGCGCGGATTCGTACTCACCAGCCGCCTGCCGATCGAATAAGAATGTGCCTGCACCGGCCGTACTGTGTTGAGCAATGATTCTCGGCTTATCGGCTTCAGCCTTGGCCTTAGATTTGTAGTATGGGCGATACCTCTGGAGGACGGGCTTGCCATCACTCTTTAAGACCGCGGTACCATCGCCATTAGTCCTCGGAATCGAGTATCGCAGGTACCAGCAATTGGGCTGCCCACGGCGTTTCTTTCGCTTATCGGGGAAGGGACCAGTGATTTTCATGTGACCCGGAGTAGATCAAATTTTAGGCAGTTTGGTGGCTCTTCAGTGGCTCTGAAAGGACCAAATCGTGCGCAATGCTGCTTAAAGCTGCGTAAGCCTGCTATTCCCTAAGCTATTGGTCAGGAATGAAAAAGCCCGCTTCCAGAGGGAGCGGGCTTTTTTACAAATGGCGGGATGGACGGGACTCGAACCCGCGACCTTCTGCGTGACAGGCAGACGCTCTAACCAGCTGAGCTACCACCCCGTGATTGGGAAGAACGATCACTTTCCGGAGTCCAATCGGGTCGGTCAAGAGGGAATTCTGGCCGCCGGGGAGCGGCCCCCCCTCCCGGTGGTGGAAATGCCGGATTGAAAGGCTAATGCAGTTGTGCCAAATGCGATGCTGTGTCCCCGTAGCTCAGCTGGATAGAGCATCTGATTTCTAATCAGATGGTCGCGTGTTCGAGTCACGCCGGGGACGCCATTCTCCCAATCCCGCGTCCTCCCGGCGCCGTCACTTGTCCGAGTGGGTGAGCACGTGGTGCCACAATTCGGCCTCCCCGGGCATCCCGTGCCGGCGAAGTCGGGCGTCTATCTCCGCAAGGGTGGGCTCATCGACGCGGTGCCTGGGGTCGCCGGGCATGCCGTGCATGACCCTCCGGGCGAGGGCCCAGCAGGCCCAGGCGCGCCAGCGGCGCTGGTCCCTGCGCGGCTCGTTCATCCGGTCCGCGTAGTGCTGGAAATGCACCCGCGGGTTCCCGATGAACACCCCGTGGGGGGTGTGCCTCATGAACCAGGCCATGGCCGCGTAGGGCATCGGCCACTCCTTCAGGATAGACTCGTCGCCCCCCAAGTCCGCCCCCATCGCGCGGTCGAGGCAGAGGATCGACCTCGCGGCGTACTTCCGCTGCCAGAGCGAGTGGGCGTATTCAAGGCAGGCGTCGTAGAACCGCTCGCCCCGGTCGTCGGGCCCGAATGCGTTCAGCGTGCGCCAGTCGAGGCCGGGCCTGGGTGGCGGGAGGTGGGGGCATGGCGCCAGCATTCACGTCTCGGTGACGCCAAATCGCGGGCTCGTCAATGCGGCTCGACAGGCATGCGTGAAGTGCGAGACAAGAACGGCGCTGAACACGCCATCCGAAACACAGGAACCCGGGATCCCCCTATGGCGGCGCGCCGTGATTTGGCCCCTCGCAGCGGCCGTCCGCCTCTGGCTTTCGACGATCCGGTTCGAGATGCCCGCCGGGGATCTACGGACGATCACGCTCCTCGGCGAGCCGACCCTCTTTATCCTCTGGCACAACCGCCTGTTCATGACCTCGGAGATCTTCCGCAGGTACCGGAAGGGGCACCCCGTCCACGGGCTCGTGAGCGCGAGCAAGGACGGGGCGTGGCTTGCCGCATATTTCGCGGCGGCGGGGATGCGCGTCGTCAGGGGCTCCTCGAGCCGGATGGGCCGCGAGGCGGCGTCCGCGCTCGTGGAGGTGCTCCGGTCGGGATCGGACGTCGGCATCACCCCGGACGGCCCAAGGGGGCCGTGTTACGAGATGAAACCGGGGGCGGTCATCGTGGCCCGGCGGGCGCGGACGCGCGTCGTCCTCGCCGGCATGGCCTTCGAGTCCGCCTGGAGGCTCTCCAGCTGGGACGGCTTCTACCTGCCGAGGCCGTTCTCCCGCGCGCGCCTGCGCTTCGAGGAGGTGCCCGCCGAGGCGCTCATCGACCGCGACGAGGCCGTGCGCCGCCTGGGCGCAAGGCTCAACGAGTTGAATCCCGACCGGTAGGACCCCCGTCAGAACACGGGGGTGGCCGTCACGGTGTCACCCGGGGCCGCCAGGTAGTCGTCGCCGCTGCACCACACCTCGTCGTTCATGACGAACTTGAAGGCTATGGGCTTCTCGACCTTGGAAAGGACGATGCTCCAGGTGTCGCTGGAGACGTTTTCAAGGAGGATCCCCTTGTTCCAGCTGAGGCCGGCGCCGTCCCCGCGGACGTAGAGGGAATTGCCGAAGCCCACGTCGACCTTCGCGGTGATCGTGACCCTTGAGGAGGTCGGCCTTGCAACGACGGAAGGCGGGGCCGCGGAGGCTGCAGGCTTCTTCACCTTGGGCGCTACGGTGGACTTGAGCGCCGGGGCGGGCGCGGCTGGCTTTGTCGCCGGGGCGGGCGTCTTCGCTGTCTTGGATGTCTTTTTCATGATGGTTTACCCTGGGTACAATCTGCCCCACGGAATCGCCGGAAACAAAGCAAATTGAGCGCCAAACCGCGCGGGCTCCCGGGCAATTCCCCCGCACGCCACCCGCCCACCCTTCCTGCGCCCCGCCGTAACCCGATGGCGTCAGCGCACCTGCAGCGTATTCCCCTCGAACTCGAGCCCCAGCGAGGGGATCGATACGGCCTTCCGGTCGCCGTCCTTGCGGACCTTCCCGGCGACCCAGGCGTCGTAGCCCGAGGCCCTCGCGGCCTCCAGGGCGGGCGCCGCGACGTCGGGGGAGACGTACACGGCGAAGCCGATCCCCATGTTGAAGGTGGCGTAGGCCTCCCTCAGGGCCACCGGGCCGGCCTCCATCAGGAACCTGAAAAGGGCGGGGTGCGGCCGGGGGGCGGTGATCTCGTAGACAAAGGGTTCCTCCAGGCGCATCAGCTTGCGCCACCCGTGGCCCGTGACGTGGGCCGCGTAGTTCAGGCGCACCCCGCGGCGCTGGCATTCCCGGACGAACGCGACGTAGATCGTCGAAGGCGCAAGGAGCGCCTCGCCGAGCGTCGGGCCCCCCTCGATGCGCGTCCCGTAGCGCCCGGGCAGGGCCTCCGCGATCTTCCTGCAAAGCGTGAGGCCGTTCGTCTGGACGCCCGACGACGTCAGGAAGATGATCGCGTCGCCCTCACTCACGTCGCCCACGATCCGCAGGGACTTGGGCGAGATTGAGCCCACCGCCGAGCCCGCGAGGACGATCGCCGAAGGCTCGATCAGGCCGCGAAGGGCCGGGGTCTCCCCGCCGCCCCACACGGCGCCCGCGGCGCGGCACCCTTCCGCAAAGCCCTTCACGAGCTCCCCGGCGCGCCGCTCGTCGGCAAACCAGTCGGAATTCCCGACGGCGGCATGCATCGCGACGGCGATCGGGAGGGCCCCGCAGGTCACCAGGTCGTTCGTGATCGTCGCCACCGTGTCGATCCCGATCGCCCTGTAGAAGCACTGTCCGCCCTCGGCCTGGACCGCGTCGGCGACGAGGTTCTTCGTGCCGAGGCCCTCCTCGACGTGGGCCAGGAAATGGTCCTCGGCCTCGATGAGGTACGCGCTCTCCCCCCGCACCGTGGAGGGTTCCCTGAATCCGTGCTGGGCCAGGAGGTCCGTCGTGGTCATCGCCGCCCTCTGGCAGGCGCGCTTGAAGGCGTCGAGCGGGGCGTAGCTCACGCCCGACGACTCGTAGGACAGCGACGGTGCCGGCATCAGTACGATCTCCCCTCGTTCTTGTCGTAGTAGTTCACGTAGGCCTGGTTCACGACCCGGTACCCCCCCTCGGTCGGGTAGTGCCCCGAGAAGTACCAGTCGCCGGTGTGGTTGGGGACCGCCGCGCGGAGGTTCTCGATCGTCTGGAAGATGATCTCGATCTCGCCCTTCCACTCGATCTTCGCCGGCCGGACGAGCCGGGTGATCCTGGCGGAGATCTCCTCTGCCGTGAACGGCTCGTAGAGCCTCCTGACGTGGTTGACGGATCCCCCCCTCTCGACCTCCTCGCGGCATGAGCGGTAGACGTCCGCGAGGAGCTCCGTCCTGCCGCTCTCCTTGAGCAGGTCGATCACGGCCTCGAACGCCACGAACTTGCCGATCTCCGACATGTCGATCCCGTAGCAGTCGGGGTAGCGGATCTGCGGGGCCGTGGAGACGATGACGATCTTCCTCGGGTTGAGGCGGGCGAGGATCCTGAGGATCGAGCGCCTGAGCGTCGTCCCCCGGACGATCGAGTCGTCCACGCACACCAGGTTGTCCAGCCCGGCCCTGAGCGACCCGTAGGTGATGTCGTACACGTGGCTCGCCAGCTGGTTCCTCATGGATTCCTGCCCGATGAAGGTCCGGATCTTGATGTCCTTGCTGACCACCTTCTCGCCCCGCGGCCAGTTCCGCAGGATGAGGTCGTCGAGCATGGGCTCCGTGAGCGCGCCCTCGCGGCTCGCCTTCAGGATCGCGGCCTTCACCTCGTCGCGGCGCCGGGCCCTCATGGCCGACATGAGGCCGTAGTAGGCCACCTCGGCCGTGTTGGGCACGAAGCTGAAGACCGTGTCGGTCCAGTTGTGGTCGATGGCCTTGAGCACCTGGTCCGCCAGCTTGCCCCCGAGCGCCTGGCGCTCGCGGTAGATGTCCTCGTCGTTGCCGCGGGAGAAGTAGATCCGCTCGAAGGAGCACGAGGCCCTGGGGAGCGCCTTGGTGAAGGGCTGCTCGGAGATGGTGCCGCGGCGCTTGATCACGACCGCGTGGCCGGGCTGGACCTCCTTCACCTCGCCGATCGCAAGGTCGAAGACCGTCATGAGAGGCGCCCGCTCCGAGGCGAACGCGACGACCTCGTCGTTCTGGAACCAGTGGCAGGGCCGGATTCCGGACGGGTCCCTCGCGACGAACGCGTCGCCGTTGCCGACGAGCCCGCAGAGGACGAAGCCCCCGTCCCACTTCTGCGAGGCCCGGGAGAGGACGCGGGTCAGGTCGAGGTCCTCGCTTATCCGGCGCGAGAGCTCCTCGCCCGCAAGGTTGCGGGTCCGCAAGTACCGGTAGATGTCCTCGTGCTCCTCATCGAGGAAGAACCCGATCTTCTCGAGGATCGCCTGCGTGTCGGTCGCGAAGACCGGGTGCTGGCCGATCCCGATCAGCGACTGGTTGAGCTCCGCCGTGTTCGTCAGGTTGAAGTTCCCGCAAAGCGCCAGGTTGCGCGTCGACCAGGGGCTGCGCCTGAAGTACGGGTGGCACGCGCTCAGGTTGTAGCCCCCGCTGGTGCCGTAGCGCAGGTGGCCCAGGAAGAGCTCCCCGCCGAAGTCGAAGTTCTTCTTCACGGTCTCGGTGAATTCGGGGTGGATCACCCCGGAGTCGACCTTGTCGTTGTACTGGCCGAGCAGCTCCTTGAAGATCCGGTCGAGCGGGTTCGACTTCACGTTGCGCTCGCGGAACATGAACGGCTCGCCCGGCGCAACGTCGAGCTTGACGCAGGCCACCCCGGCGCCGTCCTGCCCCCGGTTATGCTGCTTCTCCATGAGGAGGAACAGCTTCGTGAACCCCCAGAGCGGCGTGCCGTACTTCTCCTGGTAGTAGGAAAGGGGCTTGAGGAGGCGGACAAGGGCCACCCCGCATTCGTGGGAGACGAAGTCGCTCATCGTTAGCCTATGCCGGGACGGCGCATCGCAGTCTCTATACTCGCTTCCCAGCCGGTTCGCAACACGGAGACGGGCCAGCCGAGCGGCCCCTTCGCGGTCAGGACGGAGAGGCTGGCCTCCGCGGTCACGGTCGCGATGGCATCGGCCGGCACCCCGGCCGCACGGGCCGCCGCGAGGACGGCCGGAAGGTCCTGGGGCAGGACGGAGAGGACGACCCGCCCCTGGCTCTCGCCGTAGAGGAGCGCATCGAGCCTGGGCGCGTCGAGGCCCGTGAGGTCGACCGCAGCCCCGAGGCTCGCCGGGCCGAAGAGCATCTCGCAGACCGCGACAAGCAGGCCGCCCTCGCTCAGGTCGTGGGCCGCCCCCACCCTGCCCGCCCGGATCTCCGACAGCAGGAGGTCCTGGAGCCTCTTCTCGGCGTCCAGGTCGACCGTAGGGGCGTCACCCGTCTTCTTCCCGTGGATCGTCCCGAGGAACTGGCTCCCGCCGAGCTCGGTCGGCGCCCCCCCGAGGAGGACGAGGCGGTCGCCTGCCCGCCTCGCGAACTGGCGGGTGATGTGGGCCTCCTTCTCGATGAAGCCCACGACGGAGACAGTCGGCGTCGGGTCGATCGCCCCCTCGGGCGACTCGTTGTAGAGCGA
>PLXR01000037.1 GCA_003151495.1 Opitutaceae bacterium
TCCGCCAGATCGAGGCCAAGGCGCTTCGGAAGATGCGCCACCCGACCCGCATCCGCCAGCTCCACGGGTTCTTCGACGCCGAGCAGATCGACAACGCGCAGAACCTGCTCAAGGTCGCGGCCTCGCTGCGCCCGCCCCGGGGCTGAGGCCCGGGGCAGGAACGCACTTGCTTACAGGGGGATCGGGCCTAGATTGGGGCGATGACACCCCTGAATGTCCAATTTGCCGGGTTGATCCCCACGGGTGGCGGCGAGTGGGTCCTCATCCTCCTGATCGTGCTCCTGCTTTTCGGGGGCACCAAGCTGCCGCAGCTCGCCAAGGGCCTCGGGCAGTCGATGAAGGAGTTCAAGAAGGCCTCCCGTGAGGACGAGCCCGCGGCGCCCTCCAAGGAGGAGCCGAAGAAGCCCGACTCGGGCACCCACGGTACGAACTAGGGCAAGGGGCCGGCCTGTTCGTCGGCAGCGGGGTTATCCGTAAGCCAGGCGCGGAACTCGCCTATCTGGTCGGGCGTCCCCAGGATCAGGAGCTCGTCCCCGGCGCTCAGCGCCTCGTGGGAGGCGGGGTTGAGGATGCGCACCTGCCCGCGCCGGATGCCCGCGATCTGCACCCCGTGGTTCTGGGCGGGCGATATCTCCCCAAGGGTCTTCCCGCTTGAGCGGCTCCACGGGGGGATGATGACCGCGTCCATGCGCACCTCCTCCAGGAGGGCGTCGGTGCTGAGGGTCCCCGACACCGCCACGAGGAAGGCGCGGCCCCTCTCCACCTGCTCCCTGGTCCCCATGAGCAGGACCTTGTCGCGGGGATAGAGGACCGACTCGGGCGGCGGGAGCGGGATCATGAAGCCCTGCCGCTCGATCCCCACCACCGAGCAGCCGAAACGCGCGCGCAGGTCCAGCTCCGCGATGCTCCTGCCCTGGCAGTCCGCAAGGTCGGGCAGCGTGCAGTCGATCATGTGGAGGTCCCACTCCGGGTGGCGGCCGAGCCACGGCGCCGTGGTCGACGTCATCTTGGTCTCCGAGACGTCCATGGTGTTCTTCAGCTCCACCTCGAGGACGCAGTGCCAGTAGATGAGCCGGCTTCGCAGGACGACCACGGCCAGGATCGCCGCGAGCGCGCTCCCCAGCAGCAGCCACCTGGCCGTGTCCTCGACGGGGACGATGGCGATCAGCCAGATGGTCAGCGCGCCGGCCGTGGCGGCCTTGAGCCCGGTCTCCACCATCGGGGCGAACTCCTTCCCCCGGGGGTTTCCGGCGGTCGACACCTGGGCGAAGAGGAGCGCCAGCGCGGAGCAGTTTCGCCAGATCGCGACCAGGGGGGCGACGACGGCGAGGACGAGGATCAGCCAGAACCCCGCCTGGGCGCCGTTCGGGAAGATCCAGTCGCGGCCGAGCCAGTCCTCGATCGCCGTGTAGAGCTCCCGCGAGAACACGAGGACGCCGCTAACGAACAGCATCTCGATCCCGATCTGCGCGAAGCGCGTGCGGCTCAGCTGCCAGAGCCTGTTGCGCTTGCGCTGGCGCGTGAACCGCTCGAGCAGGTCCTGGTAATAGCGCAGCCAGTCGCTGACCCACCGGGGCTGCCGCGCGAGGGCCCCCGTGGCGATCGACTCGGACTTCCTGGCGAGGAAGGGGGTCGCGAGCGTCGTAAGGAGCGAGACGCCGACGGCCAGCGAGTAGAAACGGGAGGGTACGACGGCCGCCCCCACGCCCAGCTGTGCGATCACGAACGAGAACTCGCCGATCGGCGCGGCCATGATCCCCGCCCGGATGCCGTCCTTGGCGGGGGTGCCGATCAACCAGAGGCCCGCGGCGATGGCCGTGGGGCGCGCGACGAGGGTGAAGGCCGCGACGCCCGCGATCAGCCCCGCGGTGTCGACGAACTCGTGGACGTCGATCTGCATGCCGATGGCGACAAAGAACACGGCGCTGAACACGTCCCGCATCCCCTCGAACGTGCGCTCGACCTGGTGGCGGTGGGGCGTCTCCGCCACGATGATGCCGAGCAGGAACGACCCCAGGGCAAGCGAGTAGCCCGCCCTCTGGGCCAGGATCGCAAGGCCGAACAGGAGCGCGGCCAGGCCTAGGGTCTGGAGCTCCTCGCCCATCGAGACGCTCATGCGCTTGAGGAGCCACGGGATGATGATGAGCCCGGCCACGACGACCATCGCCACGAAGGCGCCCAGGTGGAGCAGCGTGACGCCCATCGCCGAGGCGTGGGAGGCGCCCACCCCGCCCAGCTGCACCACGGACTCGAGGAGCGCGAGCATCGCCACCGCGACGACGTCCTCGAGGACGGAGACCCCGATCGCAAGCTGGCCGGCCCGCTCGTGGTTGAGCCCGGTCTCGTGCAGGATCTTCCCGATGATCGAGGACGAGGAGATCATCAGCATGCCCGCCAGGAACAGCCCCTCGGTCGAGCTCCAGAGGAGGGCGGCTGCGAGGAGCCTCGAGAGGTAGTACATCGCGATCGCCCCTGCGACCACCGCCGCGGCAAGCGGCAGGCCCATGCGGCGCAGCCTGCGCAGGCTCAGGCGCAGGCCGATCGAGAACATGAGGAACACGA
>PLXR01000091.1:0-12605 GCA_003151495.1 Opitutaceae bacterium
CGGTGACGAGGGTGTTGCCGAGCATTCGGGCGGCGACCTCCTTCGCCTCCGTCTTCGACTTGCAGAACTTAACGCCCCCCTTGTACCCGTCGGTGAAGGTCCCCTTGCCGCGGCCGCCCGCGTGGANNTGCCTGGTACTCGTGGATGTTCATTTGCGCGCGTTGGGGGTGGGGCGGGGCTCATGGGAGAGGGGCCCGCCCAAAAACTCAACCCGTGATTCTCCAGAAGTCGAAGGGCGCCGAGCCGATTCCCCGCAGCGCCGAGGCGTCGGCCCTGGCCAGGAGCCCCCGGCCGGCGTCGGCCAGGAGCGCGGAGACCTCGGGATCCCTGAGCACCGGCCCCGAGACCACGATGTCGGCGCCGGTCGAGAGCGCGCACAGGCGGGCGCCCACGTTCACCGTGGTGCCGAAGTAGTCGAGCCGGTCGTTCTGGTTGATGGCCAGGCAGGGCCCCTGGTGGATGCTGCACTTGAGGGNNCCATCACGGCGTCGCCCATCGTCTTGACGATGGCGCCGCTCTCCGCCGCGACCGCGGACTTGATGACGTCGAAGTGGCTGAGCACCCGCCCGAAGGCCGGGGCGTCCCCGATCTCCCGGTAGAGCTGGGTCGAGTTCTTCAGGTCGGTGAAGACGATCGTGATCGTGCCCACGGAGATGCGCTCGCCCTGGCGGAGGAGCTCGCGAGAGAAGAGGTCGCGGAACACCTGGCGGCTGGTCACGTCCGAGGCGGTCACGGACCGGTCGCTCCACGCGACGCTCTCGATCACCACGAGGTGGGCCGCGGTGTCGACGTTCTGGATATTGAGGATTCCGTCGGGGGAGACGACGGGCTCGTCGACGGGGGCGGGGCTCGGGCCCGCGTCTATCCTGATCGAGGGGGCGCCGCCCTTCCCGATCCGGAACGCCTGCTGCACCGCGATCCCCTGGGTCCGCGCGCGGTACCGGCCCTCCGGGAAGGTCATCGCCACGTAGAGGCTCTCGCCGGGCCCGAGGCGCTTCTGCGCGACGATGTGGGGGGTGACCTGGGGCCCGCCGAGGCAATACTCGACGCGGGTCACCCGGCGCACCGAGGGGTCCGGGACGAAGGTCAGCTCGATCGACTGGTCGAAGTTCGCCGTGAAGTCTATGCCGCAGGTGTCGCAGTGGGCCTCGCCCGACACCCCCGAGAGATCCGACGAGCCCTGCTTCGAGCCCCGGCAGTGCGGGCAGAGCACCTCCCAGCTGAACCCGAGCATCCCCTCCCTTGTGGCGTGCAGGAAAAGGTCGAGCGTCGCGCGGCGGTCCTCGCCCCACTCGTCCGCGATCTCGTAGGGGCGCATCTTCGCAGCCGCCTGGTCGTCCGCCGTCGAGACGTATTCGCGGAGCCTCTCGACCAGCGGCCCGGGCTGGCGGGCCTCGCGCACGAGCCTTGCGGAGATGAGCGACAGCCGCGACGCGGTCCCGCCGGCGGCGGACGCCCCCCTGGGGCGCACGGCGGGCGGGGCCTCCCTCAGAGCCTCGGCGTCGTAGGCCGCGAAGACCCTCCCCGCGGCCCGCCTCATCCTGAGCCCGATCGAAGCCGGCACGACCAGGACCCCGAGGAGGCTGGCGGGGACGGCGCGCATCTCGTAGGCGATGCGCGTGCCGCCCCCGGGCAGGGCGGAGAGCTCGCAGGACTGGACGATCCGCGAGACCGGTCCGCGGGAGAACACCCGCTCGACGGCGAACCTGACGGGCCTCACCCACTCGAACTCGCGCTCCTCCCACTCGCCGACCATCCCGAGGTAGCGCGAGCGCAGCCTGCGGACCCCGGGCGGCGGGGGAGCCTCCCCGCCGCGGGCGGGGCGGACCTCGAAGGGCGGCAGGCCGCAGTCCCTGTTGAAGCGGTCCGTGTCGGAGACCAGGGGCCAGAGCGCCTCGGGGCGGGCCTTCAGGTCCCAGGACCAGACGTAGTGCCTTTCAAGATACGCCACGGCCTCACTTCGAGAGCAGCTTCCTCGCCAGAAACGCCGCCTGGAGGGCGGAGAGCTCCCTCAGCCCCTTCTGGGCCAGGGCGAGGAGGTCGTTCAGCTGCTCGTGGCTGAAGGTCGACTCCTCGCCGGTCCCCTGGACCTCGACGAACCGGCCCTGGCCGGTCATGACCACGTTGAAGTCCACCTGGGCGTCCCGGTCCTCGACGTACGCCAGGTCGAGGAGGGGCGTGTCGCCGAGGAGGCCCACGCTGACTGCGGCGACAGAGTCGACGAGCGGGCTCTCCCGCAGCCTGCCCGCGTCGAGGAGCTTCTGGACCGCGAGCCGGGCCGCGACGTAGGCGCCCGTGATCGACGCCGTCCGGGTGCCCCCGTCCGCCTGGAGGACGTCGCAGTCGAGCCAGAGGGTGTTCTGGCCGAGCTTGTCCAGGTCGATCGTCGCGCGGAGCGAGCGGCCGATCAGGCGCTGGATCTCGACCGTGCGCCCGTCGAGGCGCCCCTTGTTGATGTCGCGCCCCTTGCGCTCGTGGGTCGAGTAGGGGAGCATCGAGTACTCGGCCGTGAGCCAGCCGCCCTTGACCCCCTGCTGCTTCATCCAGGTGGGCACGCCGGGCTCAATCGTCGCGGCGCAGATCACCTGGGTGGACCCGTACCGGACCAGGACCGAGCCGGTCGCATGGGGGGCGAAGTTCGCCTCGAAGGTGACCGTCCTGAGCTCTTCGTTTTTGCGCCCGTCGGCGCGTTCGGGGTTGGGCATGATTTATTCCTGGCCGAGGCGCCCGGGGGCGCGCTCCTCGCGCTCGATGGGCTTGAACTTGAGCCGCTTCGCCGGGCTGTCCTCGGACATGAACGCGATGAGCCGGTCGTTGAAGTCCTTGGCCGGGTCGTGGCCCATGCGCTTGAGGGCCTGGGTCAGGGCCGCGACCTCCACAAGGCGGGCCATGTCGCGCCCGGGCCTCACGTAGAGCTCTATGTGGGGCATCTTCATCCCGAGGATCTCGTAGTTGTTCTCCTCGAGCCCGGTCCGCTCCTCGACCACGTCGGGGGTCCACTCGTGGAGCGACACGACCAGGTCGATGCGCTTCTCGAGGCGGATGGACTTGATGCCGAACATCTCGGCGATGTTGATGATGCCGATCCCGCGGCACTCCATGTAGCCGCGGTTGAGGGCGCGGCTTGACGCCATCAGCTCCCTCTCGTCGAGGAGCTTTATGATCGTCAGGTCGTCGGCGACCAGCGAATGCCCGCGCTCAATCAGGGCCAGGGCGCACTCGCTCTTGCCGACGCCGGAGTCGCCGCGGAGCATGACCCCGACCCCCTTGACGTCCAGGGTCGTGGCGTGCTCGATCCCGCTCGGCGCGAACTCGTTGTCGATGCAGAGCGTCGCGAGGTTCACCAGGTTCATGGTGATGAGCGGCGTCCGGATGAACGGGAGGTTCATCTCCGAGGCCACCGTCATCATCGCGTTCGTCGGGTTGTAGTTGCGCGTGAGGATGACGCACGGGACGCTGCGCTTGGCCATCTCCCTGAAGATCTGGGTCTGGTCGAGCTGGCTTCGGGTCTTCAGGTAGGTCATCTCCGCCGCGCCAATAACCTGTATCCTCTTGTTGGCAAAATACTTGAAGAATCCCGTGAGCGCAAGCGCGGGGCGGTTTATGCTGCCCTCCCGGATCAGCCGGTGGAGCCCCGCGTCGCCCGCCGCAAGCTCCAGCTTCAGCTTCTCGCGGTACGTATCGTAGAAATGGGCGACAGTGATGCCGTGGATGGCCTTCTGCATGGCCTGATTTCAGCACACCCGGGGGGGGGAGCGCACGGAAAAACGGGGGGACGGGCCCCGGGACCCCCTCCGGTCAGAGGTTGAAGTCCTCGCCCAGGTAGAACCTGCGGGCGTTCTCGTCGCGGATCAGGAAGTCGCCCGTGCCCTCGGCGAGCACCCGGCCCTTGTGGATCAGGTAGGCGCGGTCGACGATCCTGAGGGTCTCGCGCACGTTGTGGTCGGTCACCACGATCCCGATCCCGCGCCCCTTGAGCTGGAGGATGATCTTCTGCACCTCGGCCACCGAGATCGGGTCGATCGCCGCGAAGGGCTCGTCCATCAGCAGGAAATGGGGCCGCGTCACCAGGGCCCTCGCGATCTCTAGGCGCCGCCGCTCCCCGCCGGAGAGCGTGTAGGCCTTCTGCCGGGCGACCTGGGTGAGGCCCAGCTCCTCGATGTGCTCCTCCATGCGCGACTTCCGCTCGCGCCTCGGGACGTGGATGGCCTCGAGGATCGCCATGATGTTCTCCTCGACGGAGAGCTTCCGGAAGACCGAGGCCTCCTGGGGCAGGTAACCGACGCCCCGGCGCGCCCGCTGGTGCATCTTCAGCCCGGTTATCTCATGGTCATTGAGGAGCACGCGGCCCCGGGTCGCGGGGATAAGCCCCACGACCATGTAGAACGTCGTCGTCTTTCCCGCCCCGTTCGGCCCGAGGAGCCCCACCACCTCGCCGCCGTTGAAGCGGAGGTCGACCCCGTCCACGACCGAGCGGGTCCCGTAGGTCTTGGCGAGGCCCTCGGTGACGATGGCTGGGGATCCCATCCTATTTGGAGGGGTTCGCCGAGGGGAACCCGAGGTCCTTGATTGCCGGCAGCGAGATGTGCGTGGGATGGCCCGGGGTCCCCTCGATCACGGCCCTGCGCTGCCCGCGGTAGAGCACCATCCTGGGGCCGGTCGCCTCGTAGCCCTCCGACTTGATGCTCACGACCGGGCTCTCCGTCAGCACGATCCGGTCCTCGCCCGGGAACACCTCGGCACGGCCGCAGGTGGCCACGCGGTCCCCCTGGACGATGCGCACGTGGCCCGTCGCAAGGAGGTACTTGAACTTGCCGTACTTCCCGAGCGTGACGCTCTTCTCCCCGATCCGGGTGGCGATCACCTTCAGGAAGTCGCAGTTGAGCGTGATGTCGTTGCCCGTGGCGACGACATCGTCGTGGAACGTGGTGGTGGTCTCCGTGTCCGTGCTGACCGACTCGGCCGAGACGGACACGATCGTCGTGGGCTGCGGCTCCGCCGCGCGCGCTCCGGCCGCCGCCGCAAGGGCCGCGGCGCTCACAAGTAGGGTAAGGGGTCTCATTTGAGGATGTCGGGCAGGGCCGAGTGGAACACTACATGGGCATGCCTTGAAATGAGAACTTTTTTCTCGTTGTAGCTGTAGCGCCATCCCTCGCCGGTGACCTCCAGGTCGTCCCGGACGAGGCGGACCGACTTGTCGCCGCTCGCCACCTTCTCGTTGATGAGGAACGTCGCCTCGGGGCTGAGGAGGACAGAATCCACCCTTGCGTCCGGCCCGCCCGAGAAGACGGTGACGTTGAGCCCCACGATGTCGATCCGGTCCGCGGTCTGGGGGCGGACCTCGTCACCCCTGAGCGTCATCTGGTGGTAGCCCTCCCGGGTGAAGAGCGGGAGCGTCCAGTTGCGCGCGGGGGGCGAGATGGCCGCGTCCTCGGCGAGCGCCAGGGACACGCAGCCTAGGAGCGCAGCCGCGGCCCAGATCCTGGTTCTTGGGATTGTCACCGGCTCTGGGTACCCCGCCGTGCCTTCCGGTTCCCTTCGGGGCCCGCCTTTGCCGCCAGGATGAGGTCGCAGACCTCGCGGACGGCGCCGTGGCCCGCCTGCCGGCGGGTGACGTAGCGGGCCGCCCCGAGCGCCGCCGGAAGGCCGGCGGGCACCGAGATCCCGATCCCCGCGGCGGCGATCGCGGGCGCGTCGATGAAGTCGTCGCCCATGTACGCGCACTGCGCGAGCGGTATCGCCAGGCCCCCGGCCAGCTCCGCGAGCGCCGCGAGCTTGTCCTTCCGGCCCTGGACCACGTGCGGGATCCTCAGCTCGGAGGCCCGGAGGGTCGTCGCCGCCGAGGCCCGGCCCGAGATCCACGCAACCTCGAGGCCCGCCTCCCGCACGAGCAGCAGGCCGAGGCCGTCGATGATGCAGAAGCGCTTCGTCTCGGTGCCGTCGGACGAGATCATGACGCCCCCGTCGGTAAGGACGCCGTCCACGTCCATGGCGAAGAGGCGGATCCCGGCCCAGGCGCTCCGCGGTATGGGTCGCTTCTTCACGCCATCCAGGTGGTGATGAGCTGCAGGACCCGGTCCTTGGTCGGCCGGAACTCCGACTCGAGCTCCGGGGCGAAGGGGACCGGCAGGTCCATGGCCGCGATCCGCAGCGGCACCGCCTTCAGCGGCGCGCGGCACCCCTCTACGACCCGCGCCACGACCTCGGCGCCGAACCCGTGCGTCCGGCGCCCCTCGTGCAGGACGATCAGGCGGCGGGTGCGCGCGACGGAGGCCTCGATCTGCGACAGGTCGAGGGGCGAGAGGCACCTCAGGTCGAACACCTCGATCTCGGCCTCGTATTCCGAGGCCAGGTAGGCGCAGACGTCGGTCGCCAGGTGCACCATCTCGCCGTAGGTCACGAGCGTGGCGTAGGCGCCCTCGCGCACGCGCCTTGGCCGCCACACGTCCCGGTAGCCGGGATCCCACGCGACGGGGTGCTTTCCCCGGCGGTAGAGGCCCTTGTGCTCGAAGAGGAGCACCGGGTTGTTGTCCTCGCATGCGGCGAGCATCGCGTTGAACGCGTCCTGGGGGGTGGACGGGTAGAGTGCCTTCAGCCCCGGCATCGAGAGGAAGAACGTCTCGAGCTCCTGCGAGTGGAAGGACCCGAACGTGAGACCGCCGCCGCAGGGCAGCCTGAGGACGAGCGGGCAGGGGGCACCCGAGCGGAAGTGCATCGTCGCCGCGTTGAGGGTGATCTGGGTCATCGCCTCGGTGGCGAAGTCGGCGAACTGGAACTNNAAATCGGCGAACTGGAACTCCTCGATCGGCCGGTGCCCGTTCACGGCGAGGCCGATCGCGTAGCCGGTGCAGGCGCTCTCGGCCAACGGCAGGTTGACGACCCTCGACCTCCCGAATTCCCTGAAAAGGTTCTCGGTCACCTTGAAGGCGCCCCCGTAGGTCGCGATGTCCTGGCCCAGCACGACCGACTCGGGCCGCTCGGAGAGAACCTTGCGAAGCGCCTTGTTGAGCGCCTGTGCCATTGTCAGGATCTCCGCCGGGGCGGGCTCCTCCCGCCACGGGAAGGGCGGCGTCGGGGGGGCGAAGAGGTCCTCCTCCATCCCCGCAGGGCTTGGGCGCGGAACGGCGATCGCCCGGGCGACGCACTCCTCCACGAAGGCCCCGATCTCCCGGTCGATCTCCCCGATGCGTTCCGCTCCAGCCTCGCGGGACATCCTCTCGCGGAATTTCGGCAGGGGGTCGGCGGCCGCGAATCCGTCCGCCTCGCCCGGCTTCAGGTAGTCGCACGTGTCGTAGGCCGCGTGCCCCCTGAGGCGGAGCGTGCGCACCTCCACGAGCGCCGGCCTGGAGGTCGCCCGCACCGTGTCGATGACCTTCTCCAGGGCCCGGGCGGTCTCTCCGGGGTCGCCGCGCTCGATCAGGTGGCCCTCCATCCCGTAGCCCGCGGCGCGCCTCCAGAGCTCCGTGCCCTTCGCGAACTGCTCGTCGACCGGGGTCGAGTAGGCGTATCCGTTGTTCTCGATCACGAACACGATCGGAAACGACATGAGGGAGGCGAGGTTCATCGCCTCGTGTATGTCGCCCGTGCTCGACCCGCCGTCCCCGAAGAACGCATAGCCGACCGCCTTCCTGCCGAGGCGGCGCTGCGAGTCCGTGGAGCCGAGGACCGGCCCGCACATGGCGCCCAGGTGGCTTATCATGGGCAGCGACCGGTTGGCGGGATCCCCGTGATGGATGTTGCCCTCGCGAGCCCTGGTGGGGCTGTCCTCGTTGGCGAAATACTGGTTGAGGTGCTCGCAGAGGTGGCCGCCCCATATCAGGTGCCCGCCGAAGTCGCGGTGGGTGAACGAGACCACGTCCGTCCGCTTGTCGGCGAGGAGGGCCAGCGGGACGATCATCCACTCATTGCCCTGCCCCCCGGTCACGGTGCCGCGTATGAGCCCCTGCCGGAAGAGGTCGAGGATGCGGTTGTCGGCCGCGCGGGCGAGCGCCATCCATGCGTAGATGCGCAGGAGGGTCTCCTTCGGTTTCTCATCCAGTTCCGACGTTCGCAGGTCGTGCGACGCCAGGATGGCGGGAACAGTGGGGAATGCCATGGCCGGAAGACGACGCTGGATGCGGCGCGGCGGGTGGGCAAGCTCGCCTTCAGGCGGCCGGCGCGCCCTCCCCGGGGCGGCGCCCTAGACCCCGTCGATCTTGCGGATGCGGGCGAGGTGCCGGCCGCCCTCGAACTCCGTCGAGAGCCAGGTCCTCGTGATCTTCACGGCCTCCTCCTCGGTGATCGTCCTCTGGCCGATCGACAGGCAGTTGGCGTCGTTGTGCGCGCGATTCCAGATGGCGACCTGCTCGGTCCAGCACACCCCGCAGCGCACGCCCCGCACGCGGTTGGCGACGATCGCCTCGCCGTTGCCGGAGCCCCCGAGCACGATGCCGCGCTCGAACTCCCCCCGGGCGACGGCCTCCGCGACCGGCCGGATGAAGTCCGGGTAGTCGCAGGGCGCCTCCGAGTCGGTCCCGAGGTCGCGCACGCTGTGGCCGTCGGCCAGGAGCACGCCCTTGAGCAGCTCCTTGTACCTGAATCCGGCGTGGTCTGATCCGATGGCTATCGAGTAGGTGCGTGGCATCGAGCTGCTGGGTTGGGGGAGGAGGATACTCCCCGGGACGGCCGGTCCCGCAAACAAATACGGCCCCGGGAGCCCCGGCGCAGCTCAGGGGCGGATCGCGCCCCAGAACGCCGCGGCGTCGGAAAGCGTCTCCAGGACGGCGTCGGGATTGTGCCCCGCCAGGTCGGAGACCCGCGATCCCCCGGTCGCCACGGCGAGGGCGCGGCCCCCGAAGGCCCGGGCGCAGGCGATGTCGTGGGGGGTGTCGCCGACAATCCAGACGCTGCCCGCCGGGAAATCCCGGCCCCAGTGGCGCCGGGCGCGCTCCAGGGCGAAGGGCCCGAGCTCGTTGCGGACCTCGCTGTCATCCGCGAATGCGCCGATCGGGAAGAAGTCCCACAGGCCGTGGTGGCCGAGCTTGGTCCGGGCTCCGCGCCGCAGGTTGCCGGTCAGGAGACCCTGGGCCACCCCGGGGTCCGCGGCCGCCTGGCGGATCAGGTCGGCGGCGCCCGGGAGGATCCGCGAATCGCTCTGGGCGAGGACCGAGGGCAGGGCGGCGATGTAGCCGTCGATATAGCGGGAGAAGTTCTCCGGGGAGGCCTCGATCCCGAACCGCTTGAAGATCTGCCTGATGATGGCCGGGTCGGTTCGCCCCGCGAAGTCTATCCCCTCGAAGGTTCCCTGGACCCCAAATACCTCATCCAGAGCCCTTTGGAGAGCCCTCATGCCCGCCCCCGTCGAATGGAGGATTGTTCCGTCTATATCCCAGAGTATGAGGACCTTTTGCATATTGGTTGAAACTCCTCCGTCGAAACGGAGTCTAGCCATGGTGAAGGTGGTAACGGTTCAAGGCACGAACAGAAAGCATTCCCCCAAAGCGATGAAGACCTCCAGAATTTTCGCACTCGCGTCGCTGGCCCTCTGCGCGGCGCTCGCCGGCTGCTCCTCGCCCGATTCGCGCATCCAGCGCAGCCCCGAGGTGTTTGCCCGACTCAACCCCGACCAGCAGGCGCTGGTCAAGGCGGGCAGGATTGCGCCCGGGTTCGACATGGACGAGGTCCGGCTCGCCCTCGGCGACCCCGACCACGTCGTCCTCCACACGGACGCCTCCGGCCAGCACGAGGTGTGGCACTACGTGACCTATGAGGACGCCCAGGGCGTCGTCATCTATTCCGGGTACTACCACCGGTACTGGGGCTGGGGCGGCCCGCGCTTCTACGGCGGCGCCCCCTACTTCGACGGCTTTCCGGCCCGGGTCCGGGACCGCGTCCGCGTCGAGTTCGACAAGGACAGCCGGGTCGCCTCCATCCAGGAGGAGAAGCCCTAGGCCGAGGCGCCGGCGGCCTGCGCCTCCCGGACCTCGACGTCGACCTTGAGCGAGCGGGTCTTCCCCCCGCGGTAGGTCCCGCTCACCGGGCGGATGTCGCTGTAGTCGCGCCCTGCGGCCGCCTTGATGTAGCGCTCGTCCGCCGTCCGGTCGTGGGTCGGGTCGTACGGGGCCCAGCCGAACCCGGGGATGAAGGCCTCGATCCAGGCGTGCGACGCCTCCTCCTCGTCGCCGCCGCGCTGGGACTTGAAGAAATAGCCGCTGACATACCGGGCCGGGATCCCCGAGCACCGGCACATCCCGAGCGCGACATGGGCGAAGTCCTGGCACACCCCGGCCCTGAGCCTGATCGCATCCGTCGCAAGCGTCGCCACGCCCGTTGACCGCGGCTTGTAGGCGAACCTCGTGAACACGTGCCTGCAGATGCTCCTCACGTCCGACCACACATCCGTCGGCCCGTTGGGCAGCGCGTCCTTCGCCTCCTTCCACACCTCGACCGAGAGCGGGACGTAGTGGCAGTCGACCAGGAACTCCGAGTAGAGCTCGTTCTCGCCCGTCGCCTCCAGCTCCGTGCGGGGGACCACGGGCACCGCGGGCCTGGCCGAGTTCGGGGTCGTCTCGACCTCCGAGGTCGCCTCGATCACGAGCCGCCCGTGCCCCGGCACGATGTCGAAGTAGTGCACGGCGTTCCCATAGAAGTCCAGGTAGTCGCGGATCTGCGTCGAGGGGTCGGTCCGCAGCTCGAAGCTGCGGCAGATCTGGCTCCCGTCGTCCACGGGCCTCAGGCGGACCTCATTGAAGCTGTCGTGCGCCTTGCTGGCGTAGACGAACGTGGTCCTGTGGAGGAGGCTGATGAGCATTTAAGGGGGGAGAGGCGCGGGGCGGGTCGTCCCTCACTGCTGCTGCTGGAGCTGCTGTTCCTCCTGGGTCGACTCGGCCTGGTAGAACATCGTCGTTTGGACAACCTCGTCGCTGATCTTTTCGAGGGTGGTTCCGATTTCAACCAGGAACTCGTGGAGGCCCTCCTTGAGGACCTCGTCGATCGTCAGGGACTGGAGGTCCGCCAGCAGCCGCCTCGACGACCTCGCGGCCTCCGTCCTCGGCCGGGCGCCCTGCTCCCCGAGGATCCTGCGCAGGAACTCGTCAATCTGCGCCACGCAGAAGTGCACCGAGCGCGGGAACGAGTCGGAGAAGATAAGGAACTCCGCCACCTTCCACGGGAGGATCTCCCGGACGTAGAAGCGGCGGTAGGCCTCCAGCGCGCTCGCGGACCGCAGGACCGCCTGCCACTGGGCGGTGTCCACCGCCCCGCCCACGTCGCCCGCGTTCGGGAGCAGGATGTGGTACTTCACGTCCAGGATGCGGGCCGTCTTGTGGGCGCGCTCGACGAACTTCCCGAACTGGATGAACTCCCACCCCTCGCTCCTGGAGTACGTCGAGTCCGTGAGCCCCTGGAACAGGTGGGAGTTCCTCTTGATGTCCTGGAAGAACTCGTAGGGTCCCGCCGCCCACACGTCGGCGGTGCTCCTCGACTTGAGGAAGAGGTAGAGCTCGTTGATCGTCTCCCACATCTCGACCGAGATCTGGTCGCGGATCATGCGCGCGTTCTCGCGCGCCGCGAAGACGCAGCTTAGGATCGAGTCCGAGTTGCGCAGGTCGAAGGCGAAGAACTCCGTCACCGACCTGCTGTCGGCCGACTCGTAGTGCTGGTCGAAGAGGTCGACGTCGCCGGAGCTCGCGAGGATGGAGCCCCAGTGCTCGCGCAGGTGGGCGTCATCGTAGCCCCTGAAGTCCAGGATGAACTGGAGGTTCACCTCGAGCAGGCGCGCGATGTTCTCGGCGCGCTCGATGTACCGGCTCATCCAGTAGAGGGAATGCGCCACGCGCGAGAGCATCACGTTGGCCTGGGGCCTGGGGGCGGGCGCTTTCGAGGGGGAGGGCATGGTCCTTCGTGCCTGGGCGCTCATGATTCGTCGTCGAGGACCCAGGTGTCCTTCGAGCCGCCGCCCTGGCTGGAATTGACCACCAGAGAGCCGCGCTTCAGCGCGACCCGGGTCAAGGCGCCGGGCGTCACGACGATGTTCTGGCCGCACAGAACGAACGGGCGCAGATCCACGTGCCGCGGCTCGATGGCGCCGTCGACCAGACAGGGCGCCGTGGAGAGCTGGATGGTGGGCTGGGCGATGTAGTTGCCTGGGTCGGCCCTGACCTTGGCGGCGAACACGGTGCGCTCCTTCTCGGTGGCGTGCGGCCCGATCAACATGCCGTAACCGCCGGACGCGCCAACCGCCTTGACCACCAGCTTGTCGAGATTGGCGAGGGTGTGACTGAGCTGGGCCGGCTGCCGGCACAGGTAGGTCTCGACGTTGGGCAGGATCGCGTCCTCGTCGAAATAATAGCGAATGATGTCGGGGACGTAGGCATAGACGGCCTTGTCGTCCGCGACCCCTGTCCCGGGCGCATTGGCGATGACCACATTGCCGGCGCGGTAGGCGTTGAACAGGCCGGCGACGCCCAGGGACGAGTCCCTGCGGAAGGTCAGCGGATCGATGAAGTCATCGTCAACCCGGCGGTAGATCACGTCCACGCGGCGCAGGCCCTCGGTGGTGCGCATGTAGACGAGGTTGTCGTGCACCACCAGGTCGCGCCCTTCGACCAGGGGCACGCCCATCAGCC
>PLXR01000091.1:12635-12843 GCA_003151495.1 Opitutaceae bacterium
ATGTCCGGATAACGTTCGATCGGCTCGACCCCAGCGGTGCGATAGGTGCCCGGAAAGGTGCGCTTGGCCGCGTCGCGGTTGGCCAGCATGTAGGAGACGCCCGAGGGAACGCGCAGATTGTCCTCAAGAACGGCGAACGCGCCGTCCTCGCCGCGGATCAGATCCGCGCCGCTGACATTGACATAGGCGTTGTGAGGCACGAACAGGC
>PLXR01000085.1 GCA_003151495.1 Opitutaceae bacterium
AGTACCCGCAGGCGGCGTTTCCCTATGAGCGGCTCAGGGCGGAGTCCCGCGCGAGGACCCGCGACGACCCCGAATTCGAGCTCGCGGACACCGGCGTCTTCAACGACGGGCGCTACTTTGACGTGACCGCCGAGTATGCGAAGGCGGACACCGACGACCTCTGCATACGGATCACGGCGGCGAACCGCGGCCCGGACCGCGCGACCCTCCACGTCCTGCCGACCCTGTGGTTCCGCAACACCTGGTNNCCTCTTCACGGAGAACGAGACCAACCAGGCGCTCCTGTTCGGCGCGGAGAACGCGTCCCGCTACGTGAAGGACTCGATCGGCGACTATGTCGTCGGGGGACGAAGCGATGCGGTGAACCCGGCGCAGAAGGGCACGAAATGCTCGGTTCACTGCGTGCTGGACCTTGGCCCGGGCGAGGAGAGGTCCGTCTGCCTGCGGCTGATGGCCGGGGACTCGGCATCGCCCGTCGCCTTCGGTGCGGCCTTCGACAGGGTGTTTGTCACCCGAAGGCGCGAGGCCGACGACTTCTACGCGGCCCTTCCCGGGCCGTCCGATCCCGGGGCCAGGCTCGTCGCCCGCCAGGCGAACGCGGGCCTCCTCTGGTCGAAGCAGTTCTACAACTACATCATCGAGGACTGGATGAAGGGGGACCCCAACTTCCCGCCCCCGCCGCCCGGGCGCGCGGCCGGGCGCAACAGCGACTGGCCCCAAGTCTACTCGCGCGACGTCATCTCGATGCCCGACACGTGGGAGTACCCGTGGTTCGCAGCCTGGGACCTCGCGTTCCACATGGTGCCCATGGCGCGCCTCGACGCCGACTTTTCCAAGCAGCAGCTCAACCTGTTGCTGCGCGAGTGGTACATGCACCCGAACGGCCAGATACCGGCCTACGAGTGGAACTTTTCCGACGTCAACCCGCCCGTCCACGCGTGGGCGTGCTGGCGGGTCTACAAGATCACCGCGCCGCGGGGCAAGAGGGACAGGGCGTTCCTTGCGCGCGTGTTCCAGAAGCTACTCGTCAACTTCACGTGGTGGGTGAACCGCAAGGACATCTGCGGGCGCCACATCTTCAGCGGCGGCTTCCTCGGCCTGGACAACGTGGGCGTCTTCGACCGCTCAAAGCCGCTTCCGGGCGGGGGGCAGCTCGAGCAGGCCGACGGAACGGCATGGATGGCCTTCTACTGCAGCACGATGCTCGCCATGGCGCTTGAGCTCGCCGAGGGAGATCCGGGCTACGAGGACATCGCGTCCAAGTTCTTCGAGCACTTCGTGGCAATCGCCGACGCGATGAACCGGCTCGGGGGGACCGGGTTGTGGCACGAGGAGGACGGGTTCTATTATGACCAGCTCCTCGTGGGTGGGGGCTCGGTCCCCCTGCGCCTGCGCTCGATCGTCGGGATCATCCCGCTCTTCGCCGTCGAGTTCATAGAGGAGGGCCGCCTCGACAAGCTCCCGGGGTTCGCCAAGCGCACGCGCTGGTTCCTGGAGAACCGCGCCGACCTGGCGGCGCACATCTCGTACATGGCGCGGGACGGGCAGGACCCCGGGCGCAGGATTCTCGCCATACCGACCCGCGCCCGGCTCGAGCGGGTGCTCGGGTACGTCTTTGACGAGGCGGAGTTCCTGTCGCCGCACGGGGTGCGCAGCGTCTCGCGCGCCTACCGGGACCACCCCTTCACCGTGGGTCTGGCCGGCGAGACCTACCAGGTCGACTACGAGCCGGGCGAGTCGCGGACCTGGCTGTTCGGGGGAAACTCCAATTGGAGGGGGCCCGTCTGGTTCCCGATCAACTACCTCCTGATCGAGGCGCTCCAGCGCTACCACCTGTTCTACGGGGACTCCTTCACCATGGAATTTCCGACCGGAAGCGGGATACGCATGAACCTGGACCAGATCGCGCGCCAGCTGGCGCGCAGGCTCATTTCACTGTTCCTACCCGGCCCCAATGGCCAGCGGCCTGCATTGGCGGCCAATCCCCACTTCGCTAACGACAGCCATTGGCGGGACCTGGTCTGGTTCCACGAGTATTTTCATGGCGACACGGGCGCCGGCCTGGGGGCCAACCACCAGACCGGGTGGACCTCCCTCGTGGCCCGGCTCATCGAAGAATTTGTTGACTGATAGGGACCTGCGACTCGCGGGCGGGGCGGAAAAAGCCCCATGCAATTCGCACGGTCCTCCGGGTTCCCCGTTTTTGTCGGATATAGTTTGGGAACGCCTCGAACCCGCACCCCGGGCGCAGGGTCACGGTGCCCGCATGAAGACCAACCCGAACCGATTGATCCAGCTCCGCCCGAGCCTCCTGGCGTGCCTGGTGCCCGTCTTCGTCATCTCCACCATGGCGGCAGCCACGCACGCCCTCGGGTCCGAGCGCTGGGCCACCCTAGAGGCGATCCACCAGCTCGAGAATCCGAAGAACCTCGAGAACCCGGGAAGCCTTGGCGAACTGGGCCCCTACCAATTCCGCGAGGAGACATGGAAGATGTACACCTCCGCGCCCTTCAGCCGCGCCCTGGACCGCCGCTCGTCGGACGCCGTCGCGGTAAAGCACTACAACTGGATCAAGTCCGAGCTCGAGCGCAGGGGAATCTCCGCAACGCCCTACCGGGTCGCGCTCGCCTGGAACGGCGGGATCAGGGCGGTGTTCGTCGAGCATCCGCCGGCGGTCGCAGTCGACTACGCCTCGCGCGCGGCCAACCTAGCGGC
Source organism: Opitutaceae bacterium (assembly GCA_003151495.1). Classification (GTDB taxonomy): domain Bacteria; phylum Verrucomicrobiota; class Verrucomicrobiia; order Opitutales; family Opitutaceae; genus Palsa-1447. Next base: position 2,716 of record PLXR01000085.1, read on the forward strand.
CGCCTTCGAGAAGAGCGAGATGGCCGACTTGCGCTAGCCGCGCAGGCCTCACTCGAGGAACCTCGACTGCTCGGGCGCGGCCCCCTGGGGCCGGGGCTTCTCCTCCCGCGGGGGCGGGTTCAGGTGGCGCGGGGGACGCGCCGTCCTCTGGGCGACGGCGGCCTCGCGGTCCCTGACGATCCGGTCGCAGATCTCGTGGATGTGCAGGCGCAGCCACTGCGTGGTGCTGCTCGAGGCGGTGTAGTCCGCCGGGCCGTAGTGGTCGATCCTTCCCGCCTGTCGGAGCCTGTCGTTCTGCGCATACTCGTCCTGCTTGGCAGGATTGTAGACGCCGTAGGCGTTGCCGCCGTTGCCCTTGACCAGAGAGAAGCTCGGCACGTCGCTCGGGCCGTCCGCGATGTAGATCATGTTCTGGAACGGGATCCGCCGGTCCTCCGCCGCGATCTTCGAATTCACGTCGATCGCCGGGTTCTTGTTCGTGCCCTTGTTGATCTCAAAGAGGGCCCGTGTCTTCGTCGTGTTGTCGATGACCATGCCGATCTGCGCGATCTCGGCGTCGGCGCTCAGCTCGAGCTCCTTCTGGCGCAGGAATCCGGGCTGCAGGGGGTTCTCGATGAATTCGCACCCCCACACCCCGTCCACGTGGGGCGCGATCGCGCTTCCGCGGATCATCTGGGCGAGCCCGGTGCTCACCACGTAGTGCTCAAGGCGGATGTCGTGCTTCTTGTACTCGGGCTTGTCCGCCACCCAGGACTTCGAGGTCCCGAAGAACTCCGGCAGGCCCGGGTAGAAGCGGATCTCGGCCCCGCACTGGGTGAGCACGGCGTTGTTGAGCCCCCCCATCCGGCCCGCGAGGACGTAGGTGAGCAGGTGGTTCAGGTAGCTGATCTCGCTGTAAAGCGTGTAGCCGCGCCTGCGGTAGTTCTCCACCAGGGCGTTCGTCTCGGCCCAGAATGTCGCCTCGTCCACGTTGTAGCGCCGGAAGAGCGGAGTCTGCATGTACTCCGGGATTAAGGTCTTGTCGAAATCCCAGATGCAGGCGATGATGTTTTGCGTGAAGAGCGTCGCGGCCATGCGGTGCGTGAGGCGTGATTCTTAGCCTCCGGTCGCGGCCCGCGCAATTCGCAAATAGCAGACATGGACGCCCTTCCCGACATTTCCCCCTTCAAAAGGCGCCTCGAGGAACTCGATGCGCACATGGCGGAGCCCTCGTTCTACGCGAACCCCAGGCGCGCAGCGGAGGTGACCCGCGAGCAGCAGAAGCTGCGAAAGCTGGTAGAGGACCACCGGGCCCACGCCCAGGTCGAGCGCGAGCTCCGAGAGGCGTCCGCGCTGGCCCGCGAGCCGTCGGGGGAGGCTGAGATGCGGGACCTTGCGGCGGCGGAGGTCCCGGCCCTGGAGAAGCGCGCCACGGCGCTCAGGGAGGCTGTGCTCCTCGCGATGATCCCCCCCGAGCCGTCGGACTCGCGCGACACGATCATGGAGATCCGGGCGGGGACCGGCGGCGAGGAGGCAGCCCTCTTTGCAGCGGAGCTGACACGCTGCTACCAGAAATACGCGGATTCCCAGGGCTGGAAGATCCAGCCCATGAGCAGCAGCTACTCCGAGCGCGGGGGCCTGCGGGAGGTCGCCTTCCTGATCGTCGGCGTGGACGTGTACAAGCAGCTCAAGTGGGAGAGCGGCGTGCACCGCGTGCAGCGCGTTCCCGTGACGGAGGCGAGCGGCCGGATCCACACCTCCACGGTGACGGTCGCCGTCCTCCCGGAGGCGGAGGAGGTCGACATCCAGATCAACCCCCAGGACCTGGAGATCACGGTGAGCCGCGCGAGCGGCCCGGGCGGGCAGGGTGTCAACACGACCGACTCCGCGGTCCAGATCCTCCACAAGCCGACGGGGCTCATCGTCTCGTGCGCGGACGAGCGGTCCCAGATCAAGAACAAGGCGAGCGCCATGACGGTCCTGAGGTCGAGGCTCCTGAAGCAGAAGGAGGACGAGGAGAAGGCCAAGTACGCGGCCGAGCGCCGCAGCCAGATAGGCTCCGGCGACCGAAGCGAGCGGATTCGCACGTACAACTTCCCGCAGAACCGGGTCACCGACCACCGGATCGGGCTCACGCTCCACGGGCTCCCCCAGATCATGGAGGGGGCCATAGGTCCCCTCGTGGCCGGGCTCCAGAAGGCCCACTACGAGGAGCGCCTCGCCGCGCTCGAGGGCAGGAGCTACGAGCTCGTCAAGCCCTCGGCCGAGCTGGGCTGAGGCCGCCCCGGACCGACCCGAGCGCCATGCTGAACGTCCTCGAGGTCATCAGGAAGACCTCCGAATTCTTCGCGTCCAAGGGCGTGGAGTCTCCCCGGCTCAACGCGGAGCTCCTGGTCAGCCACGCGCTCGCCCTCGGCCGGATGGAGCTCTACCTGCAGTTCGAGCGCCCGGTGACGGATCCGGAGCTTGCGGCGATCCGCGAGCTGGTGCGCCGCCGGGGCCGGAGGGAGCCCCTCCAGTACGTCCTCGGCTTCACGGAATTCTGCGGCATGAGGCTCAGGACCGACCGGCGGGCCCTGATCCCGCGCCCCGAGACCGAGCTTCTGGTTGAAACGATCGTGGCCCGGTGCGGGGCTCCCCCGGGCAGGATCCTTGACCTTGGGACGGGCGGAGGAGCCATCGCCCTCGCCCTTGCGAGGGCGTTCCCCGAGGCCGCCGTGACGGCTGTGGACAGGAGCGCCGAGGCGCTGTCCCTCGCGGCGGAGAACATGGCCTCGACCGGGCTCTCCGGGCGGGTGGCCCTCGTCGAGTCTGACTGGTTCGGCGGCCTGCCCGGCGGTGCCCTGTTTGACCTCATTGTCTCGAACCCGCCGTACCTGTCGGAGGCGGAGGTCGAGGCAACGGCGCCCGAGGTGAGGGACCACGAGCCGCACCCGGCGCTCGCCTCCGGGTCGGGCGGGTTCTCCGACATAGCCAGGATCGTCCCGGCATCGGCCGGCTTCCTGGCCCCGGGAGGGATGATCGCCCTCGAGACAGGGACGGGACACCACGCCCAGGCGGCCGGGGCCGCCCGAGCCGCGGGGTTCTCCCGGTCCGAGTCGGTCCGCGACCTGACGGGCCGGGACCGCATATTCCTGGCCTGGCGCTAGGGGATCAGCCCTTGGCGACCGCGGTCAGCGGGGCGTGGTTGCTCGCCCAGTACTCGTGGTCGCGGCCCATCTCGATCGCATCGTCGACGACCCTGAGGGCCTCCCTCAGGGGCACGTCCACCTTGGCGTAGGCGTCGGCATTGGCCTCGTCCTCGGTCTCGACAGCGTCGGCATCCTCGTCGGCCGGAGTCTTGGCGGCTCCCGCCTTCGCGGCGTCGACCGGCTTGGGGGCCGCGGCGATCTTCGGGGGCAGGGGAGGGCCCAGGCGGAACTCCTTGTAGGGATAGTCGGACTTCGCCAGCTTCTCGCGCTCGGCCTTGTTCTCCTTGCGGAACGCGTCGTCGGCGGCCTTCTGCTTCCTGCGCTCCTCGAGGTTCAACGACACCAGCTTCTCGGCCTGGCGCTGCTTGAACCAATCGACGTACTTGCGCGTGTAGGCGAACTCCTCGAGGCTGGACTGCCTCTCCGAGCTCTCGCGCTGGAGTCTCGACAGGATCTTCCCGTCAATGGGCGCACCGTTGAAGGAGCTCGTCTTGATCTTGTCCCAGACCAGGGCATGGGGAAGGTCGGATTCCCCGATCGGCAGGAACTCGTCGACGGAGGGCAGGACGATGTCGGAGACCACGCCCTTGAGCTGGGTGGACGATCCGTCGGGCAGGTAGAACTTCTGGATCGTGATCTTGGCGGCCCCGGTCTTCGCCGGCGAGCGCGACAGCTCCCGCGAGATTTTCTTCATCTCAAAGGTCGCCTGGACCGTGCCCTTGCCGTGGGTCGAGCTGTCGCCGATGACGACCGCGCGGCCGTAGTCCTTGAGGGCGCCCGCGACGATCTCGGAGGCGGACGCGCTGAAACGGTCGACGAGGACCGCCATCGGTCCGTCGTAGGCGAGGCTCTCGGACTTGTCCGTGTCGACCTGGATCTCGCCGTCGTAGCCCTTGACCTGGACCACGGGGCCCTTGTGGATGAAGAGCCCCGCGAGCTCGATCGCCTCGCTCAGGTAGCCCCCCCCGTTGTGCCGGAGGTCGAGGACAACCCCCTGGACGTTGGCGTTCTTGAGCTGCACGATGAGCTTCGAGACATCCTCGCTCGCGCTGGTCTTGTCGGCGGCGTCCGTGTCGCCGTCGTCCGCGGGCCCGTAGAAGCCGGGAAGCGTGATGACGCCGAGCGGGACGGGCTTTCCGCCGACTCCCGGCACCTGGAACACCGCCGCGCGGGCTCGCGCCGAGTCGAGCTTCACCACGTCCCTCGTGATCACGATCTCCTTGCGAACGGAGCTGTCCGTGGCCTCGGCGGGCTGGACGATCAGCCGGACCTTGGTGCCCTTGGCGCCGCGGATCTGGTCCACGATCTTGCGCAGCTTCATCCCGATGATCTCGACAGGCTCCACCGTGTCCTGGGCCACCGCTATGATCTTGTCGTTGGGCTTGAGCTGGTGGCCGAGGTCGGCGGGCCCTCCCGGCACGATCTCCCGGACGACGCAGGTGTCCTCCTCGAGGCCCAGCATGGCGCCAATCCCCACGAGCTGGAGCTTCATCTGGATCCCGAAGTCCTCGTAGGTGTCGGCGGAGAAGTACGTCGAATGGGGGTCGTAGAGCCCGGCGATCGTCGACAGGAACGTCTCCGCCAGCTCGCTGCCCTCGGTCTCACCCACGTTCTTGAGCATCCGCTCGTAGCGCTTGCGCACCACGTCCCGCGCCTCGGGCAGGGACTTCTTGTTGAGGAGCTCGGCAAGCACCTCGAACTTGAGGCGCTTCTTCCAGAGCTCGTCGGCCTCGACGTTCGTGGTCGGCCAGGGTGACTTGGAGCGGTCCACCCGGAACGCCTCAGGGGCGGTGAAGTCCATGCCCTTCTTCAGCTCGCTGAAAATCCAGCCGATGCGGGCCGTCACCCGGTCGTCGTAGAGGTAGAAGATCTCGTAGGAGGCGTCGATCTTGCCGAGGTAGTCCACGTTGTAGTAGACGTTCTTCCCGTAGCGGTTGACGAAGTCCGCCTTGTCGCCCTCCAGGAAGAACAGGTGCTGGCCGTCCAGCGCGGTCATGTACTCCGGGATCGCCTGCGCGAAGTCGCCGCTGTGGATCGAGTCCCTGTTGTAGTGGGCCTGCTCGAGGAGCGTGACCAGGGTCTGGGCCTCGGTCGAGAGGGCGTCCGGGGTCGTGAACTTGAGGTCGGAGGCGGCGAGGCCGGAGCCGGCGGCGGCGAAAATCAGCGAAGCCAAGTACCGGCGAAAGGGGGAAAGGGGGAACATCATGCGTAAATTGCGGAAGGTTAGGACTACAGACGGTCCAAACCATCTTATTGTTTCATGGGAGTTGGAGGAATTCAAGGTGGGAGGTGCTTTGCCTAGATCGGCCCGGAACCCAGCCGCTGAAGGGGGCATTGGCGGGGGTTCCCCGCGAAAGGAGCCGTCACGCCGGCGGGTGATGCAACACCATCAAGGTCAACGTCAAAGGGAGTCGGGATGGCCGGGCTCGACTACCGCCGCCCGATCAGGTCGCGCGCCTCGTCCAAAACCTTCTTCTCCGCCGCCGAGAGAGATCCGAACCCGTCGCTGTTGATCTTGTCCAGGATCCGGTCGACCTCGGCGCGCAGGTGCCCCCGGTCTCCCATGTTGACGCTGTAGGGGGGGGGCGGCGACTTGGCCGCGTCCTTCTGCCCCATCCAGCGAGGCAGCTCGATGTCGGCCTCCTGCCGGTTGATTCCCCAGCGGGCGTCGTGCAGGTACCGGAAATAGACCCAGCCGGCCGCCATGCCTCCCAGGTGGGCGGAATGGGCCGCGCTCCCGAAGGGGGACGTGGCGCCGAGGACCTCGTAGAACACGAATCCGCACAGGTCGACGGCGATCATCACGTAGGCCACGATCTTCGGCTTGATGTTCACCGGCAGGACGAAAAAGAGCAGCAGCGTGATCTCCCGGTTCGGGAAGAAGCAGGCGTAGAGGATGACGAGCGCCGACACGGCGGCGGAGGCGCCCAGCAGGACCTCGGGGCCCCTCCAATGGACGGCCGACCAGAACAACCCGCCCGCGACGAGCGCGGCCGCGTAGAACCCGACAAAGCGGCGCGTCCCCAGGATCGGCAGCACCTCCCTTCCGATGAAGAAGACGACGAGTAGGTACCCGATCACCTGCAGAAGGTTGCCCGTGTCGTGCAGGAACCCGTAGGTGAGGAGCGTCCAGAGGTGGCCCGAGCGGAGCGCGAACGGCGAGAGCCCAAGCGCCGACTCGAGGCCGAACCTCATCCCGGACAGGCGGGTAAGGACGCTCTGGATCACGAAGACCGCGACCACAAGCGAGATGAGCCACGTGATGACGCTCGTCCGGCGCCGGTCGTAGTTGTCGCGCATGTAGGGGCGATCCTGCAGCATGACCGCAGCGTAACCGCGCCGTTACCGAATACAAGCTGCCTTAGGGTGAAATCCCGGGCCCGGCCGCGCCCCCGGGGGCCGGAGGGGCGCAGCACCCCTATCCCCCTTGACAGAAGCGCCGGGGCATTGTCCCTTCTAGGTAACCTATGGCCAACAAAGCTGAAAAATGGGGCCAGAATGCGGCCGGCAAGTTTTACGTCGACCAGCAGTGCATCGACTGCGATCTGTGCCGGGAGACCGCCCCCAACTTCTTCACGAGGAACGACGAGGGCGGGCATTCCTTCGTGCACAAGCAGCCCGAGACGGAGGAGGACATCGCGCAGTGCATGGAGGCCCTCGAGGGCTGCCCGGTCGAGGCGATCGGTGAAGACGGCGACAAGGAGTAGCCCGACCCCGGGCGGCGGACCCGCCCCTTGTTAAGCACGGATCCGTGAGCCATTAACAGGAGGCTTGTTTTTTTGACTCCGCCTGTTAGCGGTCGGCGCTGATGAAGCAATCCCTGACAGCGATCATTTTCGGCCTTGGCGCCCTCGCCGCGTGCGGCACGCCCCTCGCGGCGCAGGGCGTGACCACCCTGGAGGCGATCACCGTCGTCTCCCCGAGCGTTGCGAACCAGGCCCCCGCGGGGACCTTCGCGATGCCGGTGTCGGCGCTCAGGTACGAGCCGCTGGTCGACATCGAGCCCAGGAACATGGCCGAGGCGCAGTCCGACGTGACGGTCCGCGGCGACACCTTCGAGAACACGGGCCTCAAGGTCGGGGCACTCTCTATCTTCGACCCGCAGACGGGGCACTACCTCACCGAGCTGCCGATCGCCCCGGAGATGCTCGGGGCCCCGGTCGTCCTGACGGGCGCGGGGCACGCCATGGACACCATGAACTCCACGGGCGGCGCCGTCGCCTTCGGATGGCGGCCGGTCGCGGACGCCGGGTTGATCTCGGGCGCGCTTGGCAACGCGGGCCTCGAGCGCGAGGAGGTGTACGACGGGTGGGCGGGCTCGGGGCCGCAGCACCTCGCCGCGGATGCCGACTGGGCGCATTCCTCGGGAAACGGCACCGTCCCCTTCGGCGATTTCCACTTCGACCGGGCCGACGCGAGGCTCGAGTGGGTCGCCCCGAGGTCGCAGACCGACCTCTTCGCCGGCTACCAGGCGAGCTTCTTCGGCTGGCCGAACCTTTACACCCCGTTCAACTCGGACGAGACCGAGAACCTGCAGACGCTTCTCGTCGCCGCGAACACGCGCGAGGACCTGGGCGGCGGGCAGTTCGTCGAGGCCGGAGCATTCTACCGCCGCAACAAGGACGACTACGCCTTCAGCCGCTTCGCCCCCCTGGGCGCGGTCCATCCCTACCAGCACACCACCTGGGAATACGGGGCGGCCATCGGGGGAACGGAGGAATGGCAGGGGGTGTTCCTGAACTACCACGCCGAGGAGACGCGGGACTGGCTCCGGTCGACGTCCCTCACCTTCGGGCCCTACCACAGCCGCTCGCTCACGAAGGTCTCGCTCGTGCCCGAGCAGCAGTGGCCGGCGGACGGCGGCTACGTGGACCTTAAGGCGGGTGGCACCTACGATGACTCGAACCGCGCGCGGGGGGCGTTCTCGCCCGTGGCGGAGCTCTCCCGCGGGTGGAACTCGAGCGGGCTCCGCCGGATCTACGCGAGCTATTCCGAGACGACGGAGATGCCCTCCTACACGGCCCTCGACTCGAGCCCGAGCGGCGGACTCTTCCGGGGCAACCCCGGCCTCGGGAGGTCGACAAGCCGCGACTCCGAGGCCGGGCTGTCCGGGAGCCTCTGGGGTTGGTCGGGGCAGGCTTCGCTTTTCTACCGCCGCGACGACAACCTCGTGGACTGGACCTACACGGACGGCGTCTTTGGCAGGTCGGCCAACCCCGTCAACGTCGACACCGACGGCGTGGAACTCGTCGCCCGCCGCTCGTGGGGGCTCGTCTCGGTCGTCCTCGGCTACACGGCCCTGGCGAAGGAAGCCCACTACCTCGGCGCCCCGGTCACGGCCAGCTTCTACGCGCTCAACTACGCCCGGCAGAGGCTCACGGCGGCGTTCACGCTCGTGCTCACCGAGAACCTTTCCCTGCGCCTGGACAACGCGGCCAGGATCCAGGCGGCCGACAGCCTTCGGACGACCGGCGGCAACGACGCGCTCCTGAGCTCCCTCGGGCTCTCCTGGCATCCTTCGGGGCGGCGGCAGCTGGAGCTCTCGCTTCAGGTCGACAACCTCTGGAACAGCGCGTTCCAGTCGGTGCCCTCCGTGCCCGCCTCGCGCAGACAGTTGTCTTTTGGCGCGACCTACGGTTGGTAGGGCGCATGCACGACGACCCGTTCTCCGACCCCTCAATCCACATCCGCTGGGCGGCGCTCAAGCCCGCCCTCGTCGAGCCCTCGATGGACGCCGCCATCGGGCGCGCCGAGGCGGCCCTCCGGGCGATCGAGGCTGGCGCGGGGAACCCCACGTTCGAGAACACCTTCCTGGCGCTCGACGAGGCCACGGACGGCCTGAACCTGGCATGGAACCGGGTCACACACCTCATGGCCGTCGCCGACTCCCCGGAGCTGCGCGAGGCCCACAACAGGGTCCTCCCGAGGGTGTCGGCCTTCTTCGCCCGGATCCCGCTCCGGCCCGCGCTCTGGGCCACGCTCAAGGGCTTCGCGGGCCTGCCGGCGGCGGGCGCACTCCCGCCCGTGCGCGCGCGGTTCGTCGGCGAGACGCTGGCCGAGTTCCGCGACGCCGGGGCCGACCTCCCGCCCGAGGGCCGGGCGCGCCTCGAGGCCATCCAGGCCGAGCTTGCCCAGCTGACCCAGCGCTACGCCGAGAACGTCCTCGACGCGACGAACGCATGGCAGCTGGTCGTCGAGGACGAGTCCCGGCTCGCCGGGCTCCCGGCCCGCGCGAGGGAGCGCGCGCAGGCTGAGGCGCTCGCCAAGGGGATTGGCAGCCCGGGGCGCCCGTCGTGGAGGTTCACGCTCCACATGCCCTCCCTCGAGCCGTTCATGACCTACCTCGAGGACGACGGCCTGCGCGCCGAGATGTGGCGCGCGGCCTCGTCGGTCGGCGCGGCGGCGCCGCACGACAACTCGCCCCTCATCTCCCAGATCCTTGAGCTGCGCGCCGAGAAGGCCCGCCTCCTGGGCCGGGAGCATTTCGCCGACCTCGTCCTGGCGCGGCGAATGGCAAAGACCGGGGACCGCGCGCTCGGGTTCACCGAGGACTTCCAGGGGCGGTGCGCGGCGGCCTTCGCCCGCGAATGCCGCGAGCTCGAGGAGTCGAAGGCGCGCGAGACGGGGCGGCCCTCGGGGCGCCTCGCCCCGTGGGAGCTCGGCTACAGGGCGGAGCGCCTGAGGAGGGCGCACTACGACTTCGACGAGGAGGAGCTGCGGCCGTACTTTCCGATGGACCGCGTGATGGCCGGGCTCTTCCAGGTGGCGGGGCGCGTGTTCGGCCTGCGGGTGACCGAGCGTCCCCGGGGCGAGGTGGAGACCTGGCACCCCGAGGTGCTCTACTACGACGTCCTCGACTCGCGCGGCGTACACATCGGCTCCTTCTACGCGGACTGGCACCCCAGGGAGTCGAAGCGCGGCGGCGCATGGATGAGCGCCCTCATAACCGGGGGCCCGCAGCCGGACGGCTCACGCAAGCCGCACCTCGGGCAGATCAGCGGGAACCTAACGCCGCCCTCCCCGGGAAGGCAGGCTCTCCTGTCGCACCGGGAGGTCGAGACCATATTCCACGAGTTCGGGCACCTCATCCACCACCTTCTCGGCGAGGTCGAGATCAGGTCGCTCAACGGGACCAACGTCGCGTGGGACTTCGTCGAGCTTCCGTCGCAGATCATGGAGAACTGGTGCTGGGAGCGCGAGGGGCTGGACCTCTTCGCGCGCCACTTCGAGACGGGCGACCCGATCCCGGAGGCGCTCTTCAGGAAGATGACCGCAGCCAGGAACTTCCGGTCTGCGTGCGCCACGATGCGCCAGGTCTCCTTCGCGAAGTTGGACCTGCTCATGCACATGAGGCCCGCCGACTACCGCGGCAGGGGCGACATCGAGCCCGTCCTTCGCGAGTCGATCTCCGCATGCCTCATCCCGACCGAGCCGCCGGCGCCGACCATCGTGAAGCGCTTCACCCACCTCTTCGCCGACCCGGTCGGGTATGCCGCCGGGTACTATTCCTACAAGTGGGCCGAGGTGCTCGACGCAGACGCCTTCACGCGCTTCCGCCGGGAGGGTATCTTCAACGAGAGGGTGGGGCGCGAGTTCGTGGAGCGGATCCTCAGCCGCGGGAATTCCGCGGACCCGGCCGAGCTCTTCCGGGAGTTCATGGGCCGCGATCCCGACCCCGGTGCGCTGCTGATCCGGAGCGGCCTGGCGGCTTGAAAACCGGGCACATTGGGCAATATTGTCGGACTCAAGATGAACATGCCTGCACTCCTCTCCTTCTTCTACATCCCGCCCGGGATGTTTATGATCCTCTTCATTTTTGTCTTCGGTTTCTCGATCTACGCCCAGATCCGCGTCTCGAGCACCTATTCGAAGAACCTAAAGATTCCCTCGAGGGGCGGGATCACGGGCCGCGAGGCCGCCGCAGCGGTCATGTCGCGGGCGGGGATCGCCGACGTGGAGATTGTTGAAACCGACGGGCACCTGACCGACCACTACGACCCGGCCCACAAGAAGCTCGTCCTCTCCTCGGAGAACTACCGGGGGACGAGCCTGGCCGCGATCGGGGTCGCCGCCCACGAGGCGGGCCACGCCCTGCAGCACCAGGAGGGCTACCAGCTCCTCGAGTTCCGCATGTCGCTCGCGCCTATCACGAACATCGCCGCCAAGGTCGCCATGTTCGTCTACCTCGCGAGTTACTTCCTGATGCGCGGCCTGAGCGGCCCCATCCTCGACATCGGGATCATCGCGTTCGCGGTCCTCACCGTGTTCCAGCTGATCACGCTCCCGGTCGAGTTCGACGCAAGCCGGCGGGCGAAGGTCCAGCTGGTGGCGCTCGGAATCCTCGACCAGGACGAGATGCCCGGGGTAAACGCGACTTTGAACGCGGCCGCCCTCACCTACCTTGCGGCGTTCATGGGAGCCCTCCTGAACCTTCTCTCGCTCCTCAACAGGAGGAACTAGCCGCCGAGTGCGATTCGAATCTCGGAAGCCAGGCCATTCAGGGTGAACGGCTTGTGGATGTAGCCGGAAATGGCCGTCCCTGCCAGGGTCTCCAGCGCCTTGTCCCGGTCGAATCCGGTCATGACGATCACAGGCAGGTCAGCCCGTATGAGGCGGATCCTGCGAACCACCTCGGCGGGAGTCATTCCAGGAAGCTTAATATCAAGAAGGACAAGGACATATGACGCAGGATCGGCTTTCAGCTGCTTTAAGGCCTCATTGCCGTTTCCAGCCGTGCTCGCCGTGAAGCCGAACTTGGGCAGGGCGCGGGCCACAAGTGTCCTGACGGCCGCGTCGTCCTCGACCACGAGGACGCTGCCGGTCCCACGCCATCCGGCTCGGCCCGTCGCCGGTTCCTTGCCGCCGGAGCTCGCGTCGACGATGGGTGTCAGGCTGTTCAAGGGGTGCGCCTTTTGTGCGGCAGGTGTGGGGTTGCGGCCCGCGGGGGCCTTGGCTGTAGCGAGAGGCTCGCAGATTGTCCCCCGGCCCACCAGTGAGGGGACTACGTAGTGCGCACGGTGCTTCCAGGGGAGACGGTTTCGTCCGCGATTGACGTTCCCCGGCCGGGGCGCAGCCTCGATCCAGCCTTACGGAGGAGTGGCTGAGTTGGTTTAAGGCACCTGACTTGAAATCAGACGTGGGCGCAAGCTCACCGGGGGTTCGAATCCCTCCTCCTCCGCCAATCTCCCCGCTGGCCCGCGATGTTTTCCCCGCGGGCGGTGAATGTCCCTGCGGCAAAGCCCGTTGGGCGGGGGTGGGCTTGACAACATTTGGGCCCGGGCGGTATCCTACAGGTTCTTTATCACCCTCACTTTTAGTTGAGAGTGGGCCCTGGGGCCCGCTTTTTTTTTCCACAATTCCCACATATGAGCAGCGAAATTCTCTCGGTCCTCGAGTACATGGAGAAAGAGAAGGGCATTCCACGCGCGGACATGATCGCGACGATTGCGAACGCCCTTAAGACGGCTGCCCAGAAGGGGGTTAACTCGGGTCAGGAGCTCAAGATCGACATCAATCCGAAGAACGGCCAGCTCAAGGCCTGGGCCCTCATGAAGGTGGTGGACTCGGTCAGCAACCCCAAGACGGAGGTCCATGTCGAGAAGGCCCAGGCGATCAAGCCAGGCGCCCTGATCGGCGAGTTCGTGGAGAAGGAGGTCGACCCGTCGACCCTCGGCCGCATCGCGGCCCAGACCGCGCGCCAGGCCGTGATGCAGAGGCTCCGGCAGTTTGAGAAGGACCGCATCTACGACGACTTCAAGGACCAGGTCGGCAACATCGTGACGGGCACCGTGCGCCGCCGCGAGCGCAACGACATCTACATCGACATCGGCAAGGCCGAGGC
>PLXR01000155.1 GCA_003151495.1 Opitutaceae bacterium
TGTCCATGCGCGGGGCGGTCTGCTGCCCGTCCGGCGACGTGTCGACCCCGATCAACTGGGTGATCGCGGGGAGCACATCGACCGTGATCGTCCCGTCGCTGTTCACCTCCGGGGTCACGTAGAGCACCGTCCCGATCGTGATCGCGTTCTGGGTATAGCTCGCCTGGGTCGTCGAATACGGGGTCGTCGCGCTCGTCTGGTTGATGATCGTCGAATTCGCCAGGGAGAAGAAGGTCTGCTCGGTGCCAACCTTCACGAAGGCGGTCTGGTTGCTCAGGCTGATGACCGAGGGATTGGACACCGCGCGGACCTGCCCCTGCTCCTCGAGCGCCTGGATCGCCGCCGAGACCTTGCCGGCGGAAAGCGTCCCCGAGACCGCGCTCGGGATCAGGGTCTGGCCGTTGATCGAAGTGAAGGCGGTGCTGGTCGAGAACCCGCTGAGGGTGAAGGCGCCGATCCTGGTGGCGGCGAGCGCCCAGTCGACGCCCAGCTGGTGCTGCGCATTCAGCTCGACCTCGATCACCCGCGCGGAGATCCGCACCTGGCGGGAGATGCGCCGGTTGACGATCTCGATGAAGGCGCGGAAGTCGTCCTGCCGAGCCGGGGGCGCGGTCACGACGGCGAGGCCTGCAAGCTTGTTGATCGAGACCGACTCGCCTGTCTGGGCGAGGGAGGCCAGTTCCGACTGCACGTCCGACCAGAACGTGGTCTGGTTCTGCTGCTGGATGGAGATGTTCGTCTGGTCGTTTTGGTTGAGATAACCGTTTCCGGCCGGATTGGAGGCGGCCCCGGCCGGCAGGCTGCTCGGGGCGAAGCTGCTGGCGTTCGCCGAGGCCTGCGCGGACAGGACAACATTGCTGCTCCCCTGGGCCGAGCGGGTCATCTGCGGGTAGTCGATCTCGTAAAAGCGCACGACATTGCGGTGGATGGCGATGAGGCGCCCCTCCCGCTGCCAGTAGAAGCCTTGCGCCCGGGTGAGGGCGTCGATGACGTCGCGGACGGTCCCATTCTTCACCTCGAGGGCCACGTCGCCCTTCAGCGCCGGGTCGAGCGCAAAGGTGATCCCGTAGGAGCGGCTGACCGTCAGGAAGGCCGAGGCGATGGGGGTGTGCCAGACGCGGAATGAGGCGACTGGGGCGTCGAGCGGATCGGGGGCCCCGGGTGGGAGCGCCCCGTCCGCCGCGCGCGGGACCGGCGCCGGCAGCGCCTGTCCCGCCGCGAGGTGATACGCCGGCAGGAAAATCTCCGGCGCGACCGGCAGGCCCGCGCGCGCGGGCAGCGCCAGGAGCGGAAGGAGCAGGGCGCGGAGCGGGGTCGATTCCATACTCGAAGATAATAGCAAGGATGGGGACGCCCGCTTTTGATCTTGGCGGCGAGGTCCGGAGATGCACGCTCGGCCGCGGCTTATGTCCCCCGCCTTACCCCTTGGACAGCAGGCCGGCCCGACCCTGACCGGCCTGGACTGGCTCGCGATCGCGCTTTATTTCGGCCTCCTGCTCGGCGTGGCCGCGTGGGTCGTCCGCAAGAACAAGGACACGGCGACGGATTACTTCCTCGCCGGCCGCAATCTCGGCTGGTGGGTGATCGGGGCCTCCATTTTCGCCTCCAACATCGGCTCGGAGCACATCGTCGGCCTGGCCGGCTCCGGGGCGACCGACGGCGTCGCGCTCGCGCACTACGAGCTGCACGCCTGGTGCCTCCTGGTCCTTGCCTGGGTCTTCGTTCCCTTTTACGCCCGCTCGCTCGTCTTCACGATGCCGGAATTCCTCGAGCGGCGGTTCAGCACGGCGTCGCGCTACGTGCTCTCGATCGTCTCGCTGATCACCTTCGTCGTCTCCAAGATAGCGGTGGGGATCTTCGCCGGGGGCGTGGTGTTCGCGACGCTCCTTCCGGAGGTCCACCTGACCGTGGGGGCGACCACGATCAACAGCTTCTGGATCGGCTCCGTCGCCGTGATCCTGCTGACCGGCCTCTACACGACGCTCGGCGGGATGAGGGCCGTCGTCTACAACGACGCCGTCCAGGTCGTGGTCCTGATCGGCGGCTCGGCCTGCCTCACCTTCTACGGGCTCCACCGCCTCGGGGGATGGGGCGAATTGCGGCACTTCTGCGGGTCGGAGATGTTCAACCTCTGGAAGCCGATCACGCCGGCCGGGGTCGAGTCGACGTGGGCGCCCGTCCTCGAGACGAGCGCATCCGGCGCCGTCGTCAGGCAGGCCTGGTACTTCAACGGCAACTTCCCCTGGCCGGGCATGCTGATCTGCGCACCGATCATCGGGCTGTGGTACTGGTGCACCGACCAGTACATCGTCCAGCGGGCCCTGGGAGCGCCGAACGAGACGATCGCCCGCCGCGGGAGCATCTTCGCCGCTTTCCTCAAGCTTTTCCCCGTGTACCTCTTCATTATCCCGGGCCTCATCTGCTTCGCGCTCGCGAAGAGCGGCAAGGTCCCGGAGCTGGCCTCGCGGATGGGCACGGACGGCAAGCTCATCCCCGCCGAGGCGCAGGCCGCATTCCCGCTGATGGTGAAGTACCTGCTCCCCCCGGGGCTCCGCGGCATCGTCGTGGCGGGCCTCCTCTCGGCGCTCATGGGCTCCCTGGCCGGCGTGTTCAACGCCTGCTCGACCCTCTTCACGGTGGACATCTACCAGAAGCTCAGGCCGCTTGCCTCGCAGCACGAGCTCGTGCGGATGGGCCGGATCGCGACCGTCGTGATGATCGCCGTGGCGCTGATCTGGATCCCCGTGATCCAGGGCGCGCACGGCCTCTACGGGTACCTGCAGTCCGTGCAGGGGTACCTTGCCCCGCCGATCTTCGTCGTCTTCTTCTTCGGTGTCTTCTGGAAGCGCCTCAACGCGCAGGGATGCCTCTGGGCGATGCTCGTGGGCTTCGTGATCGGCGGTTTCCGAATGATCGTCGACACGCCGGTCACGATGAAGCTCGCGGGGTTTGAGGACGGCTACCGGACGGGCTCATTCCTCTGGATCATCAACAACATCAACTTCCAGTACTTCAGCGTCCTGATCACCGTCGTGGCCGCCGCGGTCATGGTGGTGGTCAGCTACATGACCGCGGTCCCCGACTACGTGAGGATGAAGAGCCTCACCTTCGCGACGGCCTCGGACGAGGACCGCGCGCGGACCCGTGCAAGCTGGGAGAAGAAGGACGTCATCGCCTCGGCGTTCATCCTCAGCTGCATTGTCGCAGCCTACGTCTATTTCTCGGGCTGACCGCCGCCCGATCCAGCGATTCCCCAGTCACCCCCATGAAAGCACGAAACCTCAGACGACTCTGCATCCTTGCCGCGGCCTTCGGGCTCTCGGCGGCCCCCGGCCTTTCGAAGGTCGACAAGCTCCCGTTCGGGCAGGCGGGCGGCATGCCCGTGGACCTCTATGTCCTGACCAATCCCTCCGGGATGACGGCCAAGATCATGACCTACGGCGCGACACTCACGGAGCTGGACACCCCGGACCGGTCCGGGAAGCTGGGCGACGTCGTCCTGGGGTTCGGCAACCTCGACGGCTACCTTGCCAAGGAGCCTTTCTTCGGCGCCACCGTGGGCCGCGTCGGGAACCGCATCGCAAAGGGTGTCTTCACGCTCGGCGGGCACACCTACCATCTGGCGACCAACGACGGCCCGAACCACCTCCACGGCGGCGTGCGGGGTTTTGACAAGGTGGTGTGGAGTGCGCAGGTCGTGCCCGCCGACGCCCCCACCGTCAGGTTCACCTACATGAGCCGGGACGGCGAGGAGGGCTATCCGGGCAACCTGACGGTCGCCGTTGTCTTCACGCTGACGCCCTCCAACGAGCTGCGCCTGGACTACACGGTCACCACCGACAAGGACACGCCGGCCAACGTGACCAACCACAGCTATTTCAACCTCGGGGGCGCGGAAAACGGGGACATACTGGGCCACGTCCTGACGCTCAACGCGGACAGGTTCACCCCCGTCGACTCGACCCTGATACCGACGGGCGAGCTCAGGCCGGTGGCAGGAACGCCAATGGACTTCAGGACGCCGACGAGGATCGGCGAGCACCTTGCAGCGGTTGGCGGAACCCCCGTGGGCTACGACCACAACTTCGTGGCGAACAGCGGGGGAGGGGAGATGGCCCCGATTGCGACCGTCTACGATCCGAAGTCGGGCAGGGTGATGGAGGCCTCGACGACCGAGCCGGGGGTGCAGTTCTACACCGGCAATTTCCTGGACGGGACGCTCACCGGGAAGAAGGGGGTCGTCTACAGGCAGTACTGGGGGCTCTGCCTCGAGACGCAGCA
This sequence comes from Opitutaceae bacterium, assembly GCA_003151495.1. GTDB lineage: Bacteria > Verrucomicrobiota > Verrucomicrobiia > Opitutales > Opitutaceae > Palsa-1447. Next base: position 4,282 of record PLXR01000155.1, read on the forward strand.
CTTCCCCGACTCGGTGAACCACCCCAACTTCCCCTCCTATGTCATCAGGGCCGGCGACACCTACCGGTCGACCACGGTCTACAAGTTCTCGGCCCGGTAGCAGCTCTGCTTTGAGGGGCCCGGGCCGGGCCTCATAGGTCGATTCGGCCGGGACCCGCGGCTTGCAGCGGAGGCGCGCGTCCGCCAAGATTGTCCTCCCCACACCCCACTATGAAAACAGGGCCACGCCGCTTACTTGCTCTCTCAATGGCTTTGGCGATGGGAATCGCCAGCCGCGCAACACTCGGGGCCGACCCGGGCCCAAGGGAGAGGCTGCTCCTGGATACCGGGTGGAGGTTCCACCTGGGCAACGACTGGGGCCCGGGCTACGGCCTGGCGAAGGCCGGCACCGGCTACGGGCCGGGAAGCCCGGCCTACAGCGATGCCAGCTGGCGGAAGGTCGACCTTCCCCATGACTGGGCTATCGAGCAGCCCTTCGACCGCACGGCGGACGGCGCGCACGGTTTCAGGGCGGTCGGCGAGGGGTTCCCCCAGAGCAGCACGGGCTGGTACCGCAGGACGTTCGACCTGCCGGCGGCGGACGCAGGCAAGCGCGTGTGGCTGGAGTTCGACGGCGTGTACCGCGACTGCACCGTGATCGTCAACGGCTGGTTCGTCGGCCACCACGAGGGCGGCTACAACGGCTTCCGCTACGACATCACGGACGTGGCCAACTGCGGCGGCGGCAACGTCGTGGCGGTCAAGGTCGACGCCTCGCAGTTCGAGGGCTGGTTCTACGAGGGAGCGGGCATCTACAGGCACGTGTGGCTCGTCAAGACCGGGCCCGTGTCGCTCGCGCCGGACGGCGTGTTCGTGTTCAGCCACTTCAGGGGCAACGTGCCGAAGGGCCCGGCGGAGGTCCATATGCAGGCGAGGCTCGCGAACAAGACGGGCCTGCCGGCCGACGTCACGGCGACCTGGGAGATTCTGGCCCCGGACGGAAGCTCGGTCGCGACGGCGACGCGCTCCAAGTCGGTGGGGGCCAAGGCGGCGATCGACCTTGAGGAGAAGGCGAGCGTCGCGTCCCCCCAGCTGTGGTCGCCCGAGGCGCCGGGGCTCTACACGCTCGTGACCACCCTCTCGAGCGGCGGCGCCGTCGTGGACCGGGTCGAGACCGCGTTCGGGATCCGCACCGTCGGCTTCGACGCCGACAGGGGTTTCCTGCTCAACGGAGAGCCGTACACGCTCAAGGGGACCTCCAACCACCAGGACCACGCCGGCGTGGGATCGGCCCTTCCCGACGCGATCCAGTCCTTCAGGATCGCGCGGCTCAAGGAGATGGGGTGCAACGCCTACAGGACGGCGCACAATCCGCCGACGCCCGAGCTCCTGGACGCCTGCGACAGGCTGGGGATGATCGTGATGGACGAGAACCGCGTGCTCGGCAGCGACCCCGCGCACATCTCGATGCTCGAGGGGCAGATCCGCCGCGACCGCAACCACCCGAGCGTGGGAATCTGGTCCCTCGGCAACGAGGAGTTCGACGTGCAGGGCACGCAGTCGGGCAAGAGGGTCGTCGCCACCATGCAGGAGCTCGTAAAGCGGATGGACTCGACGCGGCCGGTCACCTGCAACGCGGCCGTCGGCGACGAGTACCCCGGGATCAACGAGGCCGTGGAGGTGCGCGGGTGGAGCTACCACGTCGGCAAGGACATGGACGCCTACCACAAGGAGCACCCGCTCCAGCCCAACGTCGGAAGCGAGCAGGGGAGCACGGTCTCGACGCGCGGGATCTACGCGAACGACCCGGTCCGGGGATACGTGAGCGCGTATGACGACAACGCTCCCGAGTGGGCCCAGACGGCGGAGACCTGGGTGACTTACTTCGCCGACCGGCCCTGGATGTCCGGCGGCTTCGTGTGGACCGGGTTCGACTACCGGGGCGAGCCCACCCCCTACTCGTGGCCCTGCATCAACTCGCATTTCGGGATCATGGACATGTGCGGGTTCCCCAAGGACAACTTCTACTACTACCAGTCGGTCTGGGCCGACGCCCCCATGGTGCACATCCTGCCGCACTGGAACTGGGCTGGGCGCGAGGGCCAAGACGTCGACGTGAGGACCTACAGCAACTGCGACGAGGTGGAGCTGTTCCTGAACAACCGCAGCCTCGGGAGGCAGCCCGTGAAGAGGAATGTCGAGATGAAGTGGAAGGTGGCCTATGCGCCGGGGACGCTTTCCGCGAAGGCCTACAAGGCGGGCAAGGCGGCCGCCGAGACGAAGGTTGAGACGGCGGGCGCCCCCGCCTCGGTGCGGCTTGCGCCCGACCGGGCGGCCATCGGCGCCAACGGCGAGGACGCGGCCGTCTTCACCGTCTCGGTCACGGATGCCCAGGGGCGCGTCGTCCCGGATGCGGGCAACGCCGTGTCGTTCTCGCTCGACGGCCCCGGCAGGATCATCGGCGTCGGGAACGGAGACCCGAGCTCCCACGAGCCGGACACGTTCATACCGGTGTCGACGTCCAGGACGCTACCCGTGGACGGATGGCGCTGGAAGAAGGTGGCGGACCCGTATCCCGGGACCCTGCCCGAGCTGGGCGTCGCGTTTGACGACTCGAGCTGGGACCCGGTCGACGTCCGCGCGGACGTCGGCCCGCTTTCGGCGCGCGAGAGGGTGATCTACCGGACGCGCTTCAACGTCGACGGCAAGGACCTCGCCTCGAGCGCCGTCGAGATCGTCTTTTCGAAGATTGGCGGGGGTATCGCGGTCTATGTGAACGGGAAGAAGGTCAGCGGGACCGTGGATTCCCGCTCCGCCGCGGTCTTTGACGTCAAGGCCCTGCTCCACCCGGGGGAGAACGTGGTCTCGGTTCCCGTGGCGAACTACGGGCAGGAGGGCTCCGGCCTGAGCAAGGGCGTCGGCCTGCGGCTGCAGGGGGACCCCTCCGCCGTCCAGTGGGGCCGGAGCGTCTTCAACGGCCTGGCGGAGGTGATCGTGCAGGCGGGCAGGGAGCCCGGCACCGTCACGCTGCGGGCGACCGCCGACGGCCTCCAGCCGGCGGCGTTCCAGCTCAAGGCCGAGGCCGCGCCCGCGCGCCCCTCGCTTCCGTGAGCGGCCCCAGCCTCAGGCATCCCCGCACGTAGATGGAACCGCTCAACCCGGTCGAGGCGAGGGTGCTGGGCTCACTTGTCGAGAAGGAGCTCACCACCCCGGACTACTACCCCCTATCGCTCAACGCGCTCACGAACGCCTGCAACCAGAGCTCGAACCGCGACCCGGTTGTCACCTTCTCGGAGGAGGCGGTGGTGAGGGGCCTGGACTCCCTGAGGGAGAAGAGGCTCGCATTCATGTTCCAGGGCGCGGACAGCCGGGTGTCCCGGTACGGGCACCGCATGGTTGAGACGCTCGGGCTCGGCCGTCCCGAGACAGCCGTCCTGTGCGTCCTCATCCTGCGGGGACCCCAGACGGTCGGGGAGGTCCGCGGCAGGACGGGTCGCATGCACGAGTTCCCCGGCCTCGCGGATGCGGAGGCCTGCCTCGATGGCCTCGCTGCGCGGCAAGCCGGCGCGCTCGCCGTCAAGCTGCCGCGGCAGGCCGGGATGAAGGAGCAGCGCTACGCGCATCTCCTCTCGGGGGAGGTCGCGCCGGCGGCAGCCGCCCCCGCCGCGTCTGCCGAGCCCGCGGTCCTCGCGGTGCGCTTCGAGAATGAGCGCCTGGCACGGCTCGAGTCCGAGGGCGCAGCGCTCCGGGCCGAGGTCGCCGAGCTTGGGCGGCAGCTGGCGGAGATCAGGAAGCTCTTGGAATAGGGCGCGACCCGATGGCCAGGATCCTCTGCCTTCTTCTCCTCTCGGGCCTGGCCGCCCGCGCCGCCGCGGACCCCGTCCCCGCGATGACGGCCGTGCCCGCCAACGACCCGAGGATAGCGTACATGGGGCGGATCGAGCTCACCGAGAAGGCGGCCCGCATGGGCTACCCGGGCGTCACGGTCCGCTTTGCGTTCCGCGGCCCCGCCCCGTCCGTAAAGTTGACCGGCGACTCGCCGAACTGCTATTTCAACCTCTCGTGCAACGGGTGGGACCCGGTCCTCATCCACCTGAAGGAGGGGGGCAACGAAATCGCGCTTCCGACGGGCCCTGCGCCCGCGGGGGGATGGGTCGTCGAACTCGTGAGGAGGACCGAGTCCTGGATGGGCACGGCTTCCTTTGACGGCGTCCTCCTGCCCCCCGGGTGCGAGCTCCTTGCGCCGCCGGCATTTCCCGCCCGCAAGCTCATGTTCATCGGCGACTCCCTCACGTGCGGGGAATACAACGAGCGCTTCCCGCCGGAGAACGACTCGACGGCGCGCACGACGAACGCGCAGCGCTCGTACGGCATGCTCCTGGCCAGGTGGCTCGGGGCGCAGGTCCACCTCGTCAGCTACGGAGGCAGGGGCATCACCCGGGACTGGTCCGGCAAGGCAGACACGAACACGCTTCCGGTGTTTTTCCCACGCGCGCTCCCGGACACCCCTGGCTCGGAGTGGGACCACTCCCTCTACCAGCCCGACGTCGTCGTCATCAACGACGGCACGGACTTTGACGGCGGCCCCCTGGACCCGGAGAAATTCATTGCCGCATATGCGGCGTTCGTCGGCCAGGTCCGCTCCGCCTATCCCAGGGCCTATATCCTGCTGACGGAAAGCGGATTCCAATCGGACGGCTCCGACGGTAGGTCCAGGGCGCCCCGCGACCAGCTCCTCATGACCATCGAGCGGGTGGCCGAGGAGCGGCGCATCGCGGGGGACCTCCGAGTGAAGGTTGCGCGCACCGGGTTCTTCCCCGGCACCCCGACCAACCCCCACCTGGTCGCCTTCCAGCACGAGCAGATTGCGCTCGCCCTGCTGGGGCCCATTCGCGACGCGGCGGGGTGGTAGGGCGCGCCCTTCTCGGGCGCTCGGGGAGCTGCTCGACCCACAGGACGGGGCGGGACGCTAGGCCCGGCCCCCGGGAAGCGCCCGCTCCATGTCGGCGACCAGGTCGCCCACGTCCTCGAGGCCGACGGACATGCGGACGAGGTCCGGCGGCGTCGGGCTCTGGGGACCCTCGATGCTCGCCCGGTGCTCGACAAGGCTCTCGACCCCGCCGAGGGACGTGGCCCTCTTCCAGACCCGCAGCTTCCCGATGAACCCGAGCGCGGCCGGGCCTCCGCCCCTCACCCTGACGGAAAGCATGCCGCCAAATCCCCCCCGCATCTGCCGCAGGGCGATCCCGTGCCCCGGGAACCCCTCGAGGCCCGGGTAGAGGACGGCCTCGATCCCCGGATGCCCCGAGAAGTGCTCGGCGATCGCCTGGGCGGCCCGGCTCTGCGCCTCGACCCTCACGAAGAGCGTCCTCATCCCCCTCAGGAGGAGCCATGCCTCGAACGGGCCAAGCACGGTCCCCGCCTGCGAGCGCACGGTCTTGACCGCCTGCCAGTGCTCGTTCAGCGCAGCCGTGGTCACGGTCCCCGCGACGACGTCCGAGTGGCCGTTCAGGTACTTCGTCGCCGAGTGCATGACCAGGTCCGCCCCGAGGGCGATCGGCTGGGTGTGCACGGGCGTCGCGAATGTGGAGTCGACGGCCAGGAGGGCGCCCGCCCCGTGGGCCACCGCGGAAAGGGCCGCGATGTCGCTCACGACGAGCGTGGGGTTGGCGGGCGTCTCCACCCAGACGAGCTTCGTCTCGCCGGGCCGCACGCGGGCGGCGACCGCGGCGGGGTCGGTCATGTCCACCGCCTCGACCCTCAGGCCCCAGGCGGTGGCCCAGCCGGCGAGCCAGTTGCGGAAGGCCCAGTAGAGGACCCTGGGGACGAGCACGTGGTCTCCAGGCCGCAGGGCGAGGAAGACGGCGGTCGCCGCGCTCATGCCCGAGCTGAAGACGGCGGTCGCGGCGCCCCCCTCAAGCCGGGTGAGGAGCGCCTCGGGCTGTTCGTACCCGGGATTGTCGGCGCGCGAGTAGAGGCGCCCCGAGACGAGCTTGTTGTCGGCGTCGCGCTCGTAGGTGGTCGAGGGGTGGATCGGCGGCACGATGGCCCCTGTGCCCGGGTCGACGTACCCGAGCGCCTGTGCGGCCGCGGTGGCGGGCTTGACGGGATGCTCGGGGTTCATGGATGCGTGCCCGCCTAGGTCCTGATGAAGGCCCCTACGTTCCCGTCCGACCCCATCTCGCGGAGGTCCTCCGGCGTGGGCATGCGCGGCTTGTCGCGCTCGCTCCTCACCAGGCAGAGGAACCCGAGCGGCTCGTCGCCGGTCGCCCGGAACTGGTGCCAGGCCTGCGGGGGCACGCGGACCAGGTCGTGGGTCCTGAGGTCCAGGATCTCGCTTCCCACGAGGGCCCGCCCCGCGCCCCGGATGACCATCACCGAGTGCGCGTGGTCGTGGCGCTCCAGGGTCGAGTGCCCGCCCGGGGCGATCTCAAAGTACCTCAGCTGGGCGCCGAAGTGCTTCCCGTCGTCGAAGAGGACCTGCCTGCTGATGCTCTTGAAATGGCTTCCGGGGTCCTCCTTGTAGGCGAGGACCGGCACGCCCTCCCACCGGAAGGGATCCGTCCGGGCGATGTGGGTCTTCTGGCTCAAGGGGGGTAGGGGAAGGAGTGTGCCTCCTCGACGAACCGGCGGCACCGGGAGAGAAGCGTGGCCCCGTCGGGCGCGCCTAGCAAGCTGCCGCCGACCAGGAGGAGGGTGTCGGCGCCGTAGAACCCCAGGACGTCCCGGACGTTCTCCACCCTCATCCCCCCGGCCGGCGCCGGGAAGGCGGGGGCAATCGCGGAGTCGGGCGACCGGAGCGCGCGCGCGATCGCCGCGCACTCGGCCCGGTCGTAGCTGAAGCGCCCGCCGAAGTTGGGGTAGATGACGGCATCGGCGCCGTAGAGCGGGAACAGCTTCCCCAGGAGGGCGGAGGGCGCGATCCGGAGCGAGCCGCCAAGGGCGGGATGCGCAAGGATCGGCATCCCGAGGCCTCCCGCCAGCTCATGGAGGAGGGGAAGCCCGATCACCATCGGGGACACCATCACGGCCCTGGCCCCGAGCTCGCCCGCCAGCCGGGCCTGCGAGATGACCGTCCGGGGCGAGCCCGTCAGGTTCGGGACGTAGATCGTGCGGCGGCCCGTCCCCTGCGCGGCCCTCTCCGTCGCCTCGAGGCAGGCGCGGACGCGTTCCGCGAAGGGGCAGAAGGGATGGTCGGCGAGCCCGTGGTCGTCCTTTACGATGTCCAGGCCCGAGGCCGCAAGGGTCCCGCAGAGAGACGCGCTCTCTGCGACCGAGAGTCCGACGGGCTTCAAGACGGAGGCGGTGAGGGCCCGCCCATGGACATCCGCGACCTTCCTCATCCCGGAGATCCCGAAGCGGGGTCCGCCCATGGCGGCAGCCAGTCCCGCGGGCACCCGGACGTCCAGGAGCTCGATCTCGGGCTGGAGCGAGCAGTTTCCAAAGAGGACGTTGAGGAGCTGGGCCGGGTCCCCGGCCGCCGAGAGGGCCGGCTGCGCGAGGGTGACGCGGTAGCACCCGGGTCCCTCCTCCTCGGTCGAAAGGACGCTCCCGACCATGTGCTCCAGGGCGAAGGCGGACCGGAGCGCCTCGCGAGGCAGCTCGACCGTCTGCTCCAGGAGCAGCGCCTCGACCCGGGCGCGGATCGCCGCCGCAGGCGCTCGCACCCGGTAGACCGCCTCGATGGGTTCCTCAGTCATGTCCGGCCACGCTACACGGGGCGGCCCCTTCCGGAAGCAGAAAGGGCGGTTATGACTGAATCTTCCTTTGCATTGTCCGGATAAGATTATTGCCTATGGGAGTGTGAGTAAGGAAGCCGACCCCCGCCGATTCGGATTCGAGACGCGCATGGTCCATGCCGGGCACATCCCGGATGCGGTCACCGGGGCCCGCGCGGCCCCGATCTACCAGACGACCTCCTTCGTCTTCGAGGACGCGGAGCAGGCGGCCCAGCTCTTCGAGCTCAAGCAGTACGGCAACATCTACACCCGGATCAGCAACCCCACGACCGCGGTCTTCGAGGAGCGCATGGCCTCCCTCGAGGGCGCGACCGGGGCCCTTGCGACGGCGAGCGGCATGGCCGCGCAGCTGGTGACGTTCCTCACCCTCCTTCAGCCCGGGGACGAGATCGTGGCGTCGTCCCAGCTCTACGGGGGGTCGATCACGCAGCTCGTCCACACCCTCAGGAAGTTCTCGATTGGGGTGCATTTCGTCGACCCGTCGCGGGTTGAGGACTGGGAGCGGGCGATCACGCCCCGGACCCGCGCCCTCTACGGGGAGACGATCGGCAACCCCCGGGGCGCCGTCCTCGACATCGAGCGCGTCGCCCAGGTCGCCTCCGCTCACGGGGTCCCGCTCATCGTCGACAGCACGATGGCGACGCCCGCCCTCTCGAGGCCCATCGAGCACGGGGCGACAATCGTCGTCCATTCGGCGACCAAGTTCATCGGGGGCCACGGCACCGCGATCGGCGGCGTCCTGCTCGACTCCGGGAAATTCGACTTCAGCGGATACCCGAGCATCGCCGCGCCGTCCCCCGCCTACCACGACCTCCGGTTCTTCGACACCTTCGGCCACTACGGCTTCCTCATGAAGGCGCGGGCGGAGACGCTGCGGGACACGGGCGCCTGCCTGTCGCCCTTCAACTCGTTCCTCCTCATCCAGGGCCTGGAGACGCTCTCCCTGCGGATGGAGCGCCAGTCCGCATCGGCCCTGCGCGTCGCCCGGCACCTTGAGGCGCACCCGGCGGTCGCCTGGGTCGCCTATGCGGGCCTGCCGAGCCATCCCGACCACTCCCTCGCCCTCAAGTACCTACCCACGGGCGCGGGGGCCGTCTTCTCGTTCGGCCTCAAGGCGGGCTCCGCGGCGCAGGGGCGCCAGAAGGGCAGGGCGTTCATCGAGGGCCTCGAGCTATTCTCGCACCTCGCCAACATCGGCGACGTGAGGAGCCTCGTCATCCATCCGGCCTCCACGACCCACCAGCAGCTCTCCGACGATGAGCTCGCCAGGGGAGGGGTGGGCCCCGAGCTCATACGGCTTTCGATCGGACTTGAAAACGTGGAGGACCTGCTATGGGACCTGGACCAGGCGCTTCCTGCGCCGTAACGCTCAACTCATCGCTCACGCCGGAAGAGCAGCGGGCCTACCAGGACCCGAGGGTGATCCAGCGGCTGCTGCGCGAGGCGCGCACGATCGCGGTGGTGGGGCTCTCGAGCGACCCGCAGCGCGCCAGCTGGTTCGTGGCGAGCTACCTGAAGAAGGAGGGCTACACGGTCATCCCCGTCAACCCCAAGGCCGGCGAGATCCTCGGCGAGAAGGCCTATCCCGACCTGGCCAGCATCCCGGTCCCGGTCGACATGGTCGACGTGTTCCGACCGGCCTCGGAATGCCTCTCCGTGGCGAGGCAGGCGGCTGCGATCGGCGCCAAGGCGCTCTGGCTCCAGCTAAGGCTCATCAACCTTGAGGCCGCGGCGCTCGCCGCGGGCGCCGGGATGGCGGTCGTGATGGACCGATGCGTGAAGATGGAGCACGCCCGCTACTTCGGGAGGCTCCACTGGGCCGGGATGAACACGGAGATCATATCCGCCCGCAAGGCGCGCCTCGCCTGAGCCGCGGCGGGAAGCGAACCCCCTTCATGAAACCACGAAGCCTCGCCCTGGCAGCAGCGACTGCCCTCCTTTTCGCCCTCGCCCCGGTGTGTCCCGCCGATCCCCCGCCGAGGGCGACGGCATCCCTCCAGGGCGACCCGGCGCGTCCCGAGGCGGCCCGCTGGATTCGGGCGGAGCTCTATTTCGCGATCGGCCCGGCGGACGACCCCGAGGAGGGCGTCCGGGAAATGAGGTGGCGCGCCTTCCTGGAGCGCGAGGTGACGCCCCGCTTTCCCGACGGGCTCACCGTCTTCGACGCGTACGGCCAGTGGAGAAGGCGCGGCTCGGACTCGACCGGCCGCCTCCGGTCGAAGGTCCTCGTGATCCTGATTGAGGACAACGAGGCCAACCGCGCGGCGCTGGACGCCATACGTGTCGCCTACAAGGCGGCCAGCCACGACCAGTCGGTGCTCCTGGTGACGGAGCACGTCGAGGTTTCTTTCTAGTGCGTCTGCCACTGCTCCTTGCCCTGGCGGCCTTCGCCCTGGCGGGCTGCGGCCGGATGGAGACCGCGGTCTCGTCGGGCAACCGGGACCAGGTCCTCCACATCGGCAACAAGGACGAGCCCTCGGCGCTGGACCCGCACATCAACACCGCGAGCTCCACCAGCACGATACTCTCCGCCCTCTTCGAGGGGCTGGTCACCCCGGCGAGCGACGGCGTGACCATCCTGCCCGGGGACGCCGAGAGCTGGGAGGTCTCCCCCGGCGGCCTCACGCTCACCTTCCACCTCCGCCGGGACGCCCGCTGGTCGAGCGGAGAGCCCGTGACGGCGGAGGACTACCGCCAGTCGTTCCTCAGGATCCTCGATCCCCGGCTCGGGAGCGAGCTGTCGGGATACATCTTCGCGATCCGGGGCGCCCAGGCGTTCGTGGAGGGCAGGTCCACCGACCCGGGCTCGGTCGGCATCGTTGCCCCGGACCCGCGCACCCTTGTCCTTACCCTGGAGCATCCCGCCCCCTACCTGTTCAGGGTGCTGGGCCGCGCCCCGTTCTACCCCGTGCACCTGCGCGACCTCGACGCGAGCGGCGGCAGGAGCCAGCGCGGGGGCCCGTGGACGCTGCCGGGCGCCCTCGTGAGCAATGGTCCCTTCACGCTCGCCGAGTGGAGGCCCAACGCCTTCATCAGCGTGAGGCGAAACCCGGGCTTCTGGGACGCGGCCCGGGTGACGCTAAGGGAGATCCGGTTCTACCCGACCGACGACGAGGCGTCCGAGGAGCGCTCGTTCCGGGCGGGCCAGCTGCACGTCACATACGGCCTGCCAAAGACCAAGGTGCCCGTCTACGAGTCGGAGCACCCGGACGAGCTGCACGTGACGAAGGTCCTGCGCACCAACTTCCTCACCTTCAACGTGGCCCGCGCGCCCTTCGCCGACCCTCGCGTCCGCAGGGCGTTCTCGCTTTCGGTCGACCGGGAGCGGCTGGTCGGCGCGGCCCTCGGCAGGCTCGGCACGCCCGCCCGTTCCCTCGTCCGCCCGGGCACCGGGGGCTACACCCCGCCGGAGGGGTTCAGGTTCGACCCCTCGGCGGCGGCGGCGCTCCTGGCGGCCGCGGGGTACCCCGGGGGGGCGGGGCTCCCCAGGGTCGAGATGACGCTTAACGGGAACACGGGCGTCGCGGTGTCCGTCGCCGAGATCCTTAGGGAGATGTGGTCGAAGGTCCTGGGCGTCCGCGTGGACGTCCTGCCGGTTGAGCACAAGGTCTACCTTGAGATCGAGCGGGAGCGCCAGTTCCAGCTCCTCATGGAGGGCTACGCCTACATCCCCGACGCGCGAGACCTCCTGGAGGGCATCGTGACCGGGGACCCCAACAACGACTCCGGCGCGTCGAACCCCGCCGTAGACAGCGCCCTCGTGGCGTCCGACCGCTCGCCCGACGAGGCCGGGCGCTGGGCCGCGTTTGACATCATGGAGGCCGTCAACGCCCGGGAGGCCTACTACGCCCCGGTATACTACACCAACCGGGGGATCCTCGTCTCGCCGAGCGTGAGGGGCTGGAGGGACAACGGCCTGAGCATCATCGACTGGCGCGAGATTTCGCTCGCGAGGTGACCGGACCCGCGGCCGCGGGCTAGACCTGGCCGCGGCGCGCCTCCAGCTGGGTGCGGATCTCCGTCATCCGCTCCGGGGTCAGCGGGAACCTTATGAGAAGCACGAGGGCCACCGTGGACCCGATGACCGGGATCGTCGCGAAGAGCAGGCGCATGACGAATATCGCGTGGGCCGTTTGGTTGCCCCCGAGCGTCGCGTCGAAGCCCGTCCTGGCGAGTATCTCCCCCGAGAGCCATGCGCCGAGCCCCGCGCCGAACTTGAGGATCCACGAGCCGCATGCCGAGAACGCCCCCTCCCGGCGCTGGGACGTCTGGAGCTCGTCGTAGTCGATCACGTCGGCCGTCATCGAGCCGTAGAGGATCCAGAATCCGGCGCCCGTGAACGCCGAGGCCCCGGTGTAGAGGACCTGCATCCACTGGACCGAGGGGTTGTAGAGCCACCACGAGGAGAGGCTGCCGCAGATGGCCAGCGACTGCACGATCATCATCGCCTTCTTCTTGCCGATCGTGCGCGAGAGCTTCGTGAAGACCGGGATCCCGCAGAAGCCCATCACCATCCCCATGATCCCCATCCAGAAGTTCCAGCCGTTGCCCACGGCCACGTTGCCGCGGCAGACATAGTAGATGGTGCAGTAGTAGCCGAGCGTGCTGATCATGCTCGTGCCGATGCCGTAGGCCAGGGCCATCGACAGGTTGGCGCGAAACGGCCCGCACGACAGGGCCTTCCAGAGCGTGTCCTTTATCGATATCTTCCCCTGGTGGCGCCCGACGACGAGTTTGGCATAGTAGCGCTCGTGGGTGAGCGTGAAGAGGGCGACGCCGGCGGCCACGAGGATGCATCCCATGCAGGCCGTGAGGACCTGGGCGCCCACCAGGATGTTGGGTTTAGCCCCGTCGGGGGCCGGCACCCAGCCGAAGATCGTCTTCATCAGCTTCCCGAGGCGGGCGAAGTCCAGCGCGGCCAGGCTACCCCCGATCGCGCCGAACCACCCGAACGTCTGGCGCGCGAGCGTCGAGAGCCGGCCCGGCGCGTCGCCAAACGTGGCTGCGACCCACACCCCGGCCGAGCAGAATGCCCCGGCCCCGAACATCGCGAGCTCCGGGACCTTCTGGACCGCGCTGCGCATCGCGCCGATGGACGTGCGCTCGTGGTAGTCGGGGGTGAGCTCGGCCCCGAGGCTCTGGAAGGGCATGTAGAAGCAGCTCATGATGGGCACCAGGAGCGCTATCGTCGAAACCATGAACCCGAAGTACTGGACCTCCGTCCAGCCCGGCCTCACCTGGAAGAGCATGGGCAGGATGAAGCCGGCCAGGACCGACCCGGCGAGGAGGAAGGGCCTGCGCCTTCCGAAGCGCGTGCGCGCGTTGTCGGACCACCACCCGAAGACCGAGTCCCACACAGCCTCGAAGAGCAGCTTGAACAGCAGCGCCCGCGCGATCCACTTCGGCGACACGCCGAGGTAGATGTTGAACACCAGGTAGGCCAGGCCCGAGTAGAGCCAGTGGCCCCACATGTCGTGGAACGAGCCGAGGGCGTATCCGAACTTCTCCCGGAGGGGGACTCGGTCGCGGGCGGCGGTAGCGCCGTCGGGCGCCGGGGAGGGGGGCTCTTGCATGGGGTTGAGCGAGCGGGGAGGGAGGCTTGGCGTAAGACAAGGCGGGAATGGGGCGCCGCCTGTCAACGCGCAATGCCTCGCTGGCGGCACGCCATTAGGGCGGCGTCGGGGAGGCATCTCGCGGATTCATGGGGCGGGGAAGGCCGGGTCGCTTCTTGTTGTAATTTTCGCCGCCGCGGGAGGTAGTGGTGGGGCGCACCCCGACCTGGATCACCCGAATTTTACATGGCCCGCCGAACAGCAACGAAGGTCCCCACAACCCCATGAAGCCGTCGCACGCCCCCGTCCCCATCACGCGCCGCCGTTTCATTGGCGCGGCCGCCGCCGCGCTCGCCGTTTCCCCGCGCAGGGTCCTCGCCGCCGAGGCCCCGCCGAGGGGCAGGAGGCTCGGCGTTGCGCTCGTCGGGCTCGGCAGCTACTCGGAGGGCCACCTTGGGCCCGCGCTGCGCTTGTCCGAGCACTGCGCCCTGACGGGCGTGGTCACGGGCGACCGGGCAAAGGGCGAAAGGTGGGCGCGCGAGTACGGCTTCCCGACGAGGAACATCTTCGGCTACGACACGATGGCCCGCATGGCCGGCTCCCCCGAGATCGACGCGGCGTACGTGGTGACGCCAAACGGCCTGCACGCGCAGCACTGCGTCGCGGCGGCGAAGGCGGGCAAGCACGTGATCTGCGAGAAGCCGATGGCTGTGTCCGTCGCCGAGTGCGACGCGATCATCGCCGCGTGCCGGTCCGCCGGGGTGCGCCTCACGGTCGGCTACCGGCTGCGCTACGAGCGCCACTACGCCGAGTTCGCCCGCATCGCGCGCGACGGCGACTTCGGGGCCTTCATGCGGATAGAGGGGGCGAACGGGTTCGAGATGGGGACGCCGGATGCGGCGGAGAGCCATTGGCGGACCAGCAAGAAGCTCGCGGGGGGCGGCCCCCTCATGGACATGGGCGTCTACGTGATCCAGGCGGCCTGCATGGCCAAGGTCGAGGCCGCCCCGGTCGCGGTGACGGCCGCGTTCGGCCCGGTCACGCGCCCCAGCCTCTTCTCGGAGGTCGAGGAGTCGCTCAAGTGGACCATGGAGTTCGCGGACGGCGCCGTCGCGACGTGCCGCGCCACCTACGCCGAGACGGTGAGCACCTTCCGGGCGGAGGCGGCCCATGGCTGGGCGCGACTCGACGAGCCGGCGTTCTTCTACGACGACCTCGTGCTTACGACCTCCCGGGGCGCCGTGGCGCTCCCCAACGTGAACCACCAGGTGGCACAGCTTGACGGGATGGCCGTGGAGATCCTCACGGGGAAGCCGTCCCTCGCCCCCGGCGAGATGGGCAGGCGTGACATCGCGGTGGTCGAGGCGATCTACGCCGCGGCGGCCGGCGGCGGCCGAAGTTTGGTGAAGGCTTAGGGATGGCCAGGTCCAAGTGGGAACAACTGCGGCGCCGGTGCCAGCACTTTATATTGATCAACAGCATCTTGTAATGCGCGTGGCATTTTGGGAGAGATGATCCGGCACACCGGCGGGCCGACCGGGGTGGGCACGGTGTCGCGGGGGATTGACCCGGGAACTAAGACGCCGGAACGCCCCAGGCGCGTCGGGATTTCCGTTCGCGACCGGCGCCCTTCGCTTTTGCAAATTGCTCGCTGCACTTGAATCAATCAATGAGACTTGAGCAGCATGACCATCGACAGCTCTCATCCCGGCATGGGATTGAAGAATCGGAAGATTCTGGTCGTGGCGGACGACGATTCCAAGGTTCTGAGCCTGCAGGAGATCCTTTCCAAGGAGGGCTACGAGGTCGCCAACGTGAATTCGGGCGAGGCCGCGCTCAATTACTACCAGCAATTTGAGCCGGACCTTGTGCTGCTCGACGTCGGTTTGCCGGGATCAAACGTCTTCGACATCTGCCGCAACCTGAAGAACCCGTACAGCGGCTCCCCGGCCACGGTCATCTTCATCACGTCGAAGAGCGACCCTGAGGAGGTTGTGGCGGGATTGGCTGCAGGCGGCGTTGATTACCTGCCCAGGCCCTTCCGCGAGAAGGAGGTCCTGGCCAGGGTTCGTGTGCACCTGCGCAACCGGCTCAGGCTCGTTCAAATGTACAAGGAGGACCGGGCCAAGAACCGGCTCCTGAGCGTGACGGCGCACGACCTGCGGAACCCCGCCACATCCATCCGGGCCCTGGTCCACACCCTTCGCGGCGCAAAGGCCAGCCCCCTGGCCCCTGAGCAGATCGACATTCTCAACACCGTGTACGAGGCCAGCCAGTCGATGCTCGACCTGATCAACAACCTTCTGGACAGCTCGGTCATCGAGGCCGACGAGATGCCGATCAACCGGCAGCCCGCCTCGCTTGCAGCGCTGGTCGAGGAGGCCGTCAAGCTGAACAACGCCACGGCGACGCCGAAGGGCTCGATCATCGTCCTGAACCGGGGTGCATTGCCGGAGACGCTTCTCCTCGACTCCCCCAGGATCCGGTCGGTCCTCAACAACCTTCTCGTGAACGCGATCAAGTTCTCGCCCCCCGGCTCGACCATCACGGTCGAGGAGAGTTCCACGGAGAGGCACTGCTCGGTGGCTGTGAGGGACCAGGGGCCGGGAATCCCCGACGACGAGCACGACAAGCTGTTCAAGGAATACGGCCGCACGTCGGTCAAGCCGACAGGGGGGGAGCCGAGCACCGGGCTCGGCCTTTCGATCTGCCGCGAGGTCATGATCGCGCATGGCGGGACGATCCATGCTGAAAATTTGGCTGGAGGCGGCGCCGAATTCCGAATCACATTCAACCACGCGACATGACGCTAACGGGAAAAGTCCTCGTGGTGGACGACGAGGCGCACATCCGCAAGTTCGTAAGCCAGCTCGTCATGGCGCTCGGCGAGCCTGTGATCCTCCAGGCGGCCAACGGCGAGGAGGCTCTGAAAGTCTACGAGGCCGAGAAGCCCGTCCTTGTGCTGCTTGATGTAAATATGCCGCGAATCGACGGGATTGAGACCCTGCGCCGCTTGAAGGTACTGGACCCGAACTGCATCGTCATAATGCTCACGTCCCTCGTGAACCGACAGACAGTGGAAGAGTGCTTGCACCTGGGCGCGGTGGCCTACCTGCGCAAGGACAATCCGCCCGACGACATGGTGGTGCGCCTCAGGAAGATCGTCGACAGCTACCTCGGAGGCCAGCCGGCGACAACCAAGGCGCAATGAAACCCCCGGAAGACGCCCCGCCGGACCCCGAGGCTGGCTCAGCCTCGCCCTTCGCGGAGGTGAAGTACTCCCTTCCCGAGCTGCTTCGCGACGTCAAGCAGGACCGGTCCTCCAGCCTGTTCTCGATGGAAAAGCTCGATCAGGACACGATCAGCCGGCTCTTCGAGCAACACAACTCACACCGTGCCTCAAAAACAGGCGAAGAGTAGATTTGTAGCGCTCCTTAGGGAGCGCGCCGGATTCGATTTCGGCTCGAAGCTCGACCTCCTGGCGGAGAAGAGCGGGACGGCGCTGGACCTGCTTCAGGCCCTGATCGACCAGAAGCTCCTTATGAAGGAGGATGCCTGCCACATCTGGGGCGACTTTCTCGGCATAGCCTACGTCGACGTGCTCGCGTCCGGCATCACCGACCAGGCCGTGAAGATGATCCCCATAGACATCGCCAGGAAGGTGCGCGCGATCGGGATTTACGTGATCGACGGGGTGCTCACGGTCGCCATGGCCACGCCCGAGGATGCGAATCTCGTGCGCAGCCTGGAGGGCATAGCCCAGACACCGCTCAGCCCGGTGTTCAGCCTTCCCTGCGAGATAGACGACGCCATCTCCGTCCTCTACAGCACGGAACGCTCGATCACGGACTCCCTCGCCGAGCTCGAGCGCGATGCCCTCTTCTCGGACCCAGACCTCGCGATAGAGAAGATCTCCGAGCTCGCGGACACAAAGACGCTTTCCAACGTGCTCGAGGAGATCCTCTACTTCGCCCTGCGCGAGCGCGCCACCGACATCCACATTGAGCCCCAGGAGGTCCTCTCGCGCATCCGGTTTCGCGTCGACGGCTCGCTGCGGGAGATCCTGACGTTCCCCCGGGTGCTGCACCGGGCCCTTATCTCCCGGCTCAAGATCCTGAGCGACCTGAACATCTCGGAGTCCCGGTTCCCCCAGGACGGGCGCTTTTACATCCCAATGGGAACGAACCGGGCGAATTTCCGGCTCTCGTTCATTCCCACGATCCGCGGAGAAAAGGCCGTGGTCCGGGTGCTCACGTCGGCGACCAAGCGCATGAGCGTCACGCTGGACACGATGCTGATGTCCCAGAGGATCCTCCAGCCGTTCCGGCGGCTGATACGGAACCCGAGCGGCATCATCTTTGCGACCGGCCCCACGGGGTCGGGCAAGACCACGACGCTCTACGCGGCGATCGATGAGATCAACTCGCCGAAGATCAACATCACGACCATCGAGGACCCGGTGGAGATACCCATAGCCGGCATCAGCCAGAGCCAGGTAAACCCCAAGATCGACCTGAGGTTCGGAGTGGTGCTCCGCTCATTCCTGCGCCAGGACCCCGATGTAATCCTGATCGGCGAGATCCGGGACACCGAGACCGCGAAGATCGCGACCGAGGCCGCGCTCACCGGGCACCTTGTCTTTGCCAGCCTGCACACGAACACGGCGCCGCAGGCCATCGTGCGCCTGATGGAGATGGGCGTTGAGCCCTACATGGTTGCCCCATCGATCATCGGCGTCCTCTCGCAGAGGCTGGCCGCCCGGATATGCGACAAGTGCAAGGAGTCCTACCACCCGCCGCGCGACGTCCTGCTCAAGTACTTCAAGGAGGAGGGCCTTTCCGACGTCGCCTTCTATCGCGGCCGCGGCTGCCCCCACTGCCGCGGCACCGGATACTGGGGCCGCGTGGCGTTCCATGAGCTCGTGATCGTGACGGAGGAGATCCGGAGGATGATATCCGACCGTCGGAGCGTGCAGGAGATCGCGCACGCGGCCGCCAAGGTGGGATACCGGCCGCTGCGCTACGACGGCCTGAACAAGGTCCTTATCGGCCTGACGACGATCGAGGAAATCGAGCAGAACTCGTCCTTCGATTGGGCGATGTGACTGGTCGCACGCGGGCGCCTTCCAGGCTCCCGGAGGATCGCCTGCCGAGTTCCTTGCTGTTCCCGCGGGTCCCCGATACAGAAAGCCACCGATGCGCGCCCTGCGACTCGCCTCCCTTTGCTCCATGCTGGCCCTTGTTCCGCTCGCGTTCGCCGACGGGGGAGGCTCGGCTGGGGTCCCCTATGACCCGACCCAGCACTGGGAAATCGACTACGAGAGCGGCGTGCTCTGGCGCGTTACCGGCTCCGCGACGCCCCTGAGCTACACCGTGCTGCCCCAGCTCCTGACGGTGAAGAGCCCCCTTGTCGGCACGGTGCGCCCCTTTTTCGGGGGGGACCTGGTTATCCGAAACCGGTTCAGCCTGCTCGGCGAGCCGATTGCCGTGGGACCGGAGCACCACTTTGTCGGCGGTTCGGCCTCGGGAATCCTGGAATGGTGGGACGTACGGCGAACCCACTGCCTGTTCTTCGCTAGCGGGGGCGGCATCGGGTGGCTCGACAGCAAGGGCCACGAGATCAAGGGCGCGCAGGGCGAGGACTTCAACCTGAACTGGCTGGCCTACGCCGGAGTGAGGATCTTCCTCAGGAATCGCCTCAGCGCCTCGGCCGGGGCATATTTCCAGCACGTTTCGAACCGCTACATGAACCGCGTGAACCCCGGGTTGAACGCGGCGGGTCCGATGCTTAGCTTGGGCTGGCACTTCTGAGCCGGTCGAACCGGGCCGATTGCGTCGCGCCGACCTTGCCCATCGGGGGGAACAAGGCGTTGCTGCCGAGGCTTCGCTCCGAGTCACGGGTGCGACTCAAATCCGCCGATTGGGATGGTCACGAAAGCGCTAGCCTGCATAGTCTGAGGCAACCGTCGCGTGCCCATGGTTGCCCCCAAACTCACTTCGGCTGCTGCTGCTTTTCTGGCGGTGACGGCCCTTGCATTCGGCGCCGAACCCAAGGCGCCCTACCTCGATCCCGCGCTGCCCATTGAGGGCCGTGCGCGAGACCTGGTCTCCCGCATGACGCTCGAGGAGAAGGCGTCGATGATGGAAAACACCATGCCCGGCGTACCGCGGCTTGGGATTCCGAAGTACGACTGGTGGAGCGAGGCTTTGCACGGGGTCGCCAACGCCGGCGTCGCGACGGTCTTCCCGCAGGCAATCGCGCTGGCCGCGACATGGGACGTGAAGCTCCATGGTGACATTGCGCACGTGATCGGCGTTGAGGCGCGCGCGAAGTTCAACGGCTATGTGGGCACACCGGACGAAGGCACCATTTTCCACGGGCTGACGTTCTGGTCGCCGAACATCAATATCTTCCGGGACCCGCGCTGGGGCCGCGGACAGGAGACCTACGGCGAGGACCCGTTCCTGACTTCGCGCCTCGGGGTGGCGTTCGTCCGCGGCCTCCAGGGGGACAACGCCACGTACCTCCAGGCGGCGGCGTGCGGCAAGCATTTCGCAGTGCACAGCGGCCCGGAGTCGTTGCGCCACAGCATGAACGTGGCCCCGCCGGAAGCCGACGTGTATGAGACATACCTTCCGGCGTTCGAGTCGCTGGTGCGCGAAGGACACGTCGAGGCCATCATGACGGCGTACAACTCGCTCTACGGTACACCGTGCTCCATCAACTCCCTGCTCTACTCGAGTCTCGCAAAGTGGGGGTTCAACGGCCACGTCACCTCCGATTGCGGCTCGGTGGGCGACCTTGTCCATTCCTACAAGCTCGCCAAGGACGATGCCGAGGCCGAGGCGCTGGTGCTAAAGGCCGGCCTGAACGTGACATGCGGTTCCGAGGCTCCGGGCATAGTCACCGCGGTGAAGGGAGGCCTGCTCAGCGAGGCGCGGGTCGATGAACAGGTCACGCCGCTTATCCGGACGATGCTCCGGCTGGGATTCTTCGATTCCAAGGACAGGGTGCCCTACAGCGCGATAAAGCCGTCCGAGAACGACAGCCCCGATCATGCCGCGCTCGCACTTCGCGCCGCAGAGGAGTCGATCGTACTGCTGAAAAATGACGGCACATTGCCGCTCCACGTGGGCTCGCTGCGCCGCGTTGCGGTGATCGGCCCGAGCGCCACGTCGGTGCCGGTGCTCGTCGGCAATTACAATGGAACGCCCTCGAAGCCCGTGACGGTGCTCGCCGGACTCAAGGCCGGGCTCGAGCCCGACGTGAAGGTGGCGTACGCGCACGGCTGCGACTACGCGTCGATGTCGCCCGGCAGCCACCCCGTGGCGAGCAATTGGTACAAGGGACACTATTTCGCGACCAGCGACATGACAGGCGAGCCCGCCGCGGTCCGCTCGGACCGGCCGATTCGGCTGAAATCCGACGACTCGAAGATGCCATGGGGCCACTTGCCGAAGGGCATGCCCGATCATGGGGTGTCGGTGCGTTGGACGGGCGACCTGCTCACCACCCTTGGCGGCGACTACACGCTGATAGTGAAGGGGCGCGGCGGATTCCGGCTAAAGATCGGCGACGATGCGGTGATCGATTCGTGGGCGCTGAGACCGGAGGACCGCGGCGCCCTGCGCGAGGTGCGCGCAACGCGAAAGCTCGCCGACAACGCCAGCTTGCCGTTCACGCTGGAATACACGCAGGGCGATGGGCCGGCGGAGGTGGAATTCGACTGGGGTAGTCCCCCCGCAGATGCCGGGATGGCCGATGCGCTTGCCGTCGCCAAGAATGCGGATGCGATCGTGTTTGTCGGGGGCATCACCGCCCAGCTCGAGGGCGAAGAGATGCAGGTGCCATATGAGGGCTTCTCCGGGGGCGACCGGCTGAAGATAGAACTGCCTGCGATCCAACAGGAGCTGCTCGAGAGGCTGAAATCGCTCGGAAAGCCGGTCATCTTCGTGAACATGTCCGGAAGCGCGGTTGCGATGCCCTGGGCCGACGGTCACCTCAACTCCATCGTCCAGTCCTTCTATCCCGGGGAGGCCGGCGGCGCGGCGATCGCCGAGGTCCTGCTCGGGAAATACAATCCCGCGGGGCGTCTGCCGGTTACATTCTATCGGGCGACGGATGACCTGCCGCCGTTCGCCGAGTACGACATGGCGAACCGCACGTACCGCTACTTCAAGGGCCGGCCGCTTTATCCATTCGGCTACGGCCTCAGCTACACAAAATTCGCATACGCCAACCTCGATGCGGAGGCCGCGGGCGGCAACACCCTGCATGTCGACGTTGACGTAACGAATGCCGGGGATTGCGACGGCGACGAGGTCGTTCAGCTCTATGCGACACCGCCGTCGGACTCGCATCCGCGGGAGGGAGAAGCGCTTTGTGGATTCAGCCGCGTGCATCTGGCAAAGGGCGAGAAGAAGACCGTGACCATCACCGTCCCGACTATTGCGCTTAGGCGCTGGAGCACGGAAATGAAGGATTACGTGGTCGCATCCGGCGAGTGGACAATTCGAGCCGGCGCGTCATCCAGCGACATCCGACAGTCCGCGACCGTGAAATTGTGAAACGGTCCTCCTACTGGCTCGCCCTCATCCCCAAATGAGACTCGGTCACTTCCTTTTCCTGACGTTTGCGGCCAAAGCGAACGATGCCGGTCCGCCCTGGGCCTGACGACGATGGAGTCGACGTCCGGATTCATTTCGCCCCGAGTCAACCACCCAGCCTGCGCGCAGCGGAATCCACCCCACACGAGAATCTCCCCTTTCATGAAACATCATCTGATCTCAATTGTAGCCGTTGCGTCGGTTGCGTTCGCAGCAAGCGCCCTCGCCCAAATGCCGGAGCCGTCAAAGTCTGAGGCGCCGGTCGTCGTCCCATCGGGTCCGGTCAGGCCGGCGACAATCCGTATCGATGTGACTAACGTGATCGACCAGGTTGATCCGCGGATTTACGGCATGTTCATGGAGCCGATAGGCTTCCATCGCGAGAATTTCAACTTCAACACCGTATACGGGCCGATGTACGACCCAAAGTCGCCGCTTGCCGACTCGTACGGATTCCGCAAGGACATCATCGATGCGGCGCACGAGCTTGGGATCACCCAGATGCGCTGGCCCGGCGGCAACTTCACCGCCGCGTATGACTGGCGCGATGGTATCGGCCCGAAGGACAAGCGTCCTCGGCGGCTCGACCCGGCGTGGGGTGTCGTGGAGTCCAATCAGGTCGGCACCGACGAGTGGATCCAGTTCAGCAAGGAGCTCGGGACCGAGAACATCGTGTGCATCAACGGCGGCACAGGAACGCTTGATGACGCACGCTCCTGGGTCGAGTACTGCAACGCGCCGGCGGGCAGCTACTGGGCGGACAAGCGCGTGGAGTACGGCCACGCGGAGCCGTTTGCTGTCAAGATCTGGGACCTCGGTAACGAGGTCGACGGAGCGCCGTGGATAATGGGGCACAAGGACGCGGATGATTACATCAAGTTCGCCCTTGAAGCCGCCAAGGTCATGCGCGCGAGCTCGCCGGGCACGAAGCTGGAGTTCGTTGCGTGCGGGGCCGCCAACTACAAGGACAACCTCGACTGGGTCGAATGGGACTGGAAGGTGAGCAAGGCTCTCTATGGAGTCGCGGACTACCTCTCAGTCCATCGCTATTGGGACGACAGCGACGATTACTATGTCTTCATGGGGCAGCGCGCGATCGACCTCGACGACAAGATCAGGACCATCGCCAGCCAGCTGAAGACTGTCGCGGATTCCCACCACGGGAAGCCGATGGGCATCGCATTCGACGAATGGGCGCCGCCCTTTCGCCACGGCGGCTATCTCCCGACGCTGGCGTTCGCGCAATTCTTCAACGCGTTCATCCGCCACTCCGACGTCGTCAAGATGGGCAACTACACATTGCTGACGTCAATCCTAAGCCGCGACCCGAAAACCGAGGCCACCTACAAGTCGCCGACGTTTTACGCGTTCAAGATGTTCTCTACGCGGTGCCGCGGCGCTGCGCTCGATCCAATCGTCGACTGCGCCACTTTCGACGCCAGCGCGCATTACACGAGGATCCCTTTCCTTGACGTATCGTCTGTGTACGACGCGAAGGCCAAGCAGGTCGTCATAAACGTCGTCAACCGGCATAAGGACCAGCCGATCGCGACGGACGTGCAAAACGTCTCCGGAACATTTACCGGGATGGCCTCGGTAAGCCAGTTGGTCGGGAGTGTCGAAAACAAGCCATTCGCTTACGAGGATCGCGACAGCTACGTGCCAAAGACCGAGCAGGTTTCGGCGAACGGCGCGACATTTCACTATGTCTTTCCGGCACACTCATTCACGCAGATCGTGGTGGGCTTGAACGAATAACGGCACACCGTGATTGTGCGGTAGTTCAGTCCCCACACGCCCGATCCGCGCGTCCCGTCCTCCCACGGCGATCTTGGTTGCGCGCATTATCCCACCAAAACAATGAAACGCTCCCTCATCGCATTGCTCCTGTTTGCGCCCGTTATCGCGCTTCACGCACAGGGAAAGCCGGCTGACGTCTCGGCCGAACGCGCCCGCGCAATCTTCGCCCGCCCGATCGTCCTCGCGCCGGATGACATCAGGGCCTTTCCGGACGCACCGGCCGGCTACCGGACGCCGCAGGCGGGGAGCTCCCACGGGAGGATCGAAGTTCTGGAGTACGACTCCCGTGTCACCGGCACGCGGCGCAAGGCAAACGTGTTTTTGCCGCCCGGCTACTCCACGGCACGAAAATACCCGGTGCTGTACCTCCTGCATGGAATAGGCGGCAACCAGGACGAGTGGCGGAGCTACGTCAAAGCGGATGTCATCGTCGATAACCTTATTCTAGAAGGGAAGGCTGTGCCGATGATCGTGGTCATGCCCAACGGGCGGGCCTTGCCTGACGACTCGGTTCCCAAGGGCAACGTGTTCACGCCCGAGAACTCCGCCGGGTTCGCGAAGTTCGAGCGCGATCTCCTCGATCACCTCATTCCCGCAGTCGAGGCGAAATACCCCATTTACAACGATCGCGAGCATCGGGCGCTCGCCGGCCTGTCCATGGGCGGCGGTCAAACCTTTGACTTCGGACTGGCGCACCTCGACACGTTTGCGTGGCTCGGCGCATTTTCGGCCGCGCCGAACACCAAGGCACCGGAAGTCCTGATTCCTGATCCGGCAGCCGCTCGCGCGGAATTGAAGCTGCTATATGTTTCCTGCGGCAACAAGGATGGTCTGATCAGCATTTCACAGGGTGTGCACCGGTATTTGAGGGATCACAACGTTCCGCATATCTGGAACGTCGACGATGCCGGTCACGACGGGAACACCTGGGGCAACAACCTGTGGCACTTCTCCCAGCTGATCTTTCGGTGATCGCGCACCCTAGTTAGTCTGTACTACGCCCGTCGGCATTGCGTATCCACTTGTGGTGCGACCGATCGGCTGCCCGAAGGCGGATTCTTCCTCGCGGTCCCATTAAAACGAAATGGAACGGAGCGTAATGATTGGATCAAAGAGTTCCTAGAGCAGGGCGGGCTTTCTAGGAATTCCGACGAACTGTTCCCTCCTCCTAGAAATCGATGGCGCAAGGCCGAGCGTGTTTCGTTACGCTGGCCCCACGCGCTCCCGAAAACCATTGCCTGATTGTGCGCCTCCTTTTGACTCGCCCGGGTGAACCCTCTCCAAGGCGCCTTCTATGGACTGGTCGGCGCGCTTCTCGGCGGTTGCGCGCAGGCGCCGATACCGGCACCCGCGCACCTTGACCTCGACCGCGCCATGACCGCAGAGACGTTTGATCCGGTCCTTCTCTCGAGGGCTATCTTCGAGGAGTCGAACCGGGTCCGCGTGGAGCACGGGTTGCAGGCGCTCGCGCGCATGGATGCGCTCGATGCCGCAGCGGGCGAGCAGGCGACCTACCTTGCGCTCTCCCAGACTGTCGGCCACCAGAGCCCCTTCCCCAACGAGCACGACATCGGAGAGCGCATCACCCACGTCGGGCTCGCGACAGCGCATGCAACCGAGAACGCGATCATGATGCCCGCCCGGCGCCCCGACGAGGAGGCAGTGCGCGACTACACGTATGCGGAATACGCCGCGTTCCTGCTGGACGGCTGGATGAACTCCCCGACCCACCGCGCCAACATGCTCGACCTGCACGTGAACTGCCTAGGGTGCGCGGCACGGCTTTCGCACGGCATCGTAACAGGCGACTCGACCGTCTACGCGACTCAGGTCTTCTATGCCAAGACCGAGAAGGAATTGTTCTCGGTCAAGGGCCGGTGACGATTCAATCGCGTCGCCGGCGCGCCAGAACCCGGCTCCGCAACACGAGCTTCAAACGCTTCTACGCGCCGCCCCTCCAAAGGGTCCCGCGCTTGCTCGTGTCCGGAAAAGGAAATTATGTCTTCGACCCCTCTGTGTGCGGGTAAAAGTAATCAAGATCGGGGCTCATAGGATGCAGCCTCGCAATTCGACGACACGGAGGAAAATTAGTTCGGGAGTGAGGGGTAAGTGACTCCGGGGTTCAATCATCAGGATGGGCGATTCTTGTGAGAGGGAGACCCTGGAGTCATCAACGTGAACCGTTACCCTCGGATCTGCATTGCGTGCGGCCGCGCTGGAACGCTGCGAAACCTGAATGACCACGGGGTCGATCGCGACCGCGCCAACCTGGCGAATCCCGGAAACGAGAGCGCCCAGGACGTCCCCGTCGTCTGGATGTTCTAAAGCCTGTTGATCGGGAAACAGTGGGTACTTTTCACTTGTTTTTACGATGGCGCTGGCCGCACAACACCTTCGGCCAAGCGACGCTCCTCCTTATGCTCCCTAGTCTCCTCAGCAGGTCTTGCGCCACAGCTCCCTAATTCAGCTGCGTCCCTGTCTGGGCAATCGACGTAGTCTCGTAAATTTCGATCAGGCTGACGCCGGTGGAATTGTTAATGCCGCTGATCTCCACGGTGTATGTACCGGGCTGCAGCGTGGCGACCATCGCGCTGTCGGCCGAGCCGGCGGGCAGAGCGAAAGCGCCGGCTCCACTCATGATCGCGGCCGTGGCCGGGCCGATTGTGGCTGACACGGCGGAGGAGCCGAGCGTCGTGGCGTTGCCCCAGCCGATGTCGATGGCGATAGGGACAGACGCGGAGTCATAGAGCGTTAGCTGGGGATTGGTGAGCACGCCGGTCACGCCAATTTCAGCCAGCGCCGGACCGACACCGCGGAGAAGGACGGTTTCCGGCGCGGTGCCCGAGATGACAAATCCGGCGATGAGAACGTTGCCTCCGGTGCCGGTGAAGGCGCGGGCTGAAACGTTGACAAGGCGGGTTGTCGGCGCCCCCGTATCGGCATCATAGATTTCAGCCATCGCGACACCGGTGGCGCCGGTGGCGCCCGCGACTGTTGCGGAATAATTGCCACTAGGAACGGTTGGAAGCCTGGCGACCATGGCGCAGTCGGGCGAATCGGCGGGCAAAACGAATGCGCCCACGCCACTCATGATTGCCGCCGTGGCCGGCCCGATTGAGGCTGACACGGTGGAAGGGCCGGGCGTCGTGGCGTTGCCCCAACCGAAATTAGTGGCGATAGAAGCAGACGTCGAGTCGTAGAGCGTCAGCTGGGGGTTGGCTAGGACGCCGGTCACGCCAAACTCAGCCAGCTTCGGCCCGACGCCGCGGAGCAGGATGGATTTCGAACCCGATCCGCGGATTGCGAATCCAACGATGAGAACATTGCCGCCGGTGCCGACGAAGGCGCGTGCCGAGAGGTTTACGAGCCGACTTGTGGGCTGCGATGCGATGACCATGCTCACATTGGAAATGCCGGTGCCGACGGCATTCAAAGCGGCAATCGTCGCGTAATAGGTACCTGCCGCCGTGGGTGTGCCGTCGATCGCGCCAGTCAGGGCATTGAGGGCCAGGCCGGGGGGAAGGCCGCCTGCGGTGTAACTGGTGGGCAAGCCCGATGCCGTGATAAGGTATGTGACAAAAATCGTACCGACGGTGCCGGGCGCGGTGGTCGGGCTCGTGATGATGGGCGCGGCGCCTACCGGAGCGATTGTAATGGTCAGGGTGACAGGACTGCTGGTGCCGGCCGCATTTGTCGCAGCAAGCGTTACGACCGTGACTCCCGCTGCGGTGGGCGTACCGCTGATTGCTCCACTTCCGGCGTTGAAAACGAGTCCGGCCGGGAGCGAGCTGATGGTATAGCTCATGGGCATGCCCGAGGCCGTGATCATAAAGGTGAAAGGCGCGCCGACCGTGCCCGCCGCCGTCAAGGGATTGTTGGTGATGATCGGAGCGGCACTTGCTATGAGATTGTCCCAGTAAACGGAGTAGCTGCTGGTCTGGTCAAAATTGTAACCCTCGATAAACACGGTCAGGAGGTCGCTGCCGACCGCCGTGGGAATGGTAAGCACAAGAGCTCCATCAATGCGGTACTCGAAAGTCGCGCCCGTCGACGTGGCCGAGAGCGTGTGCCACGCATCGAAAACAAAGCCGGCGGGCACGCCGAGGTCGATCCAGCTGGCCGTGCCGCTGTCAAAGGCTTCGAAGCGAAAGGCGCGATCGGTCGCGGCGGGGTTGAAGGGGTCGGTACGACTTGAGTTATTGAAGCCTATCACCGCGTATTCGCCGCCGGTGGGCGTCGTGCCAGTATGGCCCCAGAGATTGCCGCACACGAGCGCGCCAGTGGTGGTGTTGAATGCGGACGTGACGAAGACCTGAGCGCTGAGCGTCCATAGTCCGGTGATGCCACCGGGGCGCTGGCAGCCTTGGAAGGCGTAGAACTCGCTGCCAAATTCGGCGGGGCGGTTGGCGGTGCTACCGGTATGGTTGATGGTGAGGCATAGACGTCTGTCGCCGTCAAAGATCACGGACTCGAAGCCAGCGGGAGGGTAGCGGTCGGCAGTCCACGCGGGGTCGATCGTATCGAACGTATCGGTGAATTGCGCCTCTACGGCAAAAGGGAAGGCGCCGAGCGTGAGGGCGGTGAGAAGGATCTTCACGGGAGACCCCATTCCCATCCGACGGCAACCATTGATTCGCATAAATAGAATTTTCTGTTGCGATATTAGGCCCATGACTGTGCCGGCGATATGGGGTGTATCCCTGTAGAAAAACGCTTCCGCAGAGGGTTGGGCTCCGCGGCCGGATTTCGAGATCCCGAATTGATGGCTCCCCCGAAGCGCGGGAGATGCTAATCTGCAACCCCTTGATTTACGGGCACAAAAGAGCCCACCTAGAGCCATTGCTCTGGTGGGCTTGTAATGGGAATCGTACGGAATTCGTGTCAGCGACTCAGTGAATTCGTGTCACTGTGTCATTGATTTCGTGTAAGCGATACGGATTCAATGTCACCGAACAGGGCTCTTCAACGACCATAAATGTTCGAATAAAGAAGCTGCATAAATAGCTGATGCTTCGCCTGAGTGCCGTTTTACCTCAAAGTCCCCATCAATCCTTCCTCCAACTCCTGAACATTGTTACCCGCACTCCTCATCATTTTTACCCAATCCTCGTCATTGTTACCCCCTTACACCCCTCAGCGGTACTCCTCGCCGGTGGAGGCGTTGATGATCTTGAAGTTCTCGATGTGGTAGTTCGGGTCGGCGCGGAAGGCCAGTTGGACGCCGTAGGTCTTCTCCATGCGGACCAGGAGGCCCGCATCCTCGCTCCGGAGCCTCTCGAGCACCGAGGGGTGCACGAGGACCCTTAGCGAGTAGACCTTCCCGTCCTTCCTCGCCTGCAGG
Organism: Opitutaceae bacterium; assembly: GCA_003151495.1. GTDB lineage: Bacteria > Verrucomicrobiota > Verrucomicrobiia > Opitutales > Opitutaceae > Palsa-1447. The sequence goes on from PLXR01000155.1 coordinate 33,299, forward strand.
CGCCTGGCCACCGAGGAGAGGCGCCTCTGGAGCTCGACGGACATGGTGGTGTCGGACTTCACGATGCCTCGCCCGCGGCAGTAGGGGCAGTCGGTGTAAAGGTTGGATGATAGGGATTCCTGCTGGCGCTGGCGGGTCATCTGCATGATCCCGAGCTGCGAGATCGGCAGGATGTGGTTCTTGGCCTTGTCGCCTGCCATGAGCTCGACCATCCTCTCGTACACGGCGTTGCGGTGGCGCCGCTCCTTCATGTCGATGAAATCCAGGATGATCAGGCCGCCGAGGTTGCGCAGCTTGATCTGCCTGGCCGACTCCTGGGCCGCCTCGAGGTTGACGGCGTAGAGCGTGTTCTTCTCGTCGCCGGAGCGGTTCTTGTGGGAGCCCGTGTTGACGTCGATGGCTATCAGCGCCTCGGTCTCGTCGATCACTATCTCGCCGCCGCTCGGGAGCGGGACCTTGCGCTGTCCCGTCTGCTCGATCTGGCGCTCGATGTTGAAGCGCTCGAAGATCGGGATGCTGTCCGTGTAGAAGGCAATCTTGGAGCGCGAGCGCTTGGAGATGAGGCCCACAAGGTCCTGGGTGCGGTCATAATCCGACTTGTTGTCGATCAGCACGCGGTCGACGTCCTCGGTGAGGAAGTCGCGCACAGTGCGCTCGACGAGGTCGGGCTCCATGTACAGGTTGCACGGGGAGCGGTCGTTCTGCATCTTGCGCGAGATCTCCTCCCATTTCTTGAGGAGCAGGTGGAGGTCGCGGACGAAGTAGCGCGGCTTCTTGCCCTCGCCGGCCGTGCGGACGATCACGCCCATGCCCTCGGGAATCGTCAGCTCGTTGATCAGCTGTTTCAGGCGCTTGCGCTCCTGGATGTCCTCGATCTTGCGGGAGATGCCGCAGCCGTCGCTGTAGGGGGTGAGGATGAGGTAGCGCCCGGGGATCGAGAGGTTCGTCGTGGTGCGCGGGCCCTTGGTGCCGATCGGGCCCTTGGTGACCTGGATAACGATGTCGGAGCCCGGGGGGTAGAGCCCCGGGATGTCCTTCACCGTCACCTCGCCCTTGGGGGCGGAGTCGCGCTTCTTGTTGACGCGGACCACCTCGACCGAGGAGTCGGTGGCCGCGGGGAGCATGTCCCAGTAGTGCAGGAAGGCGTTCTTTGCGTAGCCGATGTCGACGAACGCGGCCTTAAGGCCGGGATCGAGGTTCTTGATCCTTCCCTTGTAGATCCCGCCGACCATCCGGTCGTCGGACTCGCGCTCGATCTCGTACTTCTCGAGCCTGCCGTCCACAAGGAGCGCGACGCGCTTCTCGAGCGGCTCCGAGTTGATGATGAGTTCGCGGTACGAACCCTTCTCCTTCTTGAACGCCGCGATGATCTTCTGGAGGAGCGGGCGCTGCTGGGAGCGCTCGGCGGCGCCCGCCTTCAGCTCTCCCGGGCTGACGGATGCAACCTCGCGCTGGACGGGGGGGTTCGCGAGTTCGGAATCATATTTCTGCGCGACGTCCTGGGTGGCGTCGGAGTTGGGCTGGGATGTTTCGCTCATTGGGGGCTCTGTCTTGGTTGGGAACGGGGCCTCCCCGGGCGCGGGTTGCGGCGCAGGAAATTCCGGCAGGGCGGTCGTTATCGCGGGTCGGACGCATGGTCATGCGAAATCCTTCCGGAAGCGATAGACGCTCTGGACCAGTCCTTGCAACAAGCAGCAACTGAGCACGAAGGTGCCACCGTAGCTTATAAAGGGAAGCGGTATGCCCGTAATGGGCACGAGCCCGATGGTCATGGCGATGTTCACGAAGACATGCACCATGAACAGCACCGTGACGCCTAGGGCGAGCAGGGTGCCGAACCGGTCCCTTGAGAGACCGGCGATGCGGATGCCGTTGAACAACATCAGACCAAACAGGCTGAGAACCGTGATGCTTCCCAGAAATCCTTTTTCCTCGGCGATTACCGAGAAGATGAAGTCGTTGTGCGCCACCGCGCGGGGCAGGTAGCCGAGGCGGGCCTGCGTGCCCTCGGTCCATCCCTTGCCGGAGAGGCCGCCGCTCCCGACCGAGATCAGGGACTGGCGCTGGTTCCAGCCGATCCCCATGGGGTCGATCTTGTCGGGGTCGATGAACGAAAGGATCCGGTTGCGCTGGTAATCGTGCAGGGGCACCAGGCTGTGGGACTCATAGCGACCGCGGTCAGCCTGGAACGAGTAGCTGTTTGACTCCACAAAATCCATGTAACGCCATGTATCCCAGGCAATTATGCCTGTCAAAAGGAGGAACGCAGCCAGCGCGCCGGCGAAGAAACGCACGGAGAGCCGCGAAACGTAAAGCATGGAAAAGACCATCGGCGGAAGGACAATCGCGGACTTCAAGTCCGGTTGTTTCAATATCAAGAGCATGGGGGTACCCACCGCAAGGGCCAATTTCCCGAGCACCCCCAGGGACTGTTTCACCGTTCCTATCTCGCTGCGCACCAAGAGGCTGGCCGTTATGAGGAGGACGGCGAGGATTGCGGTATCCGAGGGCTCGAACTGGAAGGGCCCGAGGCGGATCCATCTCTGCGAGCCGAAGACTTGGGTGCCTATGCCGGGGATAAGGACCAGGACCAGGGGCACCAGGCACGCCGCGTAGATCCAATGCGCCACTCCCAGCCAGAACTGGTAGTCGATGAGTGAGACCGTGACATAGAGGACGGCACCGATCAGGAGCCATACGAGCTGCCTGATCCAGCTATCGCCCTGCACCGGGAGCTGGGCCGAGTAGATGAAGGCGATCCCGAAGGCCCCCAAGCCCAACATTGCAATCGGCGTCCACGGGTCCCACCTTTCGCGGGTGGATGTATTAAAGACACTGAAGGAATCGACGGGTAAGCGTAAGTTCACCGGGCTGCCGATTCAGAAACCAAAGCAGCACCGTTTGCAACTGGCCATTCGCCCGACGCAGTCGAGATACAATGCATTTGGGGTGAAGCCCGGCCGCTAGGCCCGGGCTGGGGAGGGCCTGTCGTTCACGGCGAGCCCGGTTCGAGGGCTGTGTCGGCGGGCCCCGTGGCCGCAGGGGCATCCGGGGCCAATATGGCAACGTAGCTCTTACACATTCCGAGGAATCGCTCCTTGAGGATAGGGCAGCCGGGAAACAATTCCCTCATTTCGCCGTAGGTCAGCAGCCTCACCTCGTTCAGGAACTCCTCGACTGCGGCGGGACCGGGCCGATCCAGCCAGCCCCGGACCGTGAGGTTGCGAATGAGCCGACGCTGCCAGGCGCGGGGGAGCCAATGGATGAACGGGGCGATGAGGTGGGGTTCGATGAAGAACTCCATGGCCGGCGTCTGGATCCAGAAAGCCCTCCCGACCCGCCGGCATTCGGCGGCGAACCGGAGCTGCCGCTCCCACGTTCCGACATGCTCGATCACGCTGTTCGAGAACACGATGTCGAAGGAGCCGTCCGGGAAGGGCAGGGAGCAGCCGTCGCCCACCACCTGTCTCTGGACGACACCCGAGGCGCCAAAGCGCGACGCCTCCGTGTTCAGCAGGGTGACCTGGCCCCTGAAGCCCGACTCCACCCAGAACATCTCCGTTCCGCCGACATCCAGGATCGACCTCGAGAGGTCGGGGCGCATGAGCCGCTCGAACTCCCGCCGGCGCCGCCTGCGGAAATGCGGCGAGATAAGCTCGTAGATCCTATTTATCCTCATGGGGGGCCGCTCCGGACCGGGCCGCGAATGCCGCCGTCTTCACCCGGGCGACCCCCAGGGCGACCCAGAAGATCACCGCCCCCATGGGCCCCTCCAGGACGACCCCGAAGCAGGCACTGATGGCGACCGTGATGACGATGCTCCACCACGCCATCGACTCCAGGTCGGCGGCCTTGAACGCCACCCGGGCCGACCTCGCGATCATCGCCGCGCCGAGGAGGAACAGCCCCAACCCGATGAAACCCAGCCTCCCGAAGTTGGTCAGGATGATCGAGTGGGGGCTGCGGGTGTTGAATTCCTCCTCGGCGGAGATCCAGTTGTAGTCGGCCAGAAAGCGAGCGGCAAGGTCGTGGCCGAAGCCCAGGCCGAATAGGGGATTGGTGGCCATGGTTTCCTCGTACACCGCATTCCACCAGACCCGGCGAAACTGGTTGTTGTCTGTGGTGTAGGCGCTGTTCGAGTTCAGGTACGAGTGGGTGTTGTTGATGTCGACGATCGAGACGAGCCTCTCGTACATCTCGTAGCTCTTCGTCTCGATGAGCGGGTGGCCCCTGGCCATCTCGAGCGGGACCGAGATGGCGACTCCCGCGGCGATCACGGCCAGTTGGAACCCGACGAGCCTCGGCCGGCGGGCGTACAGCCACGCCGCCGTGGTGACCGCCGCCGCCACCAGCGCCGCCCGTGGCGACTCCTCAGTCCCAACCATCAGCAGCGAGATCGCCGAGGGCAGGAGCCACACCCTTCTCCGGGAGAGCTCGAATCGGGACCAGAACCAGAAGCTTCCGCACACAAGCGAGGCCGAGATCAGGTCGCTCTTGTAGTAGATGAGCGGGATGCCGTTCCAGCTGAGGTATTGGCCGTAGATCCCGGGAAACAACCCGTCGACGAGCACCGCCAGGGGAAGCACGATGAAGGCCGCGGTGTAGCTCCGCTCGAGCAGCACGGCCGAGTGGGGCTCGGAGCAGGCATACCTTGTCAGGAAATAGAACACGGCGTAGTAGGCCAGGGCGTAGTCCCGCAGCGCGAAAACCCCGTAGTCCCGAATGTCCATGGGAAGCCTCAGGGTCGCGAAGACGAGCCACATGAGGATCGCGACATCCAGCAGGTCGAACGAGAACGCCCGCGCCCGCGACATGGCGGCGCGGATCCCGAGCCCAAGGGTGCAGAACAGGAGCGCGGTCTCGGCGGGGAGGAGGGGTATTCTTGAGGTGAATTGGAACTGTGCGAATCCCCTGTTTCCGACGATGTAGCCGAACGACACCGCGGCGAGGATCCACGCCTCCGGGCTCGCGCCCTTCCGCCACTCGAGGAAAACCCAGAGCGTGCACGCTGCGATGAGGCCGGCGAAGCCGAAGCTCTCGTCGGCAATGTCGCTGGCCATCAGTACCGCGGCGACAACCGCGATCGAACCCGCCGCCAGTAACCGGAATCTTGGGCTCATCGGGTCGGGTTCGTGCGCGGATCCGTGGACATGGGTCTCCTCATCCGGCGAGACGAAGCCTGCATTCCTGGGCGACCCGCTCCGGGGTCCAATGGGTCATGCACGCCATCGGCGCCGCCAGGTTCGCGCACCCCGCAAGCTTCTCCTGGAGCCTCTCACAGGGGGAGCAGCTCAGGTTCGGGTGCCTGAGCACGCTCCACCTCTCGCGGTGCCAGAAGGGGTCCCAGCCCCTGGCCGACGGGCCCGTGACGACGACACCCGGGCACCCCAGGGCATTGGCAAGGTGCATCGGGCCGGAGTTGTTCCCGAGGAACAGGTCCGAGGCGGAGATCCAATCGGCCAGCTCGGCGACCGAGTTGACAGGCGCGTGGGTGACACCGGCCGGCGCGGTCCCCGAATTCTTCCCGTGGGCGATCCATACCACCTCGAACTCCCGCGAAAGGGATTCGGCGACCGCGGCGAAATTGCCGGCCTGCCATTGGTTGAGGGGCCCGCCCGCCCCGGCATGGACGACCACGCGCTTGCGGGCACCCCTGGGCCTAGGCTGCGGGGCGAGGAGGTGCCGGAGGTCCGGCGGGGGCGGCTCCTCGGGCCAACCCGTGGCGTCGCCCAGGGAGCGCGCGACCGCCCGCGCCATGTTCCAGTTCCACATGGCCGGCCGAGCGCACTCCGGGAGGGCGACAATCTCCGTCAACGAGCCCGGGATGCGGGCAAACGCCATGCTGGCCCCGACCCGGGTCTCCGCGCCACTCAGCCTCGCCAGCAGGTGCGCCGTGTTCCCCTGGTCGAAGGGGACCATGCAGAGGCCCGCATGCCGGCGACGGACGGCGAGGAGCCACCGGACGAGGGCCCAGGGTCGGCGGTACGCCTTTTCAAACTCCAGCTTGCCGGACACGAGGACCTCGTCCGGCGCCCACTTGCCCCCGTAGAGCCCCGCCTCGTTCGGAGTCGTGAGGAGCGTTATCCTCAGCCCGGGGCATCTTTGGCGGAGCGCCTGGATGGCCGGCACGAAGACGACGTTGTCACCCAGGTTGTTGAACTTGAAGACAACCAGGTTCACGGCATGGAGGGCGCGGCCTCGCGGCCCCGAGCGGCGGACAACGTCGCCCAAACGAGGGGCGGCAGGAGGCAGAGGGCCAATCCCGCTGCGCCCGCCTCGAGCACCCCGTCCACCGTGCCCCGGCCGAGGCCCCAGAAAAGCCCGGCCGTGGATATCAGCAGGCCAGGGGTTGCCGCCCAGGCGAGCCCGCGGAGCCTTCCGACGCCGATGAGGAAGTAGATGAGGGGCTGGGCCGCCATTTGAAGGAGGCACCAGGACGCAGCCAGGACGATCAGGGTGCGATCGGCCGTCGATGCCACGGCCCCGACCCAGAGCCTCATTATGGCCGGTGCCTGCCACGCAGCGGCGGCAACCCCGAGCGCAAGGAGGCCAAACGCGGCAAGGGTCCGCCGGAAGGTCCGGCTGACCCATGCGTGGTCGCGGCGCGCATGCGCCTCGGTGTACGCGGGCCACACGGGGGACAGGAGAAGGATCTGGCCCTGTTGGAACGGGCTGAAGAGACGCATCAGGATCGTGTAGCCCGTCACGGACGCCGAGCCCGCCGCCAGCGAGATCGCCAGGGCGGGCGTGGACTGGACCAGCGCGAGGCCGACCTGGGGCAGCGCAAAGAGCAGGCTCGAGCGGAGAATCACGCGCAGCTCCGAGACGGGCGCCAGCGCCGATGGCCCGAGCTTCCAGCCGAGCACCTGGAGGAGGTGGATGAAGAGGCCCAGTCCCTGGATTACCGGGACCAGGAGGCTCGCCGTCAAGAACCACAGGAATCCCCAGTGTCCGAATGCGGCGGCGGCGACCAGCACGAGGGAGATCGCGCTTCCACCCGCGATCCAGCCGGCATGGATCCACCCGCGCTGGGCAGCCGCGGCAAGGCGCGCCACCGCGTTGAAGGGCAGTCCCGCGACGAATGAGGAGACCGCGATCGCCAGGGCCGGTCCCGCGAGCCTCCGAAGCTCGGGATCGTGGATATGCAGGATGTCCGGCCACCGGACGAGAAACGCAACCGGCAGGCCGGCCGCGAGCACGGCCACCCCGAGGAGGCCCAGCACCATGACGCCGGTCCAGAACACGCGCTTCATGGAATCCATGTCGTCGCTCCCGAAGTGGTTCGCCATGGTGTGCTGCATCCCAACCCCGAGCCCGAAGTCCACGTAGTTCAGGGTCGTGACGACACTTATCAGGGTTATCCAGAAGCCATAGGCCTCGGTCCCCAGGTAGTGGATCGCCAACGGTATCTGCACAAACGTGCATGCCACCGAAAAGGCCTTCACTCCCGCTGACGCGACGATGGTTCGGCGAATCGCGCGGTCGCGGCGGATCTCGTTCGGTGAAGTCGGTGCGGGCACGCCGGCGCAGGGTGGGGTCAAAGTAGCCACGTGACAATACTTCGCGCGCGTCCTCCCGGGCAATCCGGGCGCGCCGCTCCCAGGCGCCGAAATTTCGCTTGGCGAAAACTCGGGAGCGTCTGGAATGGCGCCCATGCACGTTAAGCTCGCGCTCTCCACGCTGTGCGAGAACCCGGAGAGGAGGACCGGCCTGAGCACCCTTTTCCGGGAATTCGTCGGGGAATCCAGGCGCCTCTTTCCCGGCGTGGGCTGGATCGTGTTTGCGGGCCCGGAGGAACCCTGGCCCGACGGGGACCCGGGGGTCGAGGTGTGCCGCGATTTCCCGTCAAACGATCGCGTCATCGCCCGGATCTTTGCGGATCATTTCCTGGTGGCTGCCGCGGCGCGGAGGCGCGGCGCCTCCGCCCTCATAACGGTGGGATTCCACCCGTTGCTCACGGCCGGCCTCCCCGTGGTCATGCACGTCCTTGCGGTCGCCGGTCCTCGCAGGGATCGGGGCGCGCGGGCCCTCTACCGCAAGTGGGCGCTCGCGCGGGGACTGCGGCGGTCGGCCCTGGTCGTCACAAACTCCTCCTGGGCAAGGTCCACCCTCGGCGCCGGCAAGGCCCGGGTCCTGGTGAGCCCGGAGGGGTTGCGGCACGAGCTTTTCAGGCCCGAGGGGCCCTCCTATGGCGGCACCGCGGGGAAATACTTCCTCTGGGCCTCGAACTTCTACCCCTACAAGAGGGTGGGGCTTGCCCTGGCCGCGTATGCCGGCCTGCCGCCGCGGACCCGCTTGGACCACCCATTCGTCCTTGTCGGGGGGGATTGGAAGGGCGGCCGCGGCCTCGCCGAGACCCAGGCCGGGCGACTGGGAATCCAGCAGAACGTCCGCTTCCTGGGATGGGTCGACGACGATGCGCTCCCCGGGCTGTACCGCGGCGCGCTGGCCCACGTCATGTCGACGTCCCACGAGACGTTTGGGCGCAGCGTCCTGGAGGCGATGGCATGCGGTTGCCCGAACGTGGTTCAGGACCTCCAGGTGCTTCGCGAGGTGGCGGGCGACAGCGCCCTGTATGTGGATTTTGCCGACACGGCGGCCGGCACCCAGGCCCTTGCGGCAATCTGCGCCGACCCCGAGCTGCGGGCCCGCCTCGGCGCCGGAGGGATCGCGCGCTCGAAGGAGTTCAGCTTTGAGCGCCTGGCGCGCGAACGGGTCGGCGCGATTGCCGGCATATTGGGAGAGGCGATCCCATGAATGGGTTGAAGGCAAACTCGCGCCGTGGCGCCGCCCTCGTATGTGCCGCGGCGGGCGTCGTGCTGTTCCAGGCCTTTGGAAATGCGACCCATGGCTATATCGCCACGAATTCCCTCTTCTACTGGTGGGGTTTTCAATGGGTCAACCCCGACTCCGAGACGGAGCACGCGTGGCTGGTCCTCGGGCTCGCCCTCTTTCTGTTCCTGCGGAACCTCCGGCGCACGCCCGGGGAGAGCGTTCCGGATGACTACAGGGCCGCAGCCGCCATCGTTGCGGCGCTGGCCCTCCATACCCTTGGGTTCGTCGCCCAGCAGCCGAGGGTCTCGATCCTCGCGCTGCTCCTGTTCACGTGGGGGATCCTGGCGGTCATCGGGGGTCGGCGGTGGTCGGCGGCGTCCGCGTTTCCGCTGGCCTTCATGATCTTTGCCATACCGGTCAACGCGCTCGACAGCATAGGCTTCTGGCTGAGGATGGGGGTCGTGGGCGCCGGGACCCACGTGGCGCACCTCCTCGGCATCGGGGTCATCCGGAACGGGACGCAGATCCTGGCGCCCGACGGCAGCTACCAATACGACGTGGTCGCGGCTTGCTCGGGCATACGTTCGCTGGTGGCGCTCACGGCGTTGTCCGTCTGCGTGGGCTACCTCTGGTTCAGGTCCGCGAGGCTGCGGATCTCGCTCTTCGTCCTCGGGATCCCCCTGGTATTCCTCGGCAACGTCGTGCGGATCTCGTCGATCATCGTTGCCGCCAGGATTGGCGGCCAGGGCGCAGGGGACAGGGTGCACGACGTGATGGGGTACGGCGTATTTGCCATCGTCATCGGGGGGATGATCGGCATCGCCGAGGCGGCCGTCAGGATCTTTCCCTCGGAGGCGGCGGGCGCCGAGACGCTCGGGGAGGGGAGCCGGGCGCACTCGGGGCGCGCCCTTTCGCCCTTCGCCCTGTGCGCCGCCGTCGCCGCTCTGGCGGCATCGGACGCGGCATTCCTGCGGCACCGGCAGCAGGAGCCGCCGGTTGAGACGACCGGCGTGCTTCTGGCCAAAGGCGGCGTTAACCCGGTCGAGCTGCCGACGTTCCTCGACTCGGGCTGGATGGGAAGCACGATCGAGCCGACCGCGGTCGAGCGGAGCATCCTTCCCCCCGACACGGGATACTCGAGGAAGCTGTACGTCAGCCAGGGCGGCGTGAGCCGCCAGCTGCTGCTGTCAATCGTGCTTAGCGGCCGGGACCGAACCTCCCTCCACAGGCCGGAGCTTTGCCTTGTCGGCCAGGGCTGGACGATCGACGGCGCGTCAACCCACAGGTTCTCTTACCCGCGCAGGGGCGATGGCGGCTTTGAAGCGACGGTCCTGCGCGTGCACCGGCAGCAGGAGCGCCAGCCTCGAGCGGCGCCGGTGCCGGAGATCGTCGTGTATTGGTATGTCGGCGGCGACAGGATCGTGGCGTCCCAGGTGGAGAGGATGCTCTACGACTCTTGGAACAGGGTGGTCCACGGTAGGGCAGACCGCTGGGCCTATGTCCTCGTGAAGACCGACGCCGCTGACGGCGCGGACGGCGCGCTCGCGAGGATCCAGGAGGTTCTCAACTCCGCGCTCCCGTCATTCCAGCAGCCCCTCTGAAGCCCAGTGCGCGGGCTCCGGCGATTCGCTAGGCCACCTTCCGGACGATGCATAGGATTTGGGCCACCGCGTCCGGGCGCAGGGTCTGGTCCAGGGCCGCGCGGCGCGAGACCCATCTCCCGAGCGCCGGCACGTACAACCCGAACCGCCGCCCGAGGACGTAGTAGGCGCGCCGCGCCAGGCGAGCGACGGGACCGGGGTGCGCCAGGCCGTGGCTCTGAAGGCTCCTGTCGTATCCCTGGTCCTGCACCTCGAGCTTCACGAGCTCGCCGCCGGGAAGCGAAAGGGCCAGGTCCCGAACGTTGAGCGAGGCGGGCGACCAACTCCCTTCCTTATGGATCGTGAACGTCGCCTTGTGGTCGTCGTTGAATCGACTCGGGAAGACTCCCTGCTCGTAGAGGTCCTCGTCGGGCACCACGAAGAAGATGTGGCCGCCCGGGCGCACCAGCCGCCACCAGTCGAGAAGTGTCGCCCGGGGATCGTGCATGTGCTCGAGGCAGTGGGAGGAGTAAACGAAATCAAACTGCTCTCCCACATGCCGGGTGATTTCGTTCGCGTCGCCGTCTTGGACGTCGAAGCGGCGGACCTGCGGGGTGACCGGGTCGGAGCCGCATCCTATGTCGATCCCCTTTCCGACCAGAATCGTATTTTCCAGCGCCCCCCAAAGCCTCCTGCTCTTCGTCGTCTCGTCCATGTCAGCGAGGTGCCGCTCCAGGGGGCTCTCCGTGACCCGATGTCGGGTCGAGGTGATTCTGTCTGTTGGTTTCGGGCATCACGGGCCGGGAAGCGGTTTAGAGTTCATGTCCGCTTGGTCAGTCGAATTGAAATAGTGAACTCGGGTGGTGTCGATGTCCGGGTCGTTCGCGCGGGGGTGCTCCGACCGGGGACTCGGAGCTTCGATCGGAGAGTCTGGACCCTTGGTCGCGGTAGATGTTAATATTGAGATAGAAAGAAATTAACAATTTAGGCTAACGGACGGAACGCCGGCCATTTGCAGGTCCCCGGACCGTGAAAATCCCCCCCCCTCCCATTGGAGGGGAAAGAGTCTTGAGGTTCGTTCCCGGGGCCCCATTATCGTCAAACCCAATACTTGGCCTTAGAAACCGTATCCGAAATATCATCAAGCCTGCCGAGCGGATTCAATGACGCGGCTTTCCCTATCTCCCTCTTCCTGGGAGGCCTGGTCGGTTTCGTCGTAGTCTGGATCGTAACGCGTTACTCCAGAAGGGTTGCCCACGAGCAGGCGACGGAGCTGATCGAGGTCGCCCGGCGCGAGGCGGCGGTCGCCGCGGGCGAGGTGAAGCAGAAGGCCGAGGCCGACATCCAGGACAGGCGCGCGGACCTGAACCGTGAATTCGACAGGCGCGAGATCGAGTCCGACGTGCGGCTTCGCGAGATCAAGGCCCACGAGGAGTCCCTCGCCCTCCTCGACTTCCAGCTTGAGCAGCGCCAGGAGCGACTCAACCGCGAGAGCAGCGCGATCCGGCAGGCGCGCGACGCGATCCGGGACCTCTCCAAGAACGTGCGCAAGCGCCTGGAAGGCGTCTCGCAGCTCGATGGCGAGGAGGTCCGCAAGCAGCTGCGCGAGGAGGTGCTCCTCGAGTGCCAGGACGAGCTGCGCGCGATGCGCCGCGACATGCTCGAGAAGTCCGAGCAGGAGCTCCAGACCCAGTCGCGCCGGATCCTGATCGCCTCGATGCAGCGCCTCGCGAGCAAGCCGAACACCGACCTCACGGCCTCGCTCGTCCACCTCCCGAGCGAGGAGATGAAGGGAAGGCTGATCGGCCGCGAGGGAAGGAACATAAAGTCGTTCGAGGCCGCCACCGGCGTCACGCTCCTTATCGACGAGTCCCCCCAGCTCGTCCTCCTCTCGTCGTTCGACCCGGTGCGCCGCGAGATCGCCCGCAACGCGCTCGAGGCCCTCGTCAAGGACGGGCGCATCCACCCGGCGAGCATCGAGGAATACGTCAAGCGCGCGCAGGATGAGATCGACCTGTCCACCACGCAGGCCGGGGAGGACGCGGTCAACAAGCTCAATGTCAACGGCCTGCACCCGGAGATCATCAAGCTGCTGGGCAAGCTGAAGTACCGGTTCTCCTACAACCAAAATGTGCTCGACCACTCGGTTGAGACGGCGTTCCTGGCCTCGCTGATCGCCAGCGAGATCGGGCTCGACCCGAACCTGGCCAAGCGCGCCGGCCTCCTGCACGACGTGGGCAAGGCGGTCTCGGGCGAGATGGAGGGCAGCCACGCGGGCATAGGCGCCGAGTTCATCAAGCGCCACGGGGAGACCCCGATCGTCGTGAACGCGGTCGCCGCGCACCACGAGGAGGTGAAGCCGGAGACCATCTACGCCGGCCTCGTCATCCTCGCCGACACGATCTCGGCGACGCGCCCCGGGGCAAGGGCCGAGTCGATGGAGAGCTACATCCAGAGGCTCAAGCGCCTGGAGGAGCTCGCGATGTCGATCGAGGGCGTCCAGCAGGCCTTCGCGATCCAGGCCGGCAGGGAGATCAGGGTCGTGGTTTCCCCGCAGGGGGTGACCGACGACCGCGCCAGGGACATCGCCAAGGAGCTGCGGCGGCGCATCGAGGCCGAGCTCCAGTACCCGAGCACGATAAAGATCACCGTGATTCGGGAGTCGCGCTTCACCGAGACGGCGACCTAGCCTTGGGGAGATGGAAGCGCACCTGATCGAGATGCTCGGCATGCTGCTGCGGTGGCTGCATGTCATCGCGGGCATCGCATGGGTGGGCTCGTCCTTCTACTTCGTCTGGCTCGACCACAGCCTGGACCCCCCGGCGCCGGGTTCCGAGGAGGCGGGCAAGGGGGTCTCGGGGGAGCTCTGGGCCGTCCATGGGGGCGGCTTCTACAACCCCCAGAAGTACGCGGTCGCACCGGCCCGCCTCCCCGAGAAGCTCCACTGGTTCAAGTGGGAGGCGTACACGACCTGGCTCTCGGGGACCGCCCTCCTCGTCCTCGTGTACTGGATGAGGGCGCAGTCGATGATGGTGGACCCCTCGGTGGCGAGCCTCACCACGGCGCAGGCCGTCGGGACGGGCGCCCTGAGCATGGTGGTCTCGTGGTTCGTCTACGACCTCCTGTGCCGCTCGCCGCTCGGCCGGCACGACGGGGCCATGGCGTTCCTCGTGTTCGGGCTCCTGACGCTCCTCGCATGGGAACTCTCGCGCCTCCTCGGGGGGCGGGCCGCGTTCATCCACGTCGGGACCTCCATCGGAACGATCATGGCCGCAAACGTCTTCTTCCTGATCATCCCGGGGCAGCGCCGGATGGTCGAGGCGATGCGCGCCGGAAGGCAGCCGAACCCCCTGGACGGGATCCGGGGCAAGCAGAGGAGCGTCCACAACAACTATTTCACGCTGCCGGTCGTGTTCATCATGATCAGCAACCACTATGCGGCCACCTACGCCCACCCGCAGGCCTGGGCGGTCCTGGCGCTGATCTGCGGCGCGGGCGTCCTCATCCGGCATTTCTTCAACCTGAGGCACAGGGGGGCGTTCGCGTGGCAGTACCTCGCGGTCTCGGCCGGCCTCATAGGCGCGGCCGCCGTGTGGACCGCCCCCCGCATCCAGCCCCTGCCGCCCGTCACGGGCCCGGTGACGCTCGACCGGGTCCGGACGATCGTCGGCCAGCGCTGCGTCGCCTGCCACTCGCAGTCCCCGACGTTCGCCGGCATCACCCAGCCGCCCGCGGGCGTCGTCCTGACGAGCGCCGCGGGGATCGTCCAGAACGCGCAGCGGATCTACCAGCAGGTCGTCGTCACCCGCATCATGCCGCTCGGCAACGCCACCCAGATCACCGACGAGGAGAGGGCCGTCATCGCCGCGTGGGTCTCGGCCGGCGCGCCCGCCCACTGAGCCGGGCGCCCCCCCTTCAGGGGTTCAGGGCCCCGATCACCTGGCGATGCAGCTCCTGCCCCGAGGCCGCCACGATCGAGTCGGCGGGGTAGGCCGGCCCGCCCCTGGCGTCCGTGATGACCCCGCCTGCGCCGACAATGACCGGAACGAGGGCCGCGATGTCCCACAGGTGCATCTGGGGATCGTACATGACGTCCGCCCGGCCCGTCGCGACCATGAGGTAGCCGTAGCAGTCGCCCCATGACCGCGCCAGGGCGGCGCGCTCCATGATCGACTGGAAGCCCCGGCTGGCCGGCAGGCGGGCGACCGCGGCCGGGTCGCTCGTCAGGACGGTGGCCTCCTCGATCCTCCTCGGGGCCCGGGTTCGGACCGGCTTCCCGTTGAGCTCCGCGGTCCGGTTGTCACCGAGGAGGAGCTGCCCGAGGATCGGCTGGTGGATGCAGCCGAGGACGGGCTTTCCCTGGTGGAGTAGCCCGATCAGCGTCCCGAAGAGGGGAACGCCCGCCACGAATGACTTGGTGCCGTCGATCGGGTCCAGGACCCAGACGAATTCCGCGTCGGGCCGCTCGGCCCCGAACTCCTCCCCGACGATCCCGTGGTCGGGAAACCTCCTCTTGATCAGCCCCCTCATGATCTCCTCGGCGCCCCGGTCGGCGGCCGTCACGGGCGTGCGGTCCGCCTTCGTCTCCACCTCGACGTCCGCCCTGCCGAAGAAGGGGCGTATGAAATGCCCGCTCAGCTGGGCGAGCTCGATCATGAATGCGCGGTGTTGATCGAGGTTCACCCCGCCGATGAAACCGCGATTGGCGAGAAAGACACGAAAAATTGAGCTCGGAGCCGAGCGCATTTCCGCGAAAATCGCCGGATGCCCTGGACCGAGCAGCCGGTTTTCTTCATCGACTTCGAGGGCAGCGTGGCGTCCGGCATCCTCGAGTATGGGGTCGCGACGCTCCTCGGGGGCAGGGTGGAGGCGGCCGTGACGCGGCTGTGCGCCCCGACCGGCGAGATCCGCCCCGAGGACACCCGGATCCACGGGCTGAGCGCCGCGCCGCTCGCGCGGTGCCAGCCGTTCTCGGCGGATTGGGAGCTCTTCGCAGGGTTCCGGCAGAGGGGCCCCCTTGCCGCGCACTACGCCGGGGCCGAAAGCTCGCTGATCCGGTCGGTCTGGCCCTATCCGCGCGACTCGCCGGACTTCGCAAGGCCCGGGGGCCGTGCGGTCGACTGGGGTCCCTGGATCGACACCGCCCGAATCTACGCCCAGCTCTACCCCTCGCTCGAATCCGGCCGCCTGGAGGCGCTGGTGGCGGCGAGCGGGCTCCAGGGGGAGCTCGACCAGCTCGCACTGGCGCACTGCCCGGCGGACCGCAGGTCCTACCACGCGGCGCTTTACGACGCCCTGGCGGGCGCGCTCCTCCTGGCGTCCCTCGCGCGCCATCCCAAGCTTGCCGCGCTCACGGTGACCCAGCTCCTGGCGCTGAGCACCCTCGACCCGCGCAAGCGGGACGCGATCGTGCAGCGTGAGCTTTTCTAGTCTATCGGGTAGCTCCGGATCCGAAGCCTCTGGGCCAGGACCCGGAGCACGAAGAGTGGGTTCGTCCGGAGGTAGCGCGGGCCGAGGCGCCGCGGCTCCATGCAGAGCCTGAAGAGCCATTCCATCCCGAGGCCGCGGATCCAGCGGGGGGCCTGCCTCACCCGTCCCGAGAGGAAGTCGAAGGCAGCCCCGACGCCCACGAGGAGCCCGGTGTCGAGCTCGCCGCCCGGGCCGGCCATGAACCTCTCCTGCTTGGGGGTGCCGAGACCGACCCAGACGATGTCGGGCCGGGCGCGCGCCACGTCGCCGCGCAGGTCCGCGAGCTCCGGCGCGGTCAGCTCCCGGAACGGCGGAGTACGGGCGCCGACGACCTGGATGCCGGGGTAGCGCCGCTCGAGGCTCGCGCGGAGCAGGTCCGCGACCCCGGGATGGCCCCCGTAGAGGTAATGCCTCAGTCCGACCGGGCGCCCGCCGTCGCACACCGCCTCCATGAGGTCGGGGCCGTACACCCGCTCCACGCCCGGCGGGCCCAGCCACACGATCGGCATGCCGTCGGGCGTCGTGAGCCAGGACGCGTTCAGGATCCTCCGGTAGGCGGGGTCCGCCCGGGCCTCGCCCAGGCCGTGGGCCGTGCAGAGGCACACGTAGCCGAGGCGCTTGGCGCCGCGGGAGCCCAGCAGCAGCTCGCGCGCCCTGCCGAAGGAGAGCGCCGACACCCCCACGCCGAGCACGTTGTAGCGCGGCACGGGGGGCGGATTCATGGGCCGAACCTTGCCATGAGCTCGGTCAGCCGGCAATCCGCCAGAGTGCGCGCCTGGAGGTCCACGTGGCCGAAGTCGTGGTGGCTCGTGGAGACGTTGGGGACGGCCACGACCCACAGGCCCGCCCGCTTGGCCGCCAGGGTCCCGGTGTGCGAGTCCTCGAAGGCGATCGCCTCGTGCCCCCGCAGCCCGAACCGGTTCAGGACGAGCCTGTAGAGGTCCGGCTCCGGCTTGGGCGAGGGGACGTCCTCCCGGCACGCGACGAAGTCGAAGTGGGCCGAGAGGCCGCGCTCCGCCAGGTGGCCCCCGACGTGCTCGTGGCCCGAGTTGGACGCGAGCCCGATGCGCAGCCCCAGGCTCCTCGCCTCGGAGACAAGGCGTAGGAAGCCGGGCAGAATCTCCTGGGCCCTGACCCGTGCCTGCTTGAACCCCTGGCGCTCGGCCTCGAGCCGCTCGCGGTCCGCCCCGGGGCCGAACCCCCTCCAGGGGTCGAAGGCGTAGTCGGCGTGCCCGACGCTCCGGGCAAACGTGGGCCGGTCGAACGCGACGCCATGCGCAAGGTGGACGTCGCCGTAGGCGTCGATGAGGGGGGTCTCCGTGTCGATTATGAGTCCGTCAAAGTCAAAGATGAGGGCGCGTATCATCGGCGGCGTGCGTGACTTTTTCGTTGCAGCCGGGCCGATGCAAGCGTTGACCGTCTCCGACGCATGACACCCCGCAGCCTGATCCTAGCCCTCGCCCTCATGCTCGCAGTCTCGGCGCGGGCCCAGGACTCGTTCACGAGGAGCCTCCCCCTGGCCGACTTCCAGGCCGCGGGCCTTGGGAAGCTCTCCCCCGACGAGCTCTCAAGGCTGGACGCCCTTGTCCGGGGACGGCAGGCGGGCGCCGTCTCGAAGGCCACCGAGGAGACGACCCGGAAGGTCGAGGCCACGGTGCGCGAGCAGGTCCATGCCGAGGACCGCGCGGCGGCCCAGGGGCAGGCGTCGGCGGGCATCATCGACAGGATGAAGGTGATCCTGAAGCCGGGCACCGAGGTCGACTACACGACGCTCGACGCGATGATCCCTTCGGGCTACAGCGGCTGGCACACCGGGAGCGTGTTCACGCTGACGAACGGCCAGCAGTGGACGGTCACCGAGTCGGGCGAGGATTACACGACGCCGACGGGCAGGCCCGTGCGCGTGAAGATCATCCCCGGGTCGATGGGAAGCTTCTTCATGGAGATCGAGGGCGCCGGCCGCGTCCGCGTGAAGTTCCGGGGGAACGTGAACCCGTCCCCCCCCGTCGCCCGCTAGGCCGTGGCCTCGGGCGGCTCCAGGGGGGAGCTGGTCTCCTCCTCGGTCTCGACAATCCGCGCGATGCTCAGGAGCTTGTCCCCCTCGGCGAGCGTGAGGAGCTTGACGCCCTTCGCGCCGCGGCCTGTCTCGCGGATCTCGCTGACCCTCGTGCGGATGCTCTGGCCCTTGGCTGTGAGAAGCATCACCTCGCCCCCGTCGCGCACGCTGAGGGCCCCGGCGACGTTGACCGATCCATCCTCGGGCAGGTCGATCGCTATGACGCCCGTGCCGCCCCGGCTGATCAGACGGTAGTCCTCGAACGGCGTCCGCTTGCCGATGCCGTCCTCCCGGGCGATCAGGAGCCGGTCGAGCGGGTCGCAGACCTCGATCGCCTTCACGTAGTCGCCGTCAATCTTGAAGCGCATGCCGGTCACCCCGACCGTGTCGCGGCCCTGGTCGCGGAGGTCCTCCTCGTTGAACCGGACCGCCTGGCCCTTGGTGCTCACGAGCACGATCTCGTTCTGGCCCGTCGTCAGGACGCAGCCGACGAGGGTGTCCCCCTCCTCGAGCTTTATCCCGCGAAGGCCGCCCTCGCGCGTTGCGTTGGTGTAGTCGGTCAGGTTCGTCTTCTTCGTCACGCCCCCCTTGGTGGCCATGACCAGGTGGCGCGTTCCCTCGAAGTCCTTGACGCAGATCATCGCCGCGATCTTCTCGCCCTCGGCCAGCCGCAGGAAGCTCGAGACCGACTTGCCCTTGGACGCCCGCGTCCCCTCCGGCACGTCGTAGACCTTCTTCGCGTGGCACTGGCCGGTGTTCGTGAAGAAGAGGATGAAGTCGTGCGTGCTCGCCGTGAACAGGTGCTCGACGAAGTCCTCGTCGTAGGTCTCCGTCCCTATGATCCCCTTGCCGCCCCTCTTCTGGGAGCGGTAGTCGGCGACCCGCGTGCGCTTGATGAAGCCCAGGTGCGAGACCGTGATGACGCAGCCCTCGTTCGGGATCACGTCCTCCATCCTGAACTCCCCCGTGGCGGCGATGATCTCCGTCCGGCGGGGCGAGGCGTACTTCGCCCGCATCTCCAGGAGCTCGCTCTTGATGAGGGCCAGCAGCTTGGCGTCGGACTCGAGGATCCCGCGCAGCTCCTCGATCAGCTTCATGAGCCCCAGGTACTCCGCCTCGATCTTGCCGCGCTCTAGGCCCGTCAGCTGGTAGAGCCGCAGCTCGAGGATCGCGTCCGTCTGCCGCTCCGAGAGGGGATACTTGGCCATCAGCTTCACCTTGGCCTCGTCCCTGTTCGAGGACGCCCGGATGATCTTCACGAAGTCGTCCAGGTTATCGAGCGCGATGATGTAGCCCTCGAGGATGTGGGCCCTGTCCTCGGCCTCGCGGAGGCGGAACTTCGTGCGGCGCGTG